>JBIITW010000011.1:0-43042 GCA_044340265.1 Burkholderiales bacterium | reverse complement strand
TCCTTCGTCGCCTATCATCGCCAAGGCATCCACCTCGTGCGCTTAGTCACTTGACCCTATAACCCCGCACTCGTCGTACGACTGCACGCCGACTGCAAGGATCACAAGTTGCCACTTCTCATACGCTTGTGCTTCTTCACGCAGCCGATGTTCCGGCGTCGCAAAGACGCAATCCATAACCCAGATGCCCATCGCCATTACGTGACCGCCTTCCCGATGCAAACCGCGCACCGAGTCCGCTGCCACACCTGGCAATGAACGTCTCGTTTCTTCCGTATTTTTAAAGATCAGCCGACGACTCCCGAAGGAATCACGCATCAGCGCTCGGTGGAACATCCACTGAGGCGCTGATGCCTGAACCCTGGCGGGCAACTGCTGTTGTTTCGGATGGCACCGCGGATGGAAGCAGATGGTGGAGGTGAACGGGATCGAACCGATGACCTCCTGCTTGCAAAGCAGGCGCTCTCCCAACTGAGCTACACCCCCGTGTCCAACCGTAGGACCGCTGCACACGCGCAGCGACCCGGCGGCCAGATGGTGGGTCTGGATGGATTCGAACCATCGACCCCCGCCTTATCAAGACGGTGCTCTAACCGGCTGAGCTACAGACCCAGCCGATAGGTTGTGGGTGCTTCAAATACAGGCGTTTTATCTAGAAAGGAGGTGATCCAGCCGCACCTTCCGATACGGCTACCTTGTTACGACTTCACCCCAGTCATGAATCTCACCGTGGTAGCCGCCCTCCTTGCGGTTAGGCTAGCTGCTTCTGGTGAAACCCACTCCCATGGTGTGACGGGCGGTGTGTACAAGACCCGGGAACGTATTCACCGCGGCATTCTGATCCGCGATTACTAGCGATTCCGACTTCATGCTCTCGAGTTGCAGAGAGCAATCCGGACTACGACGCACTTTCTGAGATTAGCTCCCCCTCGCGGGTTGGCGACCCTCTGTATGCGCCATTGTATGACGTGTGTAGCCCTACCCATAAGGGCCATGAGGACTTGACGTCGTCCCGACCTTCCTCCGGTTTGTCACCGGCAGTCCCACTAAAGTGCCCAACTGAATGGTGGCAATTAGTGGCAAGGGTTGCGCTCGTTGCGGGACTTAACCCAACATCTCACGACACGAGCTGACGACAGCCATGCAGCACCTGTGTTACCGCTCTCTTTCGAGCACCCCCACATCTCTGCGGGGTTCGGTACATGTCAAGGGTAGGTAAGGTTCTTCGCGTTGCATCGAATTAAACCACATCATCCACCGCTTGTGCGGGTCCCCGTCAATTCCTTTGAGTTTTAACCTTGCGGCCGTACTCCCCAGGCGGTCGACTTCACGCGTTAGCTGCGTTACTAAGGGCATATAGCCCCCAACAACTAGTCGACATCGTTTAGGGCGTGGACTACCAGGGTATCTAATCCTGTTTGCTCCCCACGCTTTCGTGCATGAGCGTCAGTATTGGCCCAGGAGGCTGCCTTCGCCATCGGTGTTCCTCCACATCTCTACGCATTTCACTGCTACACGTGGAATTCCACCTCCCTCTGCCATACTCAAGCCACACAGTCCCAAATGCAGTTCCCAGGTTAAGCCCGGGGATTTCACATCTGGCTTATGTAACCGCCTGCGCACGCTTTACGCCCAGTAATTCCGATTAACGCTCGCACCCTACGTATTACCGCGGCTGCTGGCACGTAGTTAGCCGGTGCTTCTTCTTCCGGTACCGTCATCCACACCCTCTATTAAAGAATGCGATTTCGTTCCGGCCGAAAGAGCTTTACAACCCGAAGGCCTTCTTCACTCACGCGGCATGGCTGGATCAGGGTTTCCCCCATTGTCCAAAATTCCCCACTGCTGCCTCCCGTAGGAGTCTGGGCCGTGTCTCAGTCCCAGTGTGGCTGATCATCCTCTCAGACCAGCTACCGATCGTCGCCTTGGTGAGCTTTTACCTCACCAACTAGCTAATCGGACATCGGCCGCTCCCATAGCGCCAGGTCTTGCGATCCCCGGCTTTCTCCCTCAGGTCGTATGCGGTATTAGCCCACCTTTCGATGGGTTATCCCCCACTACGGGACACGTTCCGATGCATTACTCACCCGTTCGCCACTCTACTCAGGATTGCTCCCTTTCGCGTTCGACTTGCATGTGTAAGGCATGCCGCCAGCGTTCAATCTGAGCCAGGATCAAACTCTTCAGTTTAAATCCTATGCAAATAGTTTTCGCTCGCAGAAATTTCCGAAGCCAGGCATCTATCCAACCCAGGCTTGCGCCCAGACCAGACAAACACCCATCTTCATGTTTCGTGCAAGTACTCGATCTCTTCAAGCTTCCAGATCCACTCGGGCCTTGCGACCCTCACGAATCCTTCCACCCGCCTGTATCAAGCACCCACACCTATCGGCTGTAGTTTGTTAAAGAGCGTCTTGCGGGACCGGGCGTTGCGAACAACTGGTTCGTACCCACCGGTTCGAATCATCGGAGGCTCGTTGTTTCGGGCGGTTCCGGGTGACTCGTTTGCTGCAAAGAAGCGGAATTATAGCGACTGAATTCGAGTCGTCAAGCACTTTTCATCACAAAGACACATTGAATTTCGAGGTGCACACATTCCGAGTCGTATTTAAGAGACGTTGACCCAGCAACCACGCGGCTTTCAGCCCAGTTTCACCCGCGCAAAGCGCCGCTTGCCGACCTGCAGCAGCACGACCGTTCCAGGCATCAGCACGCGTGCCTTGTCTTCCAGGCGCTCGCCATCGACCTTCACTGCCCCCTGGCCGATGAGGCGCAGGGCCTCCGACGTACTGGCGACAAGGCCCGCCGCCTTCAGCAGCTGGGGCATCGCGAGCCCTGATGGCCCCGCCTCGATCGCGAGCTCCGGCAGGTCGGCCGGCACCTCGTCCCTGCGGAATCGCGCATCGAACGCCTCCACGGCCTGTGCAGCGGCAGCGGCCCCGTGGAACCGCGCCACGATCTCGCGCCCCAGCTCGACCTTGATCTCTCGCGGGTTGCGCCCCGCCTCGACCTCGCGCCGCCAGGTGCCGATCACACCGGTCGGCTGCAGGGACAGAAGATCGAGATACCTCCACATCAACTCGTCGGAGACCGACATGAGCTTGCCGAACATGTCGTCCGGCGCATCGGTGATGCCGATGTAGTTGCCCAGCGACTTCGACATCTTGTTCACACCGTCCAGCCCCTCGAGCAGAGGCATGGTCAGCACCACCTGCGGCGCCTGGCCATGATGGCGCTGCAGTTCGCGGCCCATCAGCAGGTTGAAGGTCTGGTCAGTCCCGCCGAGTTCGACATCGGCGCGCAGCGCCACCGAGTCGTATCCCTGCACCAGGGGATAGAGGAACTCATGGATCGCGATCGGCAGCCCGCCGCGGTACCGCTTGCTGAAATCGTCCCGCTCGAGCATCCGGGCAACGGTGTGCGTACCCGCCAGACGGATCATGTCGGCAGCGCTCATGAGGTCGAACCAGGTGGAATTGAAGGCCACCTCGGTCCGCGCCTCGTCGAGCACCTTGAACACCTGCTGACGATAGGTTTCGGCATTCGCCGCGACCTGCTCGCGGGTCAGCGGCGGCCGGGTCGCCGACTTGCCGGTCGGGTCGCCGATCATCCCGGTGAAGTCGCCGATCAGGAAGATCACCTGATGGCCGAGTTCCTGGAACTGCCGCAGCTTTGTCAGCAGGACCGTATGGCCCAGGTGCAGGTCGGGGGCAGTCGGGTCGAAACCGGCCTTGATCCGCAACGGGCGCCCGGTGCGCAGGCGATCGGCAAGATCGGCCCGGGATATGAGATCCACCGCGCCGCGCTCGATCAGCGCCAGCTGGGACTCCACCGGCGTGGTGATGGCCGCGGCCGACCCGGCTGAAGGCGGATCGCCTGCGGCCGTTAACGAAGCACTGCTTTTCTGTTCGATGTCCACGGCATTCCGCTGGTCGACGCCGGCACCGCCGTCGGAGGCCGGGGCATTGCCGGGTTTTCTGTTAATCTCGGGAAAAATTCAGGTGCATCAATGACTAAACCAACCGATCACCTCTCGCATCCATCGATTCTAGCGGAAAAGGTTTTCAACTCCGGCCGTCGCCGTGGGTGGGCGCTGCTGGCTGCCATACCTTTGTTCGGCGTCGCCGCTGCCTTCGGCATAGCACCCGACACCGAGACCCGCCCGCTGGAATTGCGCACGGTGATCGAATCGATCCGGATTCCCTCCGCCGAGCCCGTCTATGACGGCAGCCACTTCGTGCGCGAAGAGCGCGTGACCCGCGGCGACACCGTGTCGGCCGTGCTGGCGCGACTCGACATCCGTGATGCCTCGGCGATCGACTTCATCCGCAACGACCGTGCCATGCGACCGCTGCACCAGTTGGCGCCCGGACGTGCAGTGCGTGCCAAGACCGACACCAGCGGCGACCTGCACTGGCTCGAGTACGCCACCGGCCAAGGTACGGTCCTGCGACTGGAACGCGGCGAAGGTGACCGCTTCAGCGCGAGCGAACACCCGCTCGAGCTCGAGCGGCGTATCGAGATGAAGTCGGGCGAGATCCGCAGTTCGCTGTTCGCGGCGACCGATGCGGCGAACCTGCCGGATGCGATCGCCACGCAGATGGCCGAGATGTTCTCGTCGGACATCGACTTCCATCGCGACCTGCGCCGCGGCGACACCTTTACCGTCGTCTATGAATCGTTCTATCACCAGGGCGAGCGGGTACGTGTCGGACGCGTCGTGGCCGCCGAGTTCCTCAATGGCCGCCGCGTGTTCCAGGGCGTCTGGTTCGAGACCGAGCCCGGTCAGGGCGGTTACTACACACCGGGAGGCCTGAGCCTGCGCCGCACCTTCCTGCGCTCGCCGCTCGAGTTCAGCCGCATCAGTTCCGGCTTCAGCAACGCCCGTTACCATCCCATCCTGCAGGAAATGCGGGCCCACCGCGGCATCGATTACGCGGCGCCGATCGGCACGCCGATCAAGGCAGTCGCCAACGGCACGGTCGATTTCGTCGGCCGCCAGGGCGGCTACGGCAACCTGGTGATCCTCGCGCATGCGAACAACGTGACCACCGTATACGGCCACCTGAACAGCTTCGCTGCATCGGTGCGCAAGGGTGCCCGTGTGAACCAGGGCGACGTGATCGGCACCGTCGGCATGACCGGCCTTGCCACCGGCCCGCACCTGCATTTCGAGTTCCGGATTGCCGGCGTGCACATGGATCCGCTGAAGGTTGCAATGCCCGAGGCCCTTCCGATCACCAATGCGCTGCGCCCTGCCTTCGAGCAGACGACTGCACAATACTCGGAACAGCTGCGCGTCCTGCGCGGTTCGAACCTGGCGCGCCTCGAGTAACCTCTACGGCGCAACGCCTACTGATCGGAACAGCCCACGCATGAGCGGGCGATTGTTCGTCGGCCTGATGTCCGGCACCAGTGTCGACGGCGTCGATGCGATCGTGGCGGATTTCTCGCCTGCACGCCCTGAGGTGCTGTCTTCGCACCATGTGCCTTTCACGCCCTCGCTGCGTGCGCGGTTGCTGGCGCTCGCGCGCCCGTTCTCGGGTGAACTGGATGCGGCCAGCGAAGCCGGGCTTGCGCTTGCCGACATCTATGCGCAGGCCTCGCTGGCCGTGATCGAAAAGGCCGGGCTCGCGCCGGATGCAATCACCGCGATCGGCTGCCATGGCCAGACGGTGCGCCACCGGCCCGAGCGCGGTTACACCCTGCAGATCGGCGCGCCTGCCGCACTGGCCGAGCTAACGGGCATCATGGTGGTGGCCGACTTCCGGTCCGCCGACCTCGCCGCGGGCGGGCAGGGCGCACCGCTGGCGCCGGGTTTCCACGCCGCGATGCTGGCCGATCCAGGCTTGCCGCGTGTGGTCCTGAATCTCGGCGGCATCGCCAACCTCACGCGGCTGGTACCGGGTGAACGCGTGATCGGCTTCGACTGCGGGCCGGCGAACATCCTGATGGATGCCTGGACGGAGCGCCATCTGAAGCAGCCGTTCGACCGGGACGGCCACTGGGCGCGCAGCGGCCATGTGCTGGACCCGCTGCTGCAGCGGATGCTGGCCGAACCGTTCTTTCGGTTGCCACCCCCGAAGAGCACCGGACGGGACCTGTTCGACCTGGACTGGCTGGACCGCCAACTCGACGGCGGCGAAGCGCCGGCGGATGTGCAGGCAACCCTGATGGCGCTCACGGCCACGACGGTCGCCGAGGCGATTCGGTCAGTGGTCGATCCATCCGTCGGCGCGAAGCTGGAAGTGGTCGCCTGCGGTGGCGGCGCATTCAATACGGCACTGATGGACGCACTTGGCGTGCACAATGCCCCGGCACGGGTCATCTCTTCGGCGGCCCTCGGGCTCGCCCCGGAGGCGATCGAACCGCTCGCCTTCGCCTGGCTGGCCTGCGCCCGGCTGGACGGCAGGCCGGGCAATCTTCCGGATGTCACCGGGGCATCGGCGCCCCGGGTGCTCGGCGCGGTGTACCCCGCGCCGTGCTGATGGGCCCCTGGCTCAGGCGGAGAACGAGGAACCGCAGCCGCAGGTGCTGGTCGCGTTCGGGTTCTTGATCACGAACTGCGCGCCCTCGACACCTTCGCTGTAGTCGATCTCGGCGCCCTGGAGGTACTGGAAGCTCATCGGATCGACCAGCAGGGTGACGCCATGCTTCTCGAGGGCGGTGTCGTCCTCGGCCACGGCTTCCTCGAAGGTGAACCCGTACTGGAAGCCCGAGCAGCCGCCGCCGCTGACGAACACCCGCAGCTTCAGGTCGGGATTGCCTTCCTCGTCGATCAGCTGCCGCACCTTGTTCGCGGCATTCTCGGTGAACTTGAGCAGGTTGTTCATTTCGGTCACGGCATTCATCTTCGACTCCCGGAGTCTGGCGCCTGCAAGGCGCCTGAGGAATTCATTATATGCGGCCGGCAGGCTACTGCCGCAAGCCCCGTGGCCGTCCGCGCGGGAAGGCGCGCGGCCCGCCGTGCCGGGACAGGGGCAGGTGCAGCGTCATTCAGCCGCCGCAGGCTTGAACTGCACGACCTTTTCGGAGCGCACTTCGTCCTCGTGCAGCAGGCGGCCCTGGAGCACGGCCCCGAGATGGATCTCGATCGTGCGATAGCTCACGTCTCCGGTGACCACGGCCTTGGGCTGCAGTTCCAGGTACTCGGCACCGATGATCGGGCCGACCACGGTGCCGTTGACGACCACGTGCGACACCCGGATCTCGCCTTCGACGCGCGCCTTTTCGGACAGCACCACCGTGCTCGGCTTGTCGTCGACAGCCACGATATCGCCACGCACATGGCCGTCGATGCGCAAGCCGCCGCTGAACGTGACGTTGCCGTGGATCTCCGTACCGGCGCCGATCAGGCAGTCGATACGGTTCTGCGGTTTGCTGCCGGACTTTCCGAAAATCATCATCGGGTCTCCTGTGTTCAGGATGCCAGGGCGGTCTGCGTGGCCTTCGGCTGCGCAGCACCATTCTCGAACACGCGCACCTCGAGGCTGCGCAGCGTTGCGTTGCCGGGGAGGCGGAACGTCCCCTCGACCGGCTGGAACAGCCTGAAACTCACCGCCGTCGCAGGCTGGGCTTCGCCGCCTGCAACGGGCAGTGCCATCGCCACTGCCTTTCCGTCCTGGATCACGTTCGCGACCAGCCTCACCTGGCCCTGGAACTCTCGATCACTCGTCGCATTGTGCATGAGGGTCAGCCGGTAGCGATAGCCATCGCCATCGCGCTGCACGCGGAAGCGGCTGATGCTGACCCCGGGGGTCCGGCCGTTCTGTGCGAGCAGCGCCTTGAGCACCGCCGATTCATCGCGCGCAGACGCCGCTTCATCGGCCAGCGCCTTCAGCTGCCGTGTGATGTCCGCGCGCATCCCGCTCTCGATCTTCAACCGACTGTCGGTCTCTGCCAGCTCCGCGCGCAGCCGGGTGTTCTCACGCTCCAGTGCAGCCACCTGCTCCTGCAGGTCGTGCGGGTTGCCTGCGGCGGGACCCTCCACCGCCGGCCTGCCGACGCTGAGCGTCCACGCGAACCATGCCGCCGCGCCAACCGCGCCCACGGCACCGGCCAGCAGCATCCATCGCCAGTACCAGGCGAGGTGGGTCTGCACCGCCACCTTCCGCGACGAGATGCCGAAATGCCGGCGGAACTTGCGCAGCAGCATCACCGGCTCCGGGGCATGAAGCAGATACAACCCATCCAGCCCATGGTCAGGCTCAGGGGAGCAGCGCGATCTGCGTGAGGCCCGCGTCTTCCGGCAGGTCGAACATCAGGTTCATGTTCTGCACCGCCTGGCCAGCGGCCCCCTTCACCAGGTTGTCGATCACCGACAGCACGGTCAACGTGTCGCCGCCCTGCGGCCGGTGCACGGCGATGCGGCAGGTATTGGCGCCGCGTACCGACCGGGTATCGGGCATGCTGCCCGCCGGCATCACGTCGACGAACGGCTCACCCCGGTAGTGCTCCTCGAACAGCTGCTGGAAGTCGGCTTCCCGGGTGATGCGTGCATACAGTGTCGAGTGGATGCCACGGATCATCGGCGTGAGGTGCGGCGTGAACACGAGCCCCACGTCGCCGCCTGCGACCCGGCGCAGCCCCTGCACGATCTCCGGATGGTGCCGGTGGCCCGCGACGCCATACGCCTTCAGGCTGTCGGACGCCTCCGAGAACAGGGTCGCGACCTCGGCCTTGCGTCCTGCGCCCGAGACGCCGGACTTGCAGTCGGCGATCAGGTGCAGCGGGTCGACCAGGCCGGCGGCGAGCAGCGGCTTGTAGCCGAGCTGCACCGAAGTGGGATAGCAGCCGGGCAGGCCGATGATGCGTGCGGTGCGGATCGCATCGCGATTGGCTTCAGGCAGCCCGTACACCGCCTGCTCGAGCAGGTCCGGGCAGGCATGCGGCATCTTGTACCAGCGCTCGAACTCTGCCGGGTCGCGCAGCCGGAAGTCGGCGGCGAGATCGATCAGCCGCACACCCGCTTCGAGCAGGCGCGGTGCGGCGTCCATCGCCACGCCGTGCGGCGTGGCGAAGAACACCACGTCGCAGTCGGCCAGGCCCGCGGTCGCAGGATCGGAGAAGGCGATGCCGACCCGGCCACGCAGGCTGGGGAACATCTCGGCCACCGGCATGCCGGCTTCCTTGCGCGAGGTGATCGCCTTCAGGTCTGCGTTCGGGTGCGCGGCCAGCAGGCGCAACAGTTCCACGCCCGTGTAGCCAGTGCCGCCGACGATACCGATGCGCAGCCGCCGGTTGTCGGATGCGTTGGCCGATGCGTTGCCCGGATGACTCGCTGCCGTCATGGAAAACCTCCCTGGGGACCCCGATGAAAAAAGCCGCCCGCAGGCGGCTCTTCCGGGTGGCCGCCAGAGCGGCCACGCCCGACGTCAGCGCTTCGAGAACTGCTTCGCGCGACGTGCCTTGTGCAGGCCGACCTTCTTGCGCTCGACTTCGCGCGCATCGCGCGTGACCAGCCCGGCCTTGCGCAGCGGCGGCTTGAGTTCCGCATCGTACTCGATCAGCGCGCGGGTGATGCCGTGGCGCACTGCCCCGGCCTGGCCGGACTCGCCACCGCCATCGACGTTCACCAGAATGTCGAAGGTGCCGATGTGGTTGGTCAGCACCAGCGGCTGACGCACGATCATCCGGCCGGTCTCGCGCGAGAAGAACTCGTCGACCGGCTTGTCGTTGACGATGAACTTGCCGGTGCCGCTGCTGATGAACACGCGGGCAACCGCGCTCTTGCGTCGGCCGGTGCCATAGAACTGTTTGTTCGCCACGGTGGTGACCCTTACTTGAGATCGATCGGTTTCGGCTGCTGCGCGACATGCGGGTGCGCATCGCCCTTGTAGGCCTTCAGCTTCTTGATCATCGCGCGACCGAGCGGGCCCTTGGGCAGCATGCCCTTGACGGCCTTCTCGAGCACGCGTGCCGGATGCTTCGCCTGCAGCTTCTCGAAAGTGGTTTCGTAGATGCCGCCGGGATAACCGCTGTGGCGATAGTATTTCTTGTCGGTGGTCTTGCTGCCGGTCACGCGCAGCTTGTCGACGTTGACGACCACGAAGTAGTCGCCGGTATCCACGTGCGGAGTGAAGATCGCCTTGTGCTTGCCGCGCAGGCGCAGGGCGAGCTGGGAGGCGAGGCGGCCGAGCGTCTTGTCGGCGGCGTCGACTACATACCAGTCGTGCGTCGTGGTCTCGGCACGGGCGGAAAAGGTCTTCATGCGGGTATCCTGAATTCGGTTCGACTGTGCGGCCGGGGTACAGCCGGCGTGCTGCTTTTCCACGGGCGGCGTCCGTGGTTCAATGGAAGCGAAGAACCCGGGTGCGCAGAGGAAAGCCGCGAATGATATGAGTTTCACCCACCTGCTGTCAAATTACCCGGCCACCTGCCCCGCCGCCGGGCCGGGCGGACCCCGATGAGCGTGTTCCTGACTGCAGCCATCGCATCCCTGCTGCTGCCCCCGATGTGCTTCGTGCTGGCGGCGCTGGCCGGGCTGCTGCTGGCCCGCAGGCGGCGCGCCACGGGCGTCCTGCTGGTGCTCGCCGCGCTGGGCGCACTGACCGCAGCCTCCACCCCGTACGTCGCCGAGCGACTCCTCGCCTCGCTGGAAACACCGGCGCTGCCGGTACCGCCAGCGGTGGCGGTGGCGCCGGCGCAGCGTCCGGCGACGCCGGCCGACCCGATCACCGCCGGCAGCACCCCTTCCGCGATCGTGGTCATCGGCGGCGGCCTGAGCCGCGAGGCGCCCGAATACGGCAGTGATACCGTGAATTCAGCCACGCTGACCCGATTGCGTTACGCGGCCTGGTTGCACCGGCGCACCGGGTTGCCGATCCTGGTGAGCGGCGGCCGGCCGCACGCCACCCGGCTGTCGGAAGCCGACACCATGCGCGACGCCCTGGTCGGCGACTTCAACATGGCGCCACGCTGGGTGGAAGGCGAATCGCTGAACACACGGGAGAACGCGGTGCGCGCGCAGGCGCTGCTCGCGGCCGATTCGGTCCGCCACGTCTATCTGGTGACCCATGCCTGGCACATGCCGCGCGCGCAGCGCGCTTTCGAGCGGGCGGGCCTGCAGGTGGTCCCGGCGCCGACCGGCTACCAGTCGATCACGCCGTTCCCGCTGGCCTGGGTGCCGTCGGCGCAATCCCTGCGCGATACCCATCTGGCGATGCGCGAATGGCTGGGCGAGGCCTGGTATCGACTAAACTCCGCCCTCCGGGGATGAGCGTCTGACGCCTGGCGTCTGGCGCCTCCCGCACTTGCGGAACTGTGATGAAACTCAGGATCAAGCTGGTCGAAGGCGTCACCTTCCTCGGTGAGAGCGAATCCGGGCACGCCATCGTCATGGACGGCCCGCCCGACGGCGGCGGCCGCAACCTCGGGCCGCGCCCGATGGAAACCATGCTGCTGGGCACCGGCGGCTGCACCGCCTACGACGTGGTGCATATCCTGCGCAAGGGGCGCCATGACATCACCGACTGCGCCGTCGAGATCGACGCGGATCGCGCGACCGAGGACCCGAAGGTGTTCACCCGCATCCACTTCCACTTCAAGGTCACCGGCCGGGGACTGAAGCGCGAGGCGGTCGAGCGTGCCATCCATCTGTCGGCCGAGAAGTACTGTTCCGCGTCGATCATGATGGCGAAGACGGCGGCCATCAGCCACGATTTCGAGCTGATCGAAGCGTAGTCGGGCCGGACCGGCATACCCGGCCGGCACAACCGGCCGTCAGACCCAGTAGGCGCTGCCGGTCATCACTTTCGCGGTGAAGCGCATCGCGGTGGCGATCGGCAGCGGCAGCTTCGTCGCGCCGCGCGAGATCGCTTCCTGCGCATGGCGCATCTCGTCCAGGCGCATCTGCTCGAGAATCACCCGGCTGCGGGTGTCGTTCGCCGGCAGTTCGCCCAGGTGCCGGTCGAGGTGGGCCTCGACCTGGCGCTCGGTCTCGACCACGAAACCGAGGCTCCAGCGGTCGCCGGCCAGCCCGGCCACCGCGCCCAGCGTGAACGACCCGGCATACCAGAGCGGGTTGAGCAGGCTCTGGTGCGCGCCGAGTTCGCGCAGGCGGTCGCGGGTCCATGCCAGATGGTCGCCCTCCTCGCGTGCGGCCTTGAGCAGCGCATCGCGCTTGGCCGGGTCGCGCGCGGTCAGGGCCTGGCCGGAATAGAGGGCCTGGGCGCAGACTTCGCCCGAATGATCCACCCGCATGAGGGAACCCGATTTCGCGCGCTCCTCGGGCACCAGCTCGGCCAGGTCGACGCCGGATGCGGGCGATGGCCGGGACGGATGGGCCACCCCGGACAGCGTGCGCAGGGCACGGTCGAATTCGACGATCCAGCGGTCGGCCAGCGAGAGCATTTCAGGGTTCCTGATCGAAAAGGGCCCGCAACTGGGTGCCGGGGTCGGGCGCGCGCATGAACGCCTCGCCGACCAGGAAACCGTACACCTCGCGGGCACGCATCGCATCCACATGCGACCGTTCGAGGATACCGCTCTCGGTGACCACCAGCCGCTCGTCGCCGATCTGTCGCAGCAGGTCGAAGGTGGTGTCGAGCGAGGTTTCGAAGGTGCGCAGGTCGCGGTTGTTGATGCCGATCAGCGGCGTTTTCAGCCGCAGCGCGCGTTCGAGTTCGGCTGCGTCGTGCGACTCGACAAGGACCGCCATGCCGAGCGAAAGCGCGAGGGCCTCGAACGCCTGCAGGCGTGCATCGTCGAGCGCGGCGACGATCAGCAGGATGGCGTCGGCGCCGGCGGCGCGCGCCTCGTAGACCTGGTACTCGTCGACCATGAACTCCTTGCGCAGCACCGGCAGCGAACAGGCGGCACGCGCCTCGGTCATGAATGCGAGCGAGCCCTGGAAGTACTGCTCGTCGGTGAGCACCGACAGGCAGGCCGCACCGCCGCGCTCGTAGCTGCGTGCGATCTCGGCGGGACGGAAGTCCTCGCGGATGACGCCGCGGCTGGGGCTCGCCTTCTTGATCTCGGCGATCACCGCGGTCTGCCGGGCAGCGACCCGGGTGCGGATCGCGCCGGCGAAATCGCGCACCGGTGCCGCTGCGGCGGCCTGCGACTTCACCTCGGCCAGCGGCCTTGCCGCGCGCGCCTGCTCGACCTCGCCCGCCTTGGTCTGCAGGATGCGCACGAGGATGTCGGGAATGGAGGACTCGCTCATGCGGCCGCCTGCTGCGTGAAGGCGACCAGCTGATCGAGCTTCGACTTCGCCGCCCCGGAGGCGATCAGCTCGATCGCACGCCGCACGCCGGCCTCGAGCGAGGGTGCCAGGCCGGACACGTAGATCGCAGCACCCGCATTCAGCGCGACGATGTCGCGCGCGGCACCGGCCCGGTTGTCGAGCACGCCTAGCAGCATCGCTTTCGCGCCCTCGACCGAATCGACGCGGATGCCTTCGATCGGCGACACCGCCAGCCCGAACTGCGCCGGGTTCACCTGGTACTCCGTGACCCTGCCGTCGCGCAGCTCGGCGATGTCGGTATCACCGGTGATGGTGATCTCGTCGAGCCCGTCGGAACCATGCACGACCATCACATGCCGGCTGCCCAGCGCCTGCAGCACGCGCGCCTGCAGCCCGACCAGTTCGCGGCGGAACACGCCCATCACCTGGTTGGGCGCGCCGGCCGGATTGGTCAGCGGGCCGAGGATGTTGAACATCGTGCGCACGCCGAGCTCCTTGCGCACCGGCGCCGCATGCTTCATCGCGGAGTGGTGGCTGGGGGCGAACATGAAGCCGACCCCGACCTCGCGGATCGACTGCGCGACCTTCACCGGGTCCAGGCCAAGCCTGACGCCCAGTGCCTCGAGCACGTCGGCGCTGCCGCAGAGCGAGGACACCGAACGGCCACCGTGCTTCGCGACATGGGCGCCGGCCGCCGCCGCGACCAGGGCCGAGGTGGTCGAGACATTGAAGGTGTGCTGCGCATCGCCGCCAGTGCCGCAGGTATCGACCAGGTGCTCGACGCCGGCGACATCGACGCGGGTCGCCAGTTCACGCATCACGGACGCCGCACCGGCGACCTCGTCCACGGTCTCGCCCTTCGAGCGCAAGGCGATCACCAGCGCGGCAATCTGTGCCGGGGTCAGTTCGCCCTGCATCACCTGGCGCATCAGCAACGCCATCCGGTCGCGGTCGAGGTCGCGCCGCTCGATCAGCGCGGTGAGGGCTTCGGCATAGGTCATGACGTCTTCTTCAGGCCTTCATCTTCAGGAAATTGGCCAGCAACGAATGGCCACGCTCGGTAAGGATCGATTCCGGGTGGAACTGCACACCCTGCACCGGCAGCGTGCGGTGGCGCACGCCCATGATCTCGCCATCCTCGCTGTTCGCGGTGACCTCGAGCATGTCGGGCAGCGACTCGCGGTCGATCACCAGCGAATGGTAGCGGGTGGCCAGGAACGGGCTGGGCAGCCGTTCGAACACACCCAGGCCCTCGTGCGTGATGGCCGAGGTCTTGCCATGCATCACCTGCTTCGCATGCACGATCTTCCCGCCGAACGCCTGGCCGATCGACTGGTGGCCGAGGCACACACCCAGCACCGGGATCTTCCCTGCGAAATGGCGGATGGCGTCGACCGACACGCCGGCTTCGTTGGGCGTGCAGGGACCGGGCGAGATCACCAGGTGCTTCGGACGCAGCGCCTCGATCTTCTCGACCGTGATCTCGTCGTTGCGGAACACCTCGACCTGTTGTTCCAGTTCACCGAAGTACTGGACCAGGTTGTAGGTAAACGAATCATAGTTGTCGATCATCAGCAGCATGTTCGCCTCATCCCCTTGAATTCACAGCGATCTGTTGACGCCATGCAGGTACGAAGCTGGGGTCAGGTCTTGAATTTTGCGCTTCTCGCAAAACTCAAGACCTGACCCCAGCCTGTTCGCCAGCCTGTTCGCTCAGGAACTGCGATCCCGCGGCGGCCAACGGAGGGCAAGGGACAATGCGGGACGGTCCATCGGGATCGGCATCGCCCAAGGTTATCACGTGGCTGCGCGCGCCTTTCCATGCAGCGGCGCGAACGCCCGCCGCGGGCCCCGCGGGTCCGGGACGTGCCTCGGCGGAACGGCTACTGAAGTGCTGGCTGACGCTTCCTGCCGCGTTTCCCGGCCGCGATCCCCGCAACCGCGACGCCAGACAACAGCAGCGCGAGCGAACCCGGGACGGGGACGACCGTCGCGGACACCAGCATCTCGATACGCATGCGGTCTTCGTACAGGAACGGCGTGATGCTGCCGCCAAACGAGAACTGCGCGCCATCTTCCACGCCATCGTCGAAGAACTGGAAAGCTGCGGTGACCGGGTTGCCGGAGGCAGTCCGGTCAAGCGACAGCAGCAGCTGGTCTGCGCCGCCAGGAATGACGAGGGCGGTGCTGGAAATGGTCGTGATCGTATCGGCCAGGAAATCTTCCAGGCGGAAGGCGATCCTGGGCGCTGCATCGCCGATTCGCCCGACGCGCAGCTGCATGCTGCGCACGAGCGTTCCACCTGGCGTGATCTCACCGAGCCGCAGCGAGAAGCCCTCACCGGCCCCGAACCCTGCCCCGGGCAGGTCGAACAACACGGATGCACCGAAGCCGATCGCGGGACGGATGCCGGTCTGGTTGTTCGGATTGACGTTGCTGTTCAGGCGCAGCCGGGTCGCGATCGTCGGCGTGCCGGTGGCACCGCTGGCTGGCAACCCGTTGTCCGTCGACATCCGGAGCTTGCCGTTGGCTTCCGGCCCGGGCGAACCGAAGCTGGAATAGGTTCCCGGATTGCCGTTGCTGAAGTTCGGAACCGAGGCCGGGTCGTTGAACTCGTCCTGGAACGCGATGCTCCCGTTGGCGGTGTAGGTCAGCCGTTCCACGAAGACGGTCAGCGCATGCGCAGACTGACTTGCGGCGACCAGCAGGGCGGCCAGGCAGGCGACGAAGACGCTGTTACGGATATCTCGACGGGTCATGGTGATGTTCATCAGTCCCTCCGTGGATGGCTCAGGCCTGAATGCTGCCATTCCTGCCTGGTGGCCGTCATCCCCAGAAATGTCGAGATACGGGGCGCTTGAGGCATCCTCCTGCCTCGAGACGGATGCGAAGGGGTCGGCAATGAAGCTCGAAGACGAACGCGAAAGCAGCAACGTCGAGGACCGGCGCGGTGCCCGCGGCATGGGCGGCACCGGCAAGCGGATCGGCCTGGGTACCGTCGCCATCGGGCTGATCGCGATGCTGATGGGCGCCGACCCGTCGACGGTGATCTCGCTGCTCACCGGCGGTGGACAGGGCGCGCCGCAGGTCTCGCAGCAACAGTCGGTGCCGGTCGACGACGAAGCGAGCCGCTTCGTGCGCCGCGTGCTGGCGAAGACCGAGGACACCTGGGGCGCGATCTTCAAGGCGGGCGGGGCAAGATATCGCGAGCCGACGCTGGTGCTGTTCAGCGGTGCCACGCGCACCGCCTGCGGCGTCGGCGAGACGGCGATGGGTCCGTTCTACTGCCCGGCCGACGAGAAGGTATACATCGACCTCGCGTTCAACCGCGAACTGGCGACCCGCTTCGGTGCCCCGGGTGAGTTCGCGCAGGCCTATGTGATCGCACACGAGGTCGGCCACCATGTGCAGAACCTGCTGGGCATCGCGGCCAAGGTGCAGGAGGTCCGGGCCCGCGCCAGCGAGCGCGACGCCAATGCGCTGTCGGTGCGCATGGAACTGCAGGCCGACTGCTTCGCCGGCGTCTGGGCCCGTACCGCGGACGAGATGAAATCCTTCCTCGAGCGCGGCGACATCGAGCAGGCCCTGCGCGCCGCGGCGGCGATCGGCGATGACCGCCTGCAGCAGCAGTCCGCAGGGCGCGTGGTGCCCGACTCGTTCACGCACGGCTCGTCCGAGCAGCGGGTGCGCTGGTTCACCAAAGGGTTCGAGACCGGCAGCGTGAAGGCCTGCGATACGTTCAGCACGCGCACGCTGTAGCCCTGCGAACGGGGGCGAGTGGGCGAGTGGGGGTCAGGTCTTGAGTTTTGCACTGCGGGCAAAACTCAAGACCTGACCCCCACTCGCCCACTCGCCCAGCCCCCCCGCCTGCTCAGCGCGGCGGCATGCCCGGCACGGTGCTGTCCAGGCCGGCCAGTGCCATCTCGGCCGCGCGCAGCACCGCTCGCGCCTTGTTCTGCGTCTCGCGCCATTCGCTTGCGGGATCCGAGTCGGCGACGATGCCCGCGCCGGCCTGCACATGCAGCATGCCGTCCTTGAGCACCGCGGTGCGGATGGCGATCGCCATGTCCATGTCGCCGTGGAAGCCGAGGTAGCCGACCGCGCCGCCGTAGATGCCGCGCCGGGTCGGCTCGAGTTCGTCGATGATCTCCATCGCGCGCACCTTCGGCGCACCGGACAGCGTGCCTGCCGGGAAGCTCGCGCGCAGCACGGAGAATGCGTCCAGCCCCGGCTTCAGCGTGCCCTCGACGTTCGACACGATGTGCATCACGTGCGAATAGCGTTCGATCGCCATGTTCTCGGTCACCTTGACCGTGCCGGTGGCAGCGACGCGGCCGACGTCATTGCGGCCGAGATCGACCAGCATCACATGCTCGGCCCGCTCCTTCGGATCGGCGAGCAGTTCGGTAGCCAGCGCCTCGTCGCGCTCACGCGTCTCGCCGCGCGGCCGGGTACCGGCGATCGGCCGCACGGTGACCTGTCCACCCTCGAGCCGCACCAGGATCTCGGGCGAGGCACCGACCACGTGGAAGCCACCGAAATCGAACAGGAACATGTACGGCGACGGGTTGGTCGCCCGCAGCGCGCGATAGAGCGACAGCGGTGACGCCGCGTAGGGCTGGCTCGTCCGCTGCGACAGCACCACCTGCATGATGTCGCCGTCTACGATGTAGCGCTTCGCGCGGTCAACCACGTCGGTGAAGGCATCCTCGCTGAACTCGGACGCCGCCCGGGTCGGTTCGTGCGCGGCCGCGTCCGGGATGCGCACCGGCGTGCGCAGCTGCGACAGCAGTTCGGCCAGTCGCTGCTGGCCGCGCACGTACGCGCCGTCACGCCGCGGATCGACATAGACGATCAGGAAGATCTTGCCGCGCAGGTTGTCGAACACCGCGACCTCGTCCGACAGCAGCAGCAGGATGTCCGGCGTGGCGATCGGATCGGGCTTCACGGTGCCCGCCAGCCGCTTCTCGACATAACGCACCGTGTCGTAGCCGAAGTAGCCGACCAGCCCGCCGCAGAACCGCGGCAATGCCGGCTCGGGCGCGACCTTCAGGTGCGACAGGTAGGTACGCACGAACTCGATCGGATCATCGGTCTCGACCTGCTGGCGCGTTATGCGCCCGCTCAGGTCGCGGCAGATGCGGCCGGTCACTTCGATGCGGTCTTCGGCCGGCAGGCCGATCACCGAATAACGGCCGAAGCGCTCGCCGCCCTGCACCGATTCGAGCAGGTAGGTGTTCGGCGCGTTGGCCAGCTTCAGGTAGGCCGACAGCGGCGTATCGAGGTCGGCGAACGTTTCGAGGTACAACGGGATCCGGTTGTAGCCCTCGGCCGCCAGCCGATTGAATTCCTGTTCGTTCATCAGGGCCCCTGCACCAGCTCGTCGACTTCGGTCAGGCTGTCCACTATAGCATCGGCATCGATGCTGCGCAGGTCGCCGCCCTCGCGATAGCCGTAGCTGACGCAGATGACCGGACACCCCGCGCGCCGTGCCGCGATCGCGTCATTGGCCGAGTCGCCGATCATCACCATCTGAGCAGGCTCGACCCCGATCAGCTTCGCTGCATGCAGCAGCGGTGCAGGGTCGGGCTTCTTCACCGGCAGGGTGTCTCCGGCCACCAGCACCGGGAAGTAGCGCCGCAGGTCGAGCTGCTCGAGCAGTACTTCCGCGAACCGGCCGGACTTGTTGGTCACGCAGCCGAGCAGGAAGCCGCGCTCGACCATGCGATCGAGGCCTTCGAACACGCCGGGATAGGGCGCGCAGTTCCAGGCCACGGTCTCGAAGTAGTGCTTCTCGTAGACCGGCATCGCGGTGGCGAACAGGGCCGGGTCGGGCTTGCCGTCGGCCTTGCGCGTCAGCACGCGCTCGACCAGCTTCGCGATGCCCTTGCCGACATAGGTCTCGACTTCGGACTGCGCCAGCGGTGGCAGGCCGAGTTCGACCATCATGCGCCGCGCCGCTTCGGACAGGCCGGGGATGCTGTCGACCAGCGTGCCGTCGAGGTCGATCAGGATCGCGCGTGCGTTGATCATTGCTGCACCCCGGTACCCGCCGCGCCCAGTTCGGCACGCATCGCCGCGATCACCTTCGCATAGTCGTCGGCACCGAAGATGGCGGAGCCTGCAACGAAGGTATCGGCGCCGGCGCGCGCGATCTGCGCGATGTTGTCGACCTTGACCCCGCCATCGACCTCCAGCCGGATGTCGCGACCACTGCGCGCGATGCGCTCGCGCGCGTCCCGGATCTTGGGCAGCACGGCGGGATTGAACGCCTGGCCGCCGAAACCCGGGTTCACCGACATGATCAGGATCAGGTCGATCTTGTGCATCACGTAGTCCAGCGCATCGAGCGATGCCGCCGGATTGAACACCAGGCCCGCCTTGCAACCCAGGTCCCGGATCAGGTCGATCGTGCGGTCGACATGGTCCGAAGCCTCGGGATGGAAGGAGATCAGGTTGGCGCCCGCCCTGGCGAAATCGGGTACGATCCTGTCGACCGGTCTGACCATCAGGTGAACATCGATCGGCGCCTGGGTCAGGGGCCTGATTGCCTCACAGACCATCGGACCGATGGTCAGGTTGGGGACGTAGTGGTTGTCCATCACGTCGAAGTGGATCCAGTCGGCGCCCGCGGCAAGCACACGGGTGACTTCGTCTCCCAGGCAGGCAAAGTCGGCGGACAGGATGCTCGGTGCGATCAGATGCATGGTGTAGCCCTGGATGGTCAGCCGACATAGTTTATCCGACAGGACAACGATCGCCTTGAAGAACAATTACGACATCACGGTCGCCGCGAAAAGCGTATTCATCCCCGAACAGTCCGACGAGTCGGCCTCGCGCTTCGTGTTCGCCTACACGATCACCATCACCAACACGGGTGGCATGCCGGCGCAGCTGCTGTCGCGCCACTGGATCATCACCGACGCGAACAACCAGGTACAGGAAGTGCGCGGCCCGGGGGTGGTCGGCGAACAGCCTACGCTGGAACCGAAGCAGAGCTTCGAGTACACCAGCGGCACGGCCCTCGCCACCTCGGTGGGCACCATGCGCGGCACCTACCAGATGCTGGCCGAGGATGGCACCAAGTTCGATGCCGACATCCCGGAGTTCACGTTGTCGGTTCCCCGGGTGCTTCACTGACCCGGAGGCGGCCGGTCGTCCTTGCGGCGCTTCTTCCGCGGCAGGGTCCACCAGACGATGAACACGAGCAGGGCCAGGGCCAGTGCGGCTTCCATCAGCAGAAATGCGAATCCAGCATCCATCATGGGTTCCCGGGACAAGATGACTGATCGCCGCCGGCCTTCATCTCGGTCTGCACCGCAGCCTGCGGCAATTGCCGCGATGACGAAGGTCGCCGCGGCGATGATCGGGGCATCGATGCTTGCGCTCGCCGGTTGCGCCACGCCGCCGGCCGTACCGCCGCCCGCGCCGGATACCGCCAGGCCCGGGGCGCCCACGGTGCCGTCGCCGCCGTCGTCTCCGGTGGCGCCCGCCGTGCCGCCGGTGGCGACACCTGCACCGGCTCCGCAGCCGGCCACAAAGCCGACCGTGCCATTCTCGCCCGTCAGGCATGAAGCCGCCACCTGGAAGGCGTTGCCCGGATGGTACTCGGACCGGGTGGACGAGGCGTGGCCCGCGCTGCGCGAAAGTTGCCGCGCGCTGGTCACCCGGCGGGCCGCCGCACCCTGGCAGGAGGTCTGCCGCGCGGCCGAGGCGCTGCCTGCGGCCGACACACGCGATCCGGCACGGGTGCGTGCCTTCTTCGAACGCCATTTCGTGCCCTGGCAACTGATCGCGGTGGACACCGACGGCAGCGAGAACAGCCGCGGCCTGATCACCGGCTACTACGAGCCGCTGCTGCGCGGCAGCCGGACACGCGATGCGCGCTACCGCTATCCGCTGTACGGCGTGCCCGACGACCTGGTGACGGTGGACCTCGGGGCCCTGTATCCGCAGCTCAAGGGTCAACGCGTACGCGGCCGGATGGAAGGCCGTCGGCTGCTGCCCTACTTCTCGCGCGGCGAGATCGATCGCGGCGTGAGCAGCCTGAAGGGGCGCGAGCTGTTCTGGGTGGATGACCGGCTCGATGCGTTCTTCCTCGAGATCCAGGGTTCCGGCCGCGTGCAGCTGCCCGACGGCAGCACGGTGCGTGTCGGATACGCCGACCAGAACGGCCACCCGTACCGGGCGATCGGCCGGGTCCTGGTCGAACGCGGCGAACTGACGCTCGAGGAAGCGTCGATGCAGGGCATCCGCAAATGGGCGGTTGCCAACCCGGACAAGGTGACGCCGCTGCTGCACGCGAACCCGAGCCGGGTGTTCTTCCGCGAGTTGCCGGCGCTACCCGCCGGTTCGGCCACCGCCAGCCCGCCCGGCAGCGCACCGGGCGCCACCGGGCCGCCAGGGTCGCTCGGCGTGCCGCTGACCCCGCTGCGCAGCATCGCCATCGATCCGCGCTCGGTGATGCTCGGCACGCCGGTCTGGCTGGCGACCATCGATCCGCTCGACGGCAAGCCGATCGAACGCCTGACCCTGGCGCAGGACACCGGCGGCGCGATCGTCGGCGCCATACGCGCCGACCTGTTCTGGGGCTTCGGCACCGCCGCCGGCGAGTCGGCGGGCCGGATGCGCGAGTTCGGATCGATGTGGGTGCTGCTGCCGCGCGGGGTGAAGCCGGGCCGGCCGTAAGTTGGCCCAAGGACGGGCGGCCCGAGGGCGAGCGGCCCAAGGGCAGGCCGTTCAGGGCAGGCAGCCCGGGGCCACGCAACGCAGGACAGGGTCAGCGCCGGCGGCCTCAGCGCGGCAGGAGCGACCCCAGCTCGAACACCACCACGGTCTGGATCCTGGAATGCACGGCGCGCCCGCCCTTGATGCCGGGCGCGTAGCTCGCCGCGCGAAACGCCGCCAGCGCCGATTCCTCGAAGAAGCCAGGGGGGTCGGCCCTGACCACCGACACATCGACCAGCCGCCCGGCCGGGTCGATCGACAGCGAGAGCGTCACCTTGCCGGACACGCCGCGCAGTTGCGCGTTCAGCGGGAACACCGGATCGATCGAACCCAGCGGCCTGGGCAGCACATCGAGGTCGCGCCCCGCATACCAGTTGAGGTCCGGTGCGCCCTCGCGCTCCGCGCCAGTCCTGGGCGCCGCCGCCGGCGCTTCGGCAACCGGTTCGACCGGCTCGCGCGGCAGCGGCGCCTGCGCAGCATCCACGGCCGGCACCGGGGCGGCCGCGGGCGCCTCGCCCGAGGTCCCTTCGGCCGGCATCTCGAGCAGGCCGTCGCGCGCTTCAGCCAGCGCAAGCACGCCCTGCACGAGCGGATCTGCCGCCGGCGCCAGCCTGGCGGTGATCGATGCGGGCGCCTGTGCCGGCTGCCGGCCGCTGTCGAAACCCCAGTCGATCGCCAGCAGCAGGTGCAGCAGCACCGAGGCGACCACGAACAGCGCGAGGCGGCGATCGCCAGCGCCGGCCGGTCCGACGCCCCGCGCGGGGGGAACGATGCCCGCCGGCCGGGTCAGTGCAACCACTGGCCGGGGGCACGCATCATTGCCGTGCCTACTTGCGGGGGGTCTTCGCCGCGGTCGCGATCGCCTGCTCCAGCTGCTCGACCGGCAGCGCGCCGCGCAGCCGCGTGCCATCGGACAGGAAGATCGTCGGCGTCGATTTCACGTTGTACTTTAGGCCGAGCTTCAGCACCTCGTCGATCGGCGCCTTGCAGTTGGCCGCCGCCGGCGCGATCTTGCCGGTGGTCATCACCTCGTCCCAGGCCCGTGCGCGATCCTTGGCACACCAGACGGCACGCGATTTCTCGACCGAATCGGGCGGCGAGATGATCGGGTACAGGAACGTGTAGATGGTCACGTCGTTCAGCTTCGCCAGCTGGGCATGGAACTGCCGGCAGAAGCCGCAGTTCGGGTCCTCGAAGGTGGCGATCACGCGCCGGCCGTTGCCCTTGACGATCTTCACCGCCTGCGCGAGCGGCAGTTCGCGAAAGGCGATCGGGCCCTGCAGCCGCGCCTCGATCTCGTCGCGCCGGGCCTGGGTGATGTTGCTCCATGATTTCGTCTCGATCAGGCTGCCATCGACCACGAAGGTGAACTTCTCGTCGGTGTAGAACACGGTACCGTCGACCACCATCTCGAGCAGCCCCGGGAACGGGGTCTTCGTGATGCTTTCGATCTTCGCGTTCGGAAACTTCTCCGCGACGGCCTTGCGGATCAGCTGCTCCTGGGCTGCCGCACCCAGCGGAAGACCGGCGAGCAGGGCCAGCAGGCCGACGGCAAGCCATCGGCCGGTTCGAAATAGGGTCATCTGTGAAAGTCCGTAGGTACCGATGCTGGAGGAAATCCTGAAGTCGGGCGGCGGGAATCGTCGCACGCGGCCGGCCCGGGACTGGCGCCCGGCCGACATGCGGCAGGCCCGCCCGTGCGAACGGCACGCGCCGCACCCCGCGCCGGCGGTCAGTCTATAGCGGCCGCCATCAGCTCGCGCTTGAGCACCGACACACGGTCGACCCAGCCCAGCCCCAGGTTGCGCAGGCGCGACACCCCCGGCAGGTCCGAGGAAAACAGCCGGAACAGGCCATCGGTTGCCAGGCGCATGGCGGCGATCGGTTCGGCCCGGGCACGCTGGTAGCGGCGCAGCAGTCCGAGGTCGCCCGGATCGGGCTGCGGTCCGCGCGCCGCGAGCACCGCCGCCAGCTCACGGCAATCGCCGAAGCCGAGATTCATGCCCTGCCCCGCCAATGGATGCACCGAGTGCGCAGCGTCGCCGACCAGTGCCACCCGCGGCGCGACGAGCTGTCCGACGCGCTGCAGGCGCAGCGGGAAGCCGCGCGCCGCGGCCAGCGCCTGCAGGTCACCGGCCTCGCCGCCACTGACCCTTGCCACCTCGACGGCCAGGGCCTCCGGAGCCAGCCCGAGCAGCCAGGCCGCATGGTCATCGGCACACGACCAGACCATCGAGCGCAGGTTGCCCGGCAACGGCAGCAGCGCCAGCACGGCATCGCCGAAGAACCACTGCCGCGCCACGCCGTGGTGCGGCACCGACGCCCGGAAATTGGCCACCACCGCCGTGTGGCCATAGTCGCGCCGCTCGACCGTGATGCCCGCCAGCTCGCGCAAGGCCGATGCCGCGCCGTCGGCGGCGACCACCAGTGGCGCACGCAGGGTGGCACCAGCCGCCAGCCCCACCGAAGCCGTGCGGTCACCCACGCGCAGGTCGACCACCACGTCGGCCAGGCGGGTGATCGCTTCGCCGCGCGCTGCAACCGCCCGCTCCAGGCCGCGGGCGAGGTTCGCAGACTCGCAGATCACCGCCAGCCGCGCCTTGCGCGCATCCCGCGCGTCGAAGCCGATCCGGGATTCGCCATCGTCGCCGCTGACCAGCATCGCGCTGACGTCGCAGGTCCGGTCCGCATCGACGCCCTGCCAGGCGCCGATCGACGACAGCCAGTCGATGCTGCCCGGACTGACCGCGTAGACCCGGCTGTCCCAGCTGCCGGCAACCTCTGCCTGCGCTTCAGGGGCGGCGACGGGCGGCGCCACCCAGGCAACACGCAGGCCGGCGTCGACGAGGCCGACGACGGCTGCCGCGCCGATCAGCCCGGCACCGACGACGATCGCGTCGTGACGGGCTGCGGCCGAGGGCGAAATCCGGGTTGCAGCCTGGCTCGAGGCCGCAGATGCCCCCCCTGCCGACGCCCCTGCTGCAGAAAAAGAAACAGCCATCATTGCGCCTTCCATTGACTCGATCAGCGGTCGAACCTAAAATCCGCGGCCCCGTGGCGAATTAGCTCAGCGGTTAGAGCAGCGGAATCATAATCCGTTGGTCCGGGGTTCAAATCCCTGATTCGCCACCAAGTATTCCGGAGACCGGGTCCATTTTCCAGGTCGCTCAGTCCGTCTGTTCCAAAGCTGGTCCGGCGGGCCGCCGCATGGGTAGGCGCGCCGGTCGCTGGCTGCGCATGCTTGCACTGATGCTCGTGCTCGCGGGCGCAGGCGCGACAGTCGATCCACCCGAGGCCCGGGCCCAGTTCCAGCGTAACCTGCCGGCAAACGGTGCCATCGGCGTGCTCACCGCCGATGCCAACCTGCCGCTGCCGCTGGTCCGTATCGATTCCCGGACGTTCCGGATGGCCCCCGGCGGCATCATCGTCGACCAGAACAACCGCACTCTCCTGCATGCCCAGATTCCGCAGCAAGCCGCAGCCTATGTCGTGTTCGACCGCAACGGCGACATCCTGCGCATGTTCCTGCTGACGCCGGAAGAACTGCAGCGCCTGCGCGTGCGCTGACCGTCCGCGCCGGCTGCCGCCGCCGTCCTTTCCGCCGTCCTTTCCGCCGTCGTTTCCGCTGTCCTTTCCGCTGTCCTTTTCGCTGTCCCTGCCGCCGACCATGCGCAAGCTCTACATCCGTACCTTCGGCTGCCAGATGAACGAGTACGACTCGGAAAAGATGGCCGACATCCTGCATGCCCGCAACGGGCTCGAGCAGGTCGCCGATCCGGCCGAGGCGGATGTGATCCTGTTCAACACCTGCTCGGTACGCGAGAGGGCACAGGAGAAGGTCTTCCATGACCTCGGCCGCGCCCGTGAACTCAAGGAGGCCCGCCCCGGCGTGCTGATCGGCGTCGGTGGCTGCGTGGCCAGCCAGGAGGGTGAATCGATCCTCGGCCGCGCGCCGTACGTCGACCTGGTGTTCGGGCCGCAGACGCTGCATCGCCTGCCCGAGATGATCGAGCGCCGGCTCGCCAGCGGCCATGCCCAGGTCGACATCTCGTTCCCGGCGATCGAGAAGTTCGACAACCTGCCGCCGGCGCGGGTCGATGGCGCCGCCGCCTTCGTCTCGGTGATGGAAGGCTGCAGCAAGTACTGCAGCTACTGCATCGTGCCGTACACCCGGGGCGAGGAGATCTCGCGGCCGCTGGAAGACGTGCTGGTCGAGGTCGCCGAACTGGCCCAGCGCGGCGTGCGCGAGGTGACGCTGCTCGGCCAGAACGTCAATGCCTGGCGCGGCGCCGCTGGAGGCGAGGCTGCCGATGCCGATTTTGCCGAGTTGCTCGACTATGTATGCGAGATCCCCGGCATCGAGCGCGTGCGCTACACCACCTCGCATCCGCGCGAGTTCAGCGACCGGCTGGTGGACGCGCATGCGCGGCTGCCGAGGCTGGCGGCGCATGTCCACCTGCCGGTGCAGTCGGGCTCCGACCGCGTGCTGGCGGCCATGAAGCGTGGCTACACCGCGCTCGAATACAAGTCGATCGTGCGCCGGCTGCGCCGCGCGTGCCCGGAGATCTCCATCACATCCGATTTCATCGTCGGCTTTCCCGGCGAAACCGAAGAAGATTTCCAGCAGACACTGAAGCTCGCCGAATCGCTGGCCTTCGATGGCAGCTACTGCTTCGTCTACAGCGCCCGCCCGGGTACGCCCGCGGCCAGTCTTGCCGACGACGTGCCGCCGGCCGAGAAGAATGCCCGTGTGCGCAGGTTGCAGGCACTGGTCGATGCCACCGCCGCGGCGATCAGCCAGTCGATGGTCGGCACCCGGCAACGGGTGCTGGTCACCGGTCCATCGCGCCGCGATCCGGCGGAACTCGCCGCGCGCACGTCGAACAACCGGGTGGTCAACTTCGCCGGCGCGCCACGGCTCATCGGCCACATGATCGACCTCGAGATCACCGAGGCGCGCGCGCACACGCTGCGCGGCGAAGTGCCTCAGCTTGCGTTGGCTGCCGCCGGCGGCAGCCGATGAGCACGCGCAGCGCGAACACCAGCACCCGCAGGGACGGCCCGCGCGACGGCAGCGCCGCCGCCCCGCGCGCGCAGGCAGGCCGGGTCAGCACGCTGCAGGTCTCGTTCACCCCGGTCGACAACGCGCGCCTGGCCAACCTGTGCGGCGCACTCGACGAGAACCTGCGCGCGATCGAGCGCATCCTGTCGGTGAAGATCGCGCGGCGCGGCGCGACGTTCTCGCTCACCGGCGAGCTCGACCGCGCGCGCATCGGCATCTCGGCGCTGAAGCGCTTCTACGCAGGCGCCGAGCGCGAGGTCTCGCTGGAGGACGTGCAACTCGGCCTGGTCGAGGCGGAACGCAACGGCGGCGCCCTGGCAGGGGCGGACGACCTGCCCGCCTCGCCAGCCGCGCCGGCGCTGATCACCCGCCGCCACGACCTGCATGCCCGCACCCCGGCGCAGCAGCAGTACCTCGAACAGATCCGTCAGTTCGACATCACCTTCGGCATCGGTCCGGCCGGCACCGGCAAGACCTACCTGGCGGTGGCCAGCGCGGTCGACGCGATCGAACGCGACCAGGTGAAGCGCATCGTGCTGGTGAGGCCTGCGGTGGAAGCCGGCGAGCGCCTCGGCTTCCTGCCTGGAGACCTCGCGCAGAAGGTCGACCCCTACCTGCGGCCGCTGTACGACGCACTGTACGACCTGATGGGCTTCGACAAGGTCGGCCGCCTGTTCGAGCGCAGCGCGATCGAAGTCGCACCGCTGGCCTACATGCGCGGCCGCACGCTCAACCAGTCGTTCATCATCCTCGACGAAGCACAGAACACGACGCCGGAACAGATGAAGATGTTCCTCACCCGCATCGGCTTCGGCACGCGCGCGGTGATCACCGGTGACGTCACCCAGATCGACCTCGCCCGCGGCCAGAAGAGCGGCCTGGTCGATGCGCGCTCGGTGCTCGACAAGGTCGAGGGCATCGGCTTCACCTACTTCAGTTCAGCCGACGTGGTGCGGCACCCGATCGTCCAGCGCATCGTCGACGCCTACGAGAAGCGCCAGGCGTCGAGCGACGACACGCACTGAGCGACGACCCAGGCGCATGCCTCCCCTCGCCTTCCGCATCGCGGTGCAGAACCCGAGCCGCAGCACGCGGCTGCCGCTACCGGCGCACGTCGTGCAATGGGTGCGCCATGCGCTGGGTGCGCTCCCCGGACGGCGTGCGGCGCCGGGCGCAGAGATCACCGTGCGCTTCGTCTCGCGCAGCGAAGCGATCGCACTGAACAGCCGTTTCCGTGGCCGCGACTACGCACCGAACGTGCTGTCCTTTCCGTACGAGGCGGATGCCGGCGTGCATGGCGACATCGCCATCTGCCCGGCGATCGTCGCGCAGGAGGCGCGCGCACAGGGCAAGACGTTCGAAGCCCACCTGGCGCACCTGGTGGTACATGGCGTGCTCCACCTGCGCGGCTACGACCATGTCGAGGACCGCGAGGCGGCGCGCATGGAGCGGCTGGAGTCGCGACTGTTGGGCGCACTTGGCCTCGGTGATCCCTGGGCTGCGGAGCGCCCGCAGCGTGCGACAATGGCGGCTGCCATTCCTTCTTCGATTGCATGAACGACGACAGTAAACCCGGCTGGCTGACCCGGCTCGGCACGCTGCTGCTGCGTGAGCCGGAAGACCGCGACCAGCTCGTCGAACTGCTGCGCAGCGCCTCCGAGCGCAACCTGCTCGACGAGGAGGCGCTGGCGATGATCGAAGGCGTGCTCGAGGTGTCCGAACTGGACGCCGGCGGCGTGATGCTGCCGCGCGCGCAGATCGAGTTCATCGACATCGACCACGACCCGGCGCGGATCATCCGCCAGGTGGTCGCCGCAGGGCACTCACGGTTCCCGGTGATCGACGGCGGCAAGGACGAGGTGATCGGCATCCTGCACGCCAAGGACCTGCTGCGCTTCTATGCCGAGGGCGAGGACAACCTGCGCGGCATGCTGCGGCCGGCGGTGTTCGTGCCCGAGGCCAAGCCGCTGAACGTGCTGCTGCGCGACTTCCGCCGCAGCCGCAACCACATGGCAGTGGTGGTCGACGAGTACGGCGGCGTCGCCGGACTGGTCACCATCGAGGATGTGATCGAGCAGATCGTCGGCGACATCGAGGACGAATACGATTTCGAGGATGCCGATGGCGACATCATCGCGATCGATCCCGACCGAAGCATCTACCGGGTGAAGGCCGCGACACCGATCGAAGACCTGAACGAGCGCATCGGCTCGTCGTTCGCGACCGAAGACTACGACACGATCGGCGGGCTGGTGGTCAATGCGTTCGGCCGCGTGCCGCGACGCAACGACCGCATCGACCTCGGCGACTGCGAGTTCCTGGTGCTGCGCGCAGACCGCCGCCGCCTGCACCTGGTGCAGGTGATACGCACCGTAGCCGTCGAAGGACAGTGAACACCCTGCTGCAGCGGCCCGCAGCGGCGCTGGCCGCGAGCTTCACGGTCGGTGCGGCCAGCACGCTCGCCTTCGCGCCCTTCCACCTGCCATGGCTGATGCCGTTCCTGCTGGCCGCGGCGATCTGGCTGGTCGCGTCAGCACCCGGCAGCACCCCCGCTGCCCTGCGCGGCTTCGCCTTCGGCCTGGGCTGCTTCATGGGCGGCGTGTCTTGGGTCCATGTCAGCCTCAACGTGTACGGCGCCATGCCGCTGCCGCTGGCGGCGATCGCCACGCTCGGCTTCTGCGCCTACCTCGCCCTGTTCCCCGCCCTCTGCTTCTGGCTGCTGCACCGGGTACGTCCCGGCCCCGCGTGGCTGGCCGCCTTCCCCGCGCTCTGGGTGCTGACCGAGTGGCTGCGCGGCTGGCTGTTCACCGGATTCGGCTGGCAGGCGATCGGCTATTCGCAGGTCGCCGGTGCCAGCCCGCTCGCCGGCCTGGCACCGGTGGGCGGGGTGTACCTGGTGTCACTTGCGGTCGCCTTCACCGCCGCAGCGCTCTGGTACTGCCTGCCATGGCGGCCGGCTGCCGCGGGTCCGCGCGTGCGCGCAGCGGCACTGCTGGCGATCGCGGCGACCTGGGGCACCGGGGCGCTGCTGAGCCGGGTCGAGTGGACATCGCCGGTCGGCGCGCCGATCGAGGTCGCGCTGCTGCAGGGAAACATCCCGCAGGACCTGAAATGGGAGGAGTCCCGGGTGGTCGAGACACTCGACACCTACTGGCGGCTGATCCAGTCGAGTGGCGATGCACGGCTGGTCGTGCTGCCCGAAACGGCGCTGCCGCTGTTCTCCGACCGCCTGCCGAACGAATACCTCGCGCGCCTGGTCGACCATGCACGCTCGCGCCGCGCCGACATCCTGCTCGGCATGGTCGAACGCTCCCTCGACGGGCGCGAGTACTACAACAGCCTGTTCAGCGTCGGCACCTCGCCGGTGCAGGTCTATCGCAAGCAGCACCTGGTGCCGTTCGGGGAGTTCGTGCCGCCACTGTTCGGATGGATCGTGCGCTGGCTGAAGATCCCGATGCAGGATTTCAACAGCGGCACGCCCGACCAGCGGCCGATGGAACTGTCGGGCCAGAAGATCGCGATCAACATCTGCTACGAGGACGCGTTCGGCGAGGAGATCATCCGCCAGTTGCCGGAAGCGACCATCCTGGTCAACGTGTCCAACACCGCCTGGTTCGGCCGTTCGCTGGCGCAGCCGCAGCACCTGCAGATCGCGCGCATGCGCGCGCTGGAGACCGGTCGGCCGATGCTGCGTGCCACCAACACCGGGATGACCGCGATGATCGATCCGCGCGGGCGCGTGCTGGCGGTGGCCGACCCGTTCAACGAGGCCGTGCTGCGCGGCCGGGTGCAGGGCTACGAGGGCGCGACGCCCTTCGTGCACCTCGGCAACGGGCTCGCGGTCGGGCTGGCGATGCTGCTGGCCGCGATCGCATTCACGGCGCGCATGCGTTCGAAGTAGGACAGCACCTGCGGCAGCCCACTGCGCAGGCGCCCAATTGCGCGCTCAGCGCAGCGCTCAACGCGCGCCGTCGTCCGTGTCGCCGGCGGCGCGATCGAGCGCCGGCAGCAGGTCCTGCCGGTCATAGCTCGCGAGCAGTGCGTCCGAGCGCGACACCCGGCGCGCGCGCACGAGGTCGACCAGCACATCGTTGAGCAGGCGCGACTGGCGGTCTTCGGAGCGGCGCATGAAGTCGCGCAGCGTCGACAGGCGGGACGGGTCCTCGATCGCCCGCGCGACCTGCGGGCTGTTGATCAGTATCTCGGCGGCGAGCGCGAAACCGTCGCGCTGCAGCCTGGGCAGCAGCACCTGGCAGACCACGCCGATCAGTACGTTCTTCAGCACATGGCGGCTCTGCGCCTGCTCGTCGGGATGGAACAGCGACACGATCTTGCTGATCACCCCGTCGGCGGAACTGGAATGCACGGTCGCGAGCACGAGGTGGCCGGACTCGGCGGCGCGCAGCATCGTGTCGGCGGTGTCGCGGTCGCGCACCTCGCCGACCATGATGACGTCGGGGCCCTGGCGCAGCGCCTCGCGCAGGCCCTGCGAGAAGCTCGCGGTATCGACCCCGACCTCGCGCTGGGTGACCACGCCGCGCGGCCGGCGCAGCACGTATTCGATCGGCTCCTCGATGGTGATGATGTGCGGCGGCGCTTCACGCTGCTCCATGATGTGGCGAAGCGCGGCGAACAGCGTGGTCGTCTTGCCTGCGCCGGTGGCACCGGTCACGATGACCAGTCCCTTGCCGCTCTCGAGCAGCAGCCGGGGCAGGAACGGCGGCAGTCCGGTGTCCTTCAACGGCAACGGATCGCGCGGAATGCGCCGCATCACCAGGCGCAGGCTCTGCCCGGCGTTCGCCCAGTGCACGTTCACCCGCAACCGGGTCTCGGACGGCAGCTCGACCGCGCTGTCGATCGACTGGCAACCGGCGAGCGCGGGCTGCCAGCCGGGCAGCACGCGGTCGAGGAACTGTTCGATCGCGACCCGCGGCACCGGCCCCTCGTCATCGAGGTCGCGCAACCCGCCCGGCAGCTTGAGCGCGACCGGCGCGCCTTCGACGAGATGGATCTCGCTGAACGGCAGTTCATCATGCGCCAGGTCGGCGATCAGTTCGAACAGGTCCTTGGCCATCGGCTAGCTCCGTCGCTGCAGGGCGGGGTGAGAGGTCGGATGAAGGGTCGGATGAAAGGTCGGATGCGCGGTCCGGATTCAGGTGCGCACGGGCGGGGAGACGAACCGCTGCGGCCGGCCGAACACCGGCCCGGACAGGTGCAGCGCACCGGCCGCGCCTGCCGCGGCTACCGTTGCCGGATCGGACAGGCCGGCGACCAGCACCGACATCCCGGCCGAGCGGCCGCGCGCAAGCAGGTCGCCCAGGCGCACACACGCGAAAGACCGCTCGCCGAGTTCGCGCACCAGCGAGCGATGCAGGCGCAGCGCCCCGATGCCGGCCTGTGCCAGCTGCAACGGCGGCAGCAGGCCGCGGTAATCATCGACGCCGATCATCGCGCCGAGCGCGGTCACCTCCGCCACCGCATCGATCACCAGGTAGGCGTCGCGATGCACCGCGGCCTCGGGCAGCATCAGGCAGGGCGAAGCGCCGCCGCTCGCGTGCGTCAGTGCCGTGATCACCGGCACCAGCGAATCGAGGCGACGCAACTGGGCCGGCGCGATGCGTACCTGCACCAGTCGTCGTTCACCGCGCACAGCCGCCGGTGCCGCACGCATCGTTGCACCGATCGCTGCGGCCAGCCACGCGTTCAATGCGTCGGCTGCAGCCTCGTCGTCGACGATGTCGGGCAGGTAGTCGATCAGCTCGGCCACGGCGAACAACGAGCGGAATTCGGCGCGCAGGTGCATGCCGACCTGCAGGCCGGTCGGCGCATCGATGATCGGTTCGGCGGCCAGCCGTGCCCGGCCGGAGGCGACCAGTTCGACCAGGGTGCCGGTCAGAGCTTCACGCCGCTCGGCCACGTCGCGCTCGCGCGCAAGGCTGCTGACCGGGATCGGCGGGCGCGACGGCCTCGGGTCGGCTGGCTCGTAGACCGCATCGAGTGCGTCGAGCAGGTAGCCGAGCACCTGCCCGTCGGCGGGCATCACGCACCAGGCAGCGGTCGGCCCCACCACCAGGCGACAGCGGCTGCCGACCAGCGGGCTGGCCGTCATCGCCGACAACCAGTGTTCACACAGCATCGCGCAACCGGTGCCATCGCGGACCCAGACCGTCAGTTCACGCGTGCCGGTGCGCGCGGCGACGGCTTCGATACCCAGCGCCGCCGCACTCGAGGCCAGCCGGGCGAGCGCGGCGGCGATCCAGGGATCGAGGTCATCGACCGCCGCCAGCCTCGGCAGGGCGACCGGATGCAGCGCGAATCGGATCAGCCCGGTCGGCCGGCTCGCCGCCGGCGCCACCGTCGCCGCAAGCAGCGCGCTGCCCAGGCGCCAGGTGTCCGCCGCCTCGGCACTCGAGGGCGCGATCGGTGGTGGCACCAGGGATGCGTAGCCGGCAGCGGCAGCGGCAGGTGCAGCCAGCGGCCCGCGACGCGCGCCGGGCATGAGTGCGTGGAATTCCGCCGCGAACCGCGGCGCGCCTGCAGGCGGGCATTCGCAGCGCAGCAGCAGTTCGACAGAAGCTGGCGGGGCTGTTGACGCAGCTGTCGCGTCGCCGGACGTGGCCCAGGCGATGCGGCAGCGGACGCTGCGCGGGAGCGCGGACGGGGTAACCGGTGCCCCTTCGACCGGCGACGTGCATGCGCCCGCAGCGGCGGCTTCGATGAAGCGTTCGACCGCGTCCGCGTCCTGCAGTGCATCAGCGAGTCGCATGCCGATCACGAGCCGCGTCGTGGCGCCAGCCGCGGGCGATGCATCGCCGCCGAGGCACCCGGCGGCGAGCCCGCCACCCAGCGACACGATGCGGCCGGAAGCATCCAGGCCGGCCCAGCCCAGCAGCGGATCACGCGGGACGGTACCCGCAATCAGTTCGTTCACGATGGTCCTATTCTCTCCAGCGGCCGGCGTTCCGGCAACGTGGGAAAAACCGGGGGACTCGCGCCCCCCGGCCGTACTGCCCTGCTACCGACTGCGGTACTGCTTCATCGAGCCGACTGCCCAGGCCTCACCGCTCGCGCGGCGGGTCCTGGACTGGCGGACGGCTGTTGCCGGCACCATCGCGGTCGCACGACCAGGCCAGAAGCCAGGCGAGCAGCCGGACAAGCAACCACCACAGCACGCCGGCCAGCGCGCGCAACGCCTCGATGCACCGGCGATGCCGAACGCTGCCCAGCCACCACAACCACCAGCGGATCTTCAGCTGCCGCCACCGCCAGCGATCCTGCAGCCAGCGATCGCCGCGCAAGCGTCGGTGCCAGTCGTCGAGGCGGCCCATCAGGCATCCCCTTCGACATCGTCCGCCACCTTCACGGGCCTCACCCTGACCACCGGCCGCTTGCGGCGCACGCGGCGCATGCGCGCCACCTGCTCGCGGGCATCGACTTCCTCGAGGATCAGGTCGAACAGCACCCTGCTCAGTTCACTGTCGATGCCGGCCTGCAGCAACGCGATCGCCACCGCATCCTTCCGGTCGATGAGTTCCGCGTCACTCGCCTGCCCCAGCCACCGCAGATACGACTCCATGAACCACTTGTCCATGCATCCTCCGAACGGAAATCGGGGACGCACGGATCCCCCGCCGGGGACGTGGACGTCCCCGAGGGGTGAACACCGCAGCACCACGACCACGCCGGACAGGACGACCGGCATCGATGCGGCACCACGGCTTTCGCGCGGAATGCGCGATGCACCAGGGTGAAAGCCCCGGTGGCGAGTGCGAGGCCAATCCCCGCATACGCAGCGGCCAGATTAGGCCGGGGCGGGTTGCGGGGCGAAGGCGGAAAACGGCCGGTGGGCTGCGATACCTGCCGCGGCCACCGGCAGGCGGATCAGAACTGCTTGCGCAGGTCCATGCCGGTGTAGAGCGACGCCACCTGGTCGGCGTAACCGTTGAACATAAGCGTCTCGCGCTTGAAGAACTCGCCGATGCGCCGCTCGCGCGCCTGGCTCCAGCGCGGGTGGTCGACCTTCGGGTTCACGTTCGAGAAGAACCCGTACTCGCTCGGTGCGGAGCGCATCCATGCCGTGGTCGGCATCTGCTCGACGAAGCGGATGCGCACGATCGACTTGCCGCTCTTGAAGCCGTACTTCCACGGCACCACCAGGCGCACCGGCGCGCCGTTCGGGTTCGGCAACAGTTCACCGTACAGGCCCAGTCCGAGCAGCGTCAGCGGGTTCATCGCCTCGTCCATGCGCAGGCCTTCGACATAGGGCCACTGCAGCACCGGATCCTTCAGGCCGGGCATCTGCTTCGGGTCGGCCAGCGTGTGGAACTCGACGAACTTCGCGTTCGCGGTCGGCTCGACCTGGCGGATCAGTTCCGACAGCGAATAGCCGGCCCAGGGGATCACCATCGACCAGGCCTCGACGCAGCGCAGCCGATAGATGCGCTCCTCGATCGGCGCCAGCTTGAGCAGCTCTTCGATGCTGAAGGTGCGCGGCTTGCGCACCTCGCCCTCGACCGAGACCGTCCATGGCCGGGTGCGGAAGTTCTTCGAGTTGCGCAGCGGGTCGGTCTTGTCGGTGCCGAACTCGTAGAAGTTCACGTACGAGGTGATCTGCTCGTAGGTGTTCATCGGCTCCTTCAGCGTGTAGGCCGCCGGGGCGGGCCGCATGCCGGCGATCTTCTCGCGCACCTGTGCCTGCGCGGCACCGGGCAGCATGCCGCTGCCGGCCAGGGCGATCGCGCCCGCGCCCAGCATGAAGCTGCGCCGGTCTTCGTACACCGACCGGGGGGTAATCTCGGACGGACGGATGTCGTCTGGGCGCTTGATCAGCATCGGGGTCTCCGGGACGAACGGCAAGGTGTGCCGCGCATTCTACGGGATGGCTCCACGCGGCCGGTCCAGGTCGCGATCTGACGGCGGTTCCGGGCGCAGGGAAGGCGGGGCGGGCGCCGCATCGTGCGGCAATGCTGCCGCCGCCGATCCGGCGTCGTCGAGCGCAACCGCGCCGCGAAGCACCCAGCCGATGGCGATGCCGCCGGCCAGCATGGCGGCCAGCGCGAACCGCGTCTGCCAGGGCAACAGAGCGAGGCAGCGGCGCAGGGGTGCCCCTGCGCGGGCCTGCGCATCGATCGGCGCGCGGTCGGCCACGGACGGCGCGCTCAGGGGCGGGCCAGGCTCCACAGCTTGTTGACGCCATCGCCAGTACGGTCGCCGGGCTTGCGGTCTTTCGTCCATGTGTAGAGCGGCCTGCCCCTGTGGGCCCACTGCAGGCTGCCATCGTCGCGCGTGATGATCGTGTAGTCGCCGGCGGGCCGGTCCGCCGCCGTCGCGACCAGCGGCGGCCCGTTCTTCGCGCATGCCGCGACGCAGGTACTCTTGCCGGGGGTGTCGCCGGCATAGGTGTAGAGACTCATCCCCTTCGCCTCGACCAGCACGCCATTGGCCACCTTCGCCGGCCCGGCGCTGCCGGAAAAGGCGCAACCGGTCAGGACGATGGCGAGCATCGAAACCGCGGCGGTCATCGCAGTACGGGTGCGCAACGCATGGCGGGTGCGCGGGCTGGACGGTGTGCAGGCTGCATTCAGCATGTGCGGCTCCGGAGGGCAGAGGGTCTTCGGGCGAGGACGGGACTAACGATGGATGCCACAGCGTAGGCAAGCCATCTGCCTGCGTCCACCGGCGGGACCACCCCCTGCGCCCCGATTCTCCACCGGTCCGGCTTCAGACCAGGAACAGCGTCGCCAGCCCGAGGAAGATGAAGAAGCCACCACTGTCGGTGAGCGCGGTGATCAGCACCGAGGAGCCCATCGCCGGGTCGCGCTGCAGCCAGCGGCGGCCGAGCGGGATCAGCACGCCGGCCAGCGCCGCCAGCAGCAGGTTCAGCGTCATCGCCGCCATGATCACGATCGACAGCGGGATGCTGCCGTAGAACAGCCAGACCACGCCACCGACGATGGTGCCCCAGACCAGGCCGTTGATCAGCGCGATGGTCATCTCCTTGATGAACAGCTTGCGCGCACTGTCGCGGCTGATCTGCCCGAGCGCGAGCGCGCGCACGATCATGGTGATCGTCTGGTTGCCGGCGTTGCCGCCGATGCCGGCGACGATCGGCATCAGCGCCGCGAGCGCGACCAGCTTCTCGATCGAGCCCTCGAAGGCGCCGATCACGCGCGAGGCGATGAACGCGGTGACCAGGTTTACCGCCAGCCAGGTCCAGCGGTTCTTCAGGCTGTCCCAGACCGGCGCGAAGATGTCCTCTTCCTCGCGCAGGCCGCTCGCCTTCAGCTTCTCGGCCTCGGACGCCTCGCGGATGTAGTCGACGACCACGTCGACGGTCAGCCGGCCGAGGACTTCGCCCTGGTCGTCGACCACCGGCGCGGAGATCAGGTCGTAGCGTTCGAACGCGGTGGCTGCATCGCGTGCATCGTCGTCCGGATGGAAGCTGACCACGTTGCGGTCGACCAGCGTCGCGACCTCGATCTCGGGCTCGTTCACCAGCAGCTTCTTCAGCGGCAGCACGCCGCGCAGCAGCCCCTTGCGGTCGACCACGAACAGCTTGTCGGTGTTGCTCGGCAGCTCGTCGAGCCGGCGCAGGTAGCGCAGCACGACCTCGATCGTCACGTCCTCGCGGATGGTGACCATCTCGAAGTCCATCAGGCCGCCGATGCTGTCCTCGGGGTAAGACAGCGCTTCGCGCAGCTGCTCACGCTCGTCGGCGGACAGCGACTTGAACAGGTCGGCGATGACCTCGTCCGGCAGGTCGGGCGCAAGGTCGGCGATCTCGTCGGTGTCGAGCTGCTCGGTCGCGGCGACCAGTTCGCCGCGGTCCATGTCCGCGATCAGCGTTTCCCGGACCGCGTCCGAGACCTCGAGCAGGATCTCGCCATCGCGGTCGGCCTTGACCAGCTGCCAGACCCGCAGACGATCGTCGAGCGGCAGCGCCTCCAGGATCAGCGCCACGTCGGCCGGGTGCAGCGCATCGAGGCGCGACTGCAGTTCCGCCTCGTTCTGCTTGTGCACCAGCGAATCGACCAGCGACTGCCGCTCCGTCAGATCGCCGCTGCGCCCCTCGCCCTCACGATGCGCCAGCGACTCGACCACGCGCTGCCGCCGCAGGAGATCGGTGATCTCCTGCAGAGACTCCTGCACGCTGCGCGGTTCGTCGACATCAGCCATGGCACTGGCTCGCGGCCCGTTTCAAAGGTGGCGCGATTGTATGCGCCCTTAATCCGGGTCAGAGACGATTTATTGCAGAAACCCGTGCCGGTGGTCGGGGTCAGACACCCTTTCCGAGCCGGCCCGGTCCGGCTTTGCGCGAGGCCTGACCGGGAACAGGCAAGACAGGCCCCTATCCGCAGCCAAACCATGCTTCCCGGACTGGCGCCTCCTGGGCCGCCACGCGCACCCTGAGCAGATGCCCAGGCGCCCTAGACTCCACATTCCTTCGCTGCCGCAGCATGTCGTCCAGCGCGGGAACAACCGGGCGACGTGCTTTCATGCTGACGACGATTGCCGTCTCTACCTGCGATGGATGGCAGATGCGGCACGCCGGTACGGCTGCCAGGTTCACGCCTATGTGCTGATGACGAATCATGTGCATCTGCTGATGACAGGCGACAGCGAGGCTGCGATCCCGGGCCTGATGCAATCGCTGGGCACCCGCTTCGCCCGCTATGTGAACCGGCGGTACGCGCGCACCGGTTCGTTATGGGAAGGTCGATATCACGCAAGCCTGGTGGATACCGAAACCTACCTTCTCCGATGCATGCGGTATATCGAGGCGAATCCGGTGCGCGCGGCCATGGTCGCCTCGCCGGCCGCCTATCGCTGGTCGAGCTTCCGGTGCAACGCGCTCGGCGTGGCAGATGACCGGATCACACCTCACCCCGCTTACGAAAAACTGGGCGATCGACCGGAGGCGCGCCGTACAGCCTATGCGCGATTGTTCGAGCAGACCCTGCCGGCAGACGACCTCGCATGCATTCGTGACTCGACGCGGGGCGGCCTGCCCACCGGGAGCGACACCTTCCGCGAATGGGTAGCCTCAAGATTAGGCTCAGCCGCGATTCCGCTCAAGCGAGGTCGCCCGTTCGCCAGGCGCTGAAGCGGCGCAAATCGTCTCTGACCCGGATTGACCCGGATTAAATCGTCTCTGACCCGGATTGTTTACGGCACGGTGGCGCGGGGCATGCGGGACTGGATGATCTCGGTGTAGCGGGCGAGCCAGCGTGAGCCGCGGTTGCGGTCGTAGAAGCGTGGGTTGGGGACCATCGCGGCGAGGCGGGCGGCCTGCGCGGGCGTCAGCTGGGACGCGGACACGCCGAAGTAGTGGCGGGCGGCGGCTTCGGCGCCGAACACGCCGTTGCCCCATTCGATCACGTTCAGGTAGATCTCGAGGATGCGGCGCTTGTCCATCGTCTGTTCGAGCATCAGCGTGATCGCCGCCTCCTGCACCTTGCGCGTGCGCGTGCGGGCGTCCGACAGGAACAGGTTCTTGGCCAGCTGCTGGCTGATCGTCGAGCCGCCGCGCACCACCCGGCCCTGCTTGCGGTTCTGTTCGAGGGCCTTCTGGATCGCCTCCCAGTCGAACCCTTCATGGTCGACGAACTTGTCGTCCTCGGCGACGATGATCGCCCGCTTCAGGTGGATCGAGATGCGGTCGTACGGCACCCATTGCTGCCGCAACCGGGCCTTCGCGTCCTTCTGCTGCAGCTGGTCGAGCCGCATGCGCATGAACGATGTCTCGACCGGGTTCTGGTACTTCCAGTACACGACATGGCCGAACAGCCAGAGCTGCCACGCCAGCAGCGCGCCCAACGCGAGCAGCAGCAAGCGGGAGAACCAGCGAAAGAGCGTGCGCATGGACGGCCAGGAAGAAGGCTTGGCTGCGGGCGGCCGCGATCAGCGGCCGGGACGACTGCCGCGCCAGGGCTGCGCCAGCCCGGCCAGCAGACGTGCCGTGCCGGGCCGCACCCCGCGCCACAGGAAGAACGATTCGGCGGCCTGCTCGACCAGCATGCCGATGCCATCGGCGATGCGTGCGCCGCCCCGCCCGGCATCGGCCAGGAAGGCGCTCGGCTCGGCCGAATACATCATGTCGTAGCAGAGCCCGCCCGGCACCAGCCGCGCCTGCCCGATCGACGGTGCTTCCGAACCCAGGCTCGCCGAAGTGGCATTGACGATCACGTCGAACGTGCCGTCGATCGCCTCCAGCGCCCCACCCGACACTGGCGACCCGGCATGGCGCGCCGCCAGCGCCTCGGCCCGCGCCGCCGTCCGGTTGCCCACGTGCAGCAGCCGCACGCCGGCCTCGAGCAGCGGCAGCACCACCCCGGCTGCGGCACCGCCCGCCCCGAGCATCAGCACCCGCGCGCCGGCCAGCGGCTGTCCGAGGTTGACCTCGATGTCGCGCACCAGCCCGACGCCGTCGGTGTTGTCGCCGAAGATGCCGCCGTCCGCGTCGAAGCGCAGGGTATTGACCGCCTCGGCAGACGCCGCGCGCGCGCTGCACGCGGTGGCGAGCTGCCAGGCCTCGCGCTTGAACGGCAGCGTGACATTGGCGCCGCGCCCGCCCTCGCCCCGGAACGCCTCTACCGCGGCCGCGAAGCCGTCCAGCGGCGCGAGGATGCGCCCATAGGCGATGTCCTGCCCGGTCTCGCGCGCGAACTCCGCATGGATGGCCGGCGAGCGGCTGTGCGCGACCGGGTTGCCGAAGACGGCGTAAAGATCACTCATCGAGCAGGCGCCTCACCGTCCCAGGAATTGTTCTGCCGAGGTGAAGCTCCAGGTGCGCGTGATCGCCATGATGTCGGTGTCCTTCGCGATATCGGGCGGAAACGCAGCGAACGGCGCGGCCAGTTCGACGATGCGGATCGCGGCCTGGTCGAGCAGCTTGAAGCCGGACGAACGATTGACCTCGATGTTGTCCACGGACCCGTCCCTGCGCACCGACACGGTAAGCACCAGCGTGCCGTACAGCTTCTGCCGTCGCGCCTCGTCCGGGTAGTTCAGGTTGCCGACCCGTTCGATCTTGCCGCGCCAGTCCTCGACATACCGGGCGAAGCGGTCCTCCGACGCACGCGCGCCGACGAACGTCTTGCGCGGACGTTCCTGGTAAGCGCTGAAACTGTTCGAAAGCTCGGCCCGAAGCCGCGCCATCTCGAGGCTGCGCGAAGCGAGGTCGGCAGAACTCTGCGCCGGCACCGGCTGCGACTGCGGCGTCGGCTGCGGCCCCGGGTTCGGCTCGCGGCTGTCGATCGGCACCGTCGCCTTGATCTGGGCCATCACGCGCTGGGCCTCCGCCTCGAGCTGTTCGACCCGGGCACGCGCAGCCGCCGCCGGGTCGGGTGCATCGACCCCGGTCGCCGACTGCGGCAGCGGCGTCTTCGCGCGCAGCGGCGCATCGGTATTGCCGCCGCCATCGAGGTTTGACTGCGCCCGGACATCGGCCTTGACCGGCGCCTTCTCGGTACGCGCATTGACCAGCACCACTTCCAGCGGCGCCGGCGCCGAGGTGCGGCGGCTGCTGTCGGGCAGGGTGAACCGCGTCGCCATCAGCAGCGCATGCAGCAGCACCGACACGATCACCGCCAGCATCAGCGTCCGGTTGGCCGGCGCGACGAAGGAGAACGGCGGCGCGAGGAACAGCGCTTCGGGAGCCGGGTAGCGGTTGGGCAACCGGATCAGCGAAGCCACGGCATCGGCTGCGAAAGCGGGCAGGTCACCATGGCGCGGATTCTAGGCGAGCCGCTGCGGACTGTCATGCGATATCGCCCCGCCGGTCAGACCAGCGCTTCGCCGAACGTCAGGTCGAGCACGAGGTCATAGAGATCGATCCGATCGACCGTGAGCCGCATCCGGGTGCCCGCCGGCAGCTCCGGCACCGACGGCACCCGCGCCACCACCGGCACGCCGGACAGGCGCACCAGGTTGTCGCGGATCACCTCGCCGTCGATCGTCGCCAGCCCGTTCTGCCGGATCCAGACCAGCGACCAGTAGCGCTCGAGCGTGCGCTGCGCCTCGCCATAGGCTTCATAGGTGAGCTCGAAGGCGCGCATCGCGGCCAGCATCGCTTCGCTGCCCGCCGGATACACCGGTGCCTCGCCACGGATCCAGCTGGTGATCTGCCGCTGGTTGATCAGGTCGACCATCCGGCGCAGCGGCGAACTGGCCCAGGTGTAGTGCGCGACGCCGAGCCCCTGGTGCGGAGATGCCACCGTGGTCATGAACACCTTGCCGCTCGACTGGGCCCGGTAGATCGCGGGCACCTGCGCGCGGGCGAGCTCGCCGCCCCACTGGCTGTTGGCGTAGATCATCATCTCGGCCACCAGCGTGTCGAGCGGGGCGCCGCGCGCACGCGGACGCAACGTGATCTGGTCGCCCTCGACGATGAAGGTGTATTCGACGCGGCCGCTGCCGGTCTCGGCCTGCTTGCCGCGCAGCGCCTGCAGCTTCTGCGCGAAGCCCCAGAGCGTCCACAGCTCGCGCCCGCGCGGATGGTCCAGCCGCGGATCGGGCATGGCCGCAGCCTGCGCCAGCGCCGCTTCGCTGAAGCAGGGCTCGAGGTGCTCGAGGCGCAGGTTGTCCGATATCTGCACCGCCTCGACCGCGGACCGGGTCGAACGCACGGTGAAGTCGGCATCGACATCGACATAGAGCGACACGGCGGGCACGGTACGCCCGGCGGCCAGCGTGAACCGCTGCACGACCGCATCGGGCAGCATGGTGATCTTGCGCCCGGGGAAGTAGGCGGTGGACAGCCGCGACAGCGCGACGTCGTCCAGCGACGAACCGTGCGCGATGCCCAGCGACGGCGCGGCGATATGCACGCCGATGCGCCAGCCATTGCCCAGCGGCTGCACCGAGAACGCATCATCGATCTCGGTGGTGGCGGTGTCGTCGATGGAGAACGCGGCCACCGCCGCGGTCTCGAGCACCGGCATCGGCGCCAGCAGCGCGTCGAGCGCCTCCGGCCCGGCGGCATCGAGCGCAAAGCCGGCGCCCGCGCGGAAATGCTCGAACAGGAACCGGCCGTAATGGAAATCGTGCGCCGTGGCGATCGCGCCACA
>JBIITW010000139.1:0-12919 GCA_044340265.1 Burkholderiales bacterium | reverse complement strand
GGTGGCCACCACCACCGGCTTCGCCAGCACCGACTACGGCGCATGGCCGATGTTCGCCGGGCTGTGGCTGCTGTTCCTGTCGAGCTTCGCCACCTGCGCCGGGTCGACCGGCGGCGGCATAAAGATCGTGCGCGCCGCCATCCTGTACCAGCAGGTCTACCGCGAGTTCGTGCGCATCCTGCATCCGTACGCAGTGACCCAGGTAAAGGTCGGCGGCGCGGTCGTGCAGAACAACATCGTGTTCGCGGTGCTCGCCTTCCTGTTCGTCTACATCGCCACGATCGTGATCATCACCCTGCTGCTGGTGGCCACCGGCCTCGACGTGGTCACCGCGTTCAGCGCGGCGGTGGCCTGCGTCAACAACACCGGCCCCGGCCTGGCCAACGTCGGCCCCGCCACGACCTACGCCGTGCTGTCCGACTTCCAGACCTGGGTCTGCACCTTCGCGATGCTGCTCGGCCGGCTCGAACTGTTCACCCTGCTCATCGTCTTCACCCCCGTCTTCTGGCGGAAGTAACAATCCGGGTCAGAGACGATTTTCCTGAAAATCGTCTCTGACCCGGATTACCCGGATTAAATCGTCTCTGACCCGGATTATCAGGTGAGCCAGGCGAGGACTCTGGGGTCGAAGCCGTCGCGGTGGCGGGCGATCACGGGTTCGGCGGCGTCGATGAAGGCCTGGCGTTCGTCGGCGGTGGGTACGATGACTTCGTTCCTTGCCGGGTCGAGCTGTGACAGGACGAACGCGTCTTCGGCGCCGGCCAGTTCGCGCTGGTAGACCGTGGCCTCGCGGGCGGCTTCGAGCACGGCCTGCTGGACGTCGGCGGGCCAGGCGCTCCAGACCCGCGCATTCAGGATGAACGCGGTACCGCCGAACAGGTGGCCGGTCAGGGTCATGTACCGGTGGTAGTCCTGCACGCCAAAGTTGTACGTGTTGGTCAGCGGATTCTCCTGGGCATCGAAGCGCGGGCCGGCGACCTGCTCGACGAACTCCTTCACGTCGACCGGGATCGGCACGAAGCCGAGTGCGGCAAACAGCTCTTCATGCAGGGCACTCATCTGGGTGCGGATGGTCAGCCCGCGGCAGTCGGCCGGCGTGCGGATCGGGCGCACCTTGTTCGACAGGTGGCGGAAGCCGTTGTCCCACAACCCGAGCAGGCGCACGCCGGTCTTCGCATGCATGCCGGCCTCGAGCAAGGCGCCCAGTTCGCCGTCGAACGCCTTGTGCACCGTCGGCCGGTCGCGGACGATGAATGGCAGTTCGAGCGCGCCGAACTCGGGTACCGGCCCGGTGAAGCGCACCGACGAGATGTAGCAGGCTTCCAGTTCGCCGCTCTCGACCATCGACGGCAGGTCGCCCGACGGGCGCCCGAGATCGAGCACGTTGCCGATCAGCTCGAAGCGCACCCGGTCTTCGCCCAGCCGGGCGGCCAGCCGCTCGCCGAAGCGGCGCGCAGCCTGGTTGTGGATCGACGCCGGCATCTGGTAGCCGCCGAAGCGGATGGTGATCGGTTGCGATTGCGGCATGTCCTGCACCTTCCCTGCGAACGTTTCTGCTTCAGGCGATCGGCAACCCCTGCACGTTCGCCCGGCTCAAATCATCATGCAGCGCGATCACCGGCTCGACCGCCGGATCGGTGACGCCGCTGCCCACCGTGGTCACGTATCGGCACGCGGCGAAGGCAGCCGCCTTCGCCTCGTACGCATCGACCCATGCGCCACGTTCAGGCAACCGCGCCGGATCGACCGGCCAGACGCCGGGTCGCGGCCGCAGGTGGCCTTCGATGCCGATGCGCCACGGCTTGGCGGTCAGGCGCGCGCGGAAACAGCGCTGGTTCAGGCACATCCGCGCATACACCGGATCGGCGCCGACCGCCTCGAAGAAGCACAGCACCTCCGGATCGACCGGATCGAAGGTTCGATGCGTCGCCAGCAGGCGCAACCCGGCCGGCGTGCGATAGGCACGCAGGTTCCAGCTTCGATTCGCCGCCAGGAAGCGCTCGATCCGCTGCAGCGCCATCGCCTCCGGGCCACCGCGCTGCTTCTGCTGGAGGCGCAGCATGAAGCCTGCGATGGGCGAGAAGGCCACCAGCGACACCGACAGCAGCAAGCCGCCGAACAGCCACGAGCCCTGCGCGACCCCGGCGCCGACCGAAGCCAGCGCCAGCACGGCGAGCACCACCAGGCCCGCCTTCCATGTCGAGCGCGGCGCGAAGTCGACATCGGCGAACAGCACGTCCGGCACGTTGAGGCAGCGCGCGCCGTAGCTGTTCCGGGTCACCACCACGCTGCCGTCGCGGCCGAGGATCTCCTCGCGGATCGGCACGCCCAACGCGCCGTTGTACGGCAGCTTCGGCTCGCTTTTCGGCAGCCTCTCACCGGCCACGATCCGCTGCAGGGCCTCGGCCGCGCGCGCATCGGCCATCGCCTGTGCATCGGCCTGGCCTGCATCCGACCAGCCGAAACGGCGCACGGTGACCTGCCGGTTGCCGGTACGCTGCTGCAGCCGTGCCTCGGCCCAGTAGGCGGGGACGATCATCGTGCGCTCATCTTTCGCTCAGCCTGCACTCAGGCGCCGGCCAGCTCGAAGCGCCGCACCTCGCCCGGGAACCGACGCGCCGCCACCAGCATCATGCCCTCGAACATCATGTTCGCCGCCAGGAACGCCGCCATGCCGGAGACATCGTGCGGCGGGCTCACCGTGTTCACGTCGACCGCGACGATGTCCAGGCCGTGCAGCCGGCGGAACATGTCGATGCCCTCGCGCGCAGACAGGCCGCCCCAGCTCGGCGCACAGACACCGGGCGCACACGACGGGTCGAACGCATCCATGTCGAGGCACAGGTAGACCGGCCGGCCTTCCAGCTTCTGCCGCAGGTCGGCCATCACCGCCGGGATGCCGCGCGCCATCAGCTGGTTCATCGTGACGATGTTGTAGCCGAGCTCGTTCGTGTGGCCGAAGCCACCGGGCCGGAACACCGTGCCGCGCACGCCGACATGCCAGCTGTTGGTGGTGTCGACCAGTTCCTCGACCGCCGCGTAGTGGAACTGCGTGCCCGCGTTGTGCTCGTCCGGCCCGGGCGGCAGCGCGCTGTCGGTATGCGAATCGATGTGCAGCACCGCCATGCCGCGGTGGCGTCGGCCGACCGCACGGATCACCGGCAGCGAGATGCTGCCGTCGGCGCCCATCGTGATGGGCACCGCGCCGCCGTCGACGATGGCGCCGACCGCAGCCTCGATCTGCGCGAACGCCGCATGCGTCTTCGACGGCACCAGCTTGACATCCCCCACATCGACCAGACCGAGCTTCTCGGCGACCGGGAAGTCGGCGAACTCCGGGTTCCAGTGGCGCATCAGCCGCGACTGCTCGCGGATCGAGGTCGGGCCCTGGCGCGCGCCGACGCGGAACGCATGCGTGCCGACATCGAACGGGATGCCGAGCACCGCCGCATGGGCACCGGCAATCTCGGTCGCATAGGGCACGCCCATGAAAGTGTTCGGGCCGCTGCACAAGTCCTTCAGCGACACTGTCGATGGGGTGTTGGATTTCGGGTCGCTCAACTCAGTCTGCCTTGATGTTCGCTTCGCGCGCGATGCGCCGGAAGAGGGCCAGGTCGCCCTCGATGATCTTGCCGAATTCACCCGGGGTACTCGACTTCGGATCGACCGCCAGCGTCGGGAATCGCTCTTTCGCCTCCGCTGTCGCGACCACTCGCACCAGCTCGGTATTGATCGACTGGATCACCGCCTTCGGCGTCGCGCCTGGGGCGATCACGCCCCACCAGTGATCGGACACCATGCCCTTGATGCCCAGTTCGGCGAAGGTCGGCACATCCGGCTGCGACGGATGCCGGCGCACGGCAGCGATCGCCAGCACCTGCAGCTTGCCCGCGCCGGCCAGCGCTGCGGCCGAGGCGAAGGTCGAGAACACCGCATCGACCTGGCCACCGGCGGCATCGGCCAGTGCCGGGGCGGAGCCCTTGTACGGCACGTGCACGATGTCGACGCCTGCCGCCCGCTTGAACAGCTCGACCATGAAGTGGGTGGTGGCCCCGTTGCCGCCGGAGCCGATGGTCACCCGCCCCGGCTTGGCGCGGGCAGCCACGACCAGCGACTGCGCATCGCGATGCCGGCCGCGACCGCTGAACAGGTACTGCGCCGAGGTCCCGAGCAGGCCGACCGGGGCGAAATCCTTCACCGGATCGTACGGCAGGTTCTGCAGCACGCTGGAGGACGCCGGGAACGCGGTGTCGGCGAGCAGCAGCGTGTAGCCGTCGGGATTGGCCCGTGCCACCACCGCATTGCCGATCGAGGTGCCCGCGCCTGGCCGGGTGTCGATGATCACCGGCTGGCGCAACGTGTCGGTGATGCGCGCGCCGACGATGCGGGCGATCACATCGGAGCTGCCGCCTGCGGAGAACGGCACGACCATCCGCACCGGCCGCTCGGGCCACGACTGTGCAGCAGCGGCAGGCAGGTGCGACATCGCCGCGCACAGCACGGCTGCGGCCAGCGCGACCCGGGCGCGGGCGCCCTTCCCTTCACGATAGTGTCCGAGCACCGCTGTGCCTCGCCTGCGACAGTTGGAAGCACCGAGTATTGCGCGCGGGCCGCGGCCGGGCAAGGCACCACGGCAGTGGCCCCCGATCTCCCTGCGCCGACGGCGCCCGGGGGCGTGGGCCACTTCGGCAGCTGGCTCCAGTCGCGGGTCTTCATCTTGCCGTTGAACTGACTCAGGGGGTAGAACATCACCTGATCGATCAGCGGCTGGACGGCCCAGGTCTCCTCTGCGCTGTCGCCCTTGAAGATACGCCGGATCGAGAACGCGAGTCCGGCACGAGACGCCCCCGCCGGGCGACCCGCACGTCTGTCATGCTGGCCGGTCGGCCTCAGGCTTCCTGCGGCACGCCCAAGGTGTCGAGCGCTGCGGTGAAGCGCCCGACGTCACCGACGCAGTACGCCGGGACGAGCCACTCATCCTCGCCGGGACCGTGCAGGTGGATCCAGTCCTGGGATTCGGTCCACGGCGTCCGGCGATAGCTTTTCACGTCCGCGACCGGTATTCGCTTTTCCCAGCGACCGGCGAAGAAGAAAAGGCCCTCGCGGTCGATCCGGCTGCCGCTGCGCCGGCCGAGCACGAAGAACCCTGCGGCGAACAACGTCGAGAACAGCGTCACGACGAGGAATCCTGCAGGTGCCCCGTACGACCAGCCCACCCAGCTCATCGCCGCGCCGAGGATGGCCGCCACGGCCACGATCGGTCGGCGCGTCGACTCGGCGTGCTGGTAGAGAAGCGCTGGCATCAGGGCTTACTCCCGGGGCCTCGATCGGGCTTGCACTTACCGCCCCATGCCGCGCGTCGCCCAGAGCGGCGGCACGAACAGCATCAGGAAGCCCGTGTTCAGCAGGGCGTTCTGCCAGTAACCGGACAACAGGGAGTAGGACGTATCGGCCACGAACCATGCGCCGACCGAGCCGGCAACCAGGACCCAGGCATCCCGGGAACCCTCGGCGAACAGCGTCCGCGTCACATGGAACAACGCGCACCCCCAGCCGACCAGAACGCCACCGATCACGGCATGGGCAAGGGATACATAGCCGGCCGCTTCCGCGCCGAACCTGTCGATGTACCCCGGGGAGCCGAACACCAGCAGCGAGAAGGCTCGCCGCGTCAGACCTGGGGCGATCACCATCACCATGCCGAAGAAGATGACCAGCGCCGCGGCCGCAAGCAACCATCGGACCCAGAAGCGTGAAGGCCGGCAGGCAATGTCGCGGTTCATCGGCGTGTCTCGGTTAACCGCCCGGCGGTCAGGAGAATGCTTCGGAAACATGGACCCTGCAAGAACGAGGGCAGCATCGCGGGGCCGCTTGCAGGGCGCCTGAAAGTACAGTCCGCAGATTCACCCCTTGACCGCCTTGTACAGCGCCAGCGCCTTCAGCCGTCGCTCGGCGTGGTCGACCACCGGCAGCGGATAGTCGCGGCCGATCGTGCAGCCGGCCATCTGCTGCTCGAGCGCCGGCATCGTCCACGGGGCGTGGATGTACTTCGCCGGTACCTTCGCCAGTTCGGGCAGGTAGCGGCGGATGAACCTGCCCTCGGCATCGAAGCGCTCGGACTGGCTCACCGGGTTGAAGATACGGAAGTACGGCTGTGCATCGCAGCCGGTCGAGGCCGCCCATTGCCAGCCGCCGTTGTTGGCGGAAAGGTCGAAGTCGTTCAGGTGCTCGGCGAAGTAGCGTTCGCCCTGGCGCCAGTCGACCAGCAGGTCCTTCACCAGGAAGGAGGCGACGATCATGCGCAGCCGGTTGTGCATGTAGCCCGTCTGGTTGATCTGGCGCATCGCCGCGTCGACGATCGGGTAGCCGGTGCGCGCCTCGCACCATGCGGCAAACAGCGCCGGGTCATCCTCGAACGCGAGGCGGCCGTACTCGCGCTTCCACGAGCCGCCCACCACGTGCGGATGCTGGGACAGGATCATGAAGTAGAAGTCGCGCCAGACCAGCTCCGACAGCCATACCCGCGCACCTTCGCTGGTACCGCCCCTGGCCGCCGTTCGCTCGTATGCGAGGCGCGCCAGTTCGCGGATCGACACCGTGCCGAAGCGCAGGTGCACCGACAGGTAGGATGGACCCTTCACCGACGGGAAGTCGCGCCGCTCGTGGTAGCCGTCGATACGCGTCAGGAACGCATCGAGCAGCGTGCGCGCGCCCGACTCGCCGGCCGGGATCTCGAGCTCGGACAGGTTGGTGCGCTCGAAGCCGATCGATTCGAGCGAAAAATCGGACGGGCGCCGTGCACCGGCCGGCAGCGGCTGCAGCTGGCCGGGTGTCGGTGCGAATGCCGCTTCGGCCAGTTCGCGCGCGCCGGACTCGCCGAGCTTCTTCAGCCATGCGTTGCGATAGGGCGTGAACACCCCGAACACGGTGCCAGCCCCGGTGAGGACCTCCCGGCGCTCGAACACGACCTGGTCCTTGCGGGTCTCGAACGCGACGCCAGCCGCGGCCAGCGCCTCGGCAACCGATCGGTCGCGCTCGATCGCCTCCGGCTCGTAGTCGTGGTTGGCGAACACCGCCTGCACGCCGAGTTGCCGCGCGAGCGCCGGAATCGCCTCGCGCGCATCGAGGTGGCAGGTGATCAGCCCGCCGCCGGCCGCCGCCAGGCGCGCGTCCAGCTCCAGCAGGCTCTGGCCGATGAACTCGACCCGCCGGTCGGCGCGCGACGGCAGCCGGTCGAGGATGGCGCGGTCATGCACGAACACGCACCAGACCCGCCGTGCTGCCGCGAGCGCCGCGCAGAGCGCTGCATTGTCCCCCGTACGCAGGTCACGGCGAAACCAGAACAGGGCGCTGTCGAGCGTTCTCACGGGCATCGGCGGGCGGCGCTGCGGACGGGCAGCCGCCGTCGCACCGGATCGCACCATAGGCAAAGGGATCGAATTGTGGCGGGCCGGTACGGCGATTACAATCGTGACTCCGCCCGACCACGCCCAATGCCCATCGAACCGATCAACCTGACCGGCCACTTCCTGATCGCCATGCCCGCCATGGCCGATCCGAATTTCTCGAAGACGGTCACCTACATCTGCGAGCACAACGAGAAGGGCGCGCTCGGCGTGGTAGTCAATCGTCCGACCGACATGACACTGCAGGGGCTGTTCGAGCAGGTCGACATCCCGCTCGAATCGCCGCAGCTGCGCGGGCTGCCGGTGCATTACGGTGGCCCGGTGCAGGTCGACCGCGGCTTCGTGCTGCACAAGCCGATCGGCAGCTGGCAGTCGACGCTGCAGGTGCGCAACGACATCGGGCTCACGACCTCGAAAGACATCCTGACCGCGCTCGGCCAGGGCGAAGGCCCGACGCAGGTGCTGATCACCATCGGCTATGCCGGCTGGTCCGCCGGCCAGCTCGAGAACGAGATCCGCCAGAATGCCTGGCTCACCGTGGCCGCCGACGCCAGTACGCTGTTCGATACGCCGCCGGAGGGGCGGATGTCCGGGGCGCTGGGGCTGCTCGGCATCGACCTCTCGCGCCTGTCTGAGCAGGCCGGCCATGCATGAGGCTGCTACCGGCACCGTGCTGGCGTTCGACTACGGCACGCGACGCATCGGCGTTGCAGTCGGCGATCTCGGGCAGCGCTCGGCCCATCCGCTGACCACCATCGACGCCAGCGACCGCGCCGCTTCTGAAGCGAAGATCACCGCGCTGGTCGAGGAATGGCGGCCGGCCCGGCTGGTGGTCGGCGTGCCGCGGGCCCTCGACGGTACGGAACACCAGATGACGCGCTCGGCGCGCGCGTTTGGCCGGGCGCTGTCGCGCAGGCACGCGCTGCCGGTGGACGAGATCGACGAACGGCTGACCTCGGTCGATGCCGAGGCGACGCTGCGCGAGGCTGGTGTCGACCGCCTGCGCCGCACTGGCCTGGTCGATGCACACGCCGCCTTCATCATCCTGCGCGACTTCCTCGAGGCCCGATGAGTACACAGCCCACCTTCCCGTCGGTCGATCCGTCGGCGCTGCCGGCCGTCGACACGTTGCTGGATGCGCTGGTCGAGCAGATCCGCCTGCAGGTCGATCCGGCCCGGTGCGGGATGGTCGGCATCCACAGCGGCGGTGTCTGGATCGCCGAGCGCCTGCACCGGATGCTCGGCCTCGCGCTGCCGCTTGGCACCATCGACGTCGGCCTGCATCGCGACGACCTCGAGACCTCGGGGCTGCGCATCCGCATGCGTGCATCGATGATCCCGTTCGAGGTCGCCGGCGCCGACATCCTGCTGGTCGACGACGTGCTGCACACCGGGCGCACGATCCGCGCAGCGATGAACGAACTGTTCGACTACGGGCGCCCGGAGCGCATCCGGCTGGCGGCACTGCTCGACCGCGGCGGGCGCCACCTCCCGGTCGCGGCGACCTTCCTCGGCGCACATGTCGAGATCGAGTCCGGCCGCGAGATCGTGCTCGACCGCTGCGCCAGCGGCGCGCATGCCGACACGCTGCTGCTGAAGGTGCAACAGCGCAGCGGGCCGCGCGAATCTGCCACCTGACGCGCCACCCCATACATCCACGGATCCGCAGCGCCACGCACAGGATGACCATGACCCGCAACCCACAGCTCGATGCGCACGGTGCGCTCAGGCACCTGCTGTCGATCGAAGGCCTGCCACGGGATGTGCTGGTCAACATCCTCGACACCGCAAGGCCGTTCGTCGGCGTCACCGAGCGCGAGGTGAAGAAGGTGCCGGTGCTGCGCGGCAAGAGCGTGTTCAACCTGTTCTTCGAGAACTCGACGCGCACCCGCACCACCTTCGAGATCGCCGCCAAGCGGTTGTCCGCGGACGTGATCAACCTGAACATCAACGCCAGCTCGGCGAGCAAGGGCGAGTCGCTGCTCGACACCATCTCGAACCTGTCCGCGATGGATGCCGACATGTTCGTCGTGCGACATGCACAGAGCGGCGCGCCGTTCCTGATCGCCGGCAACGTGCGCGAAGGCATCAGCGTGATCAACGCCGGCGACGGGCGCCACCAGCACCCGACCCAGGCGCTGCTCGACATGTACACGATCCGCCACTACAAGCAGTCGTTCACCGACCTCATCGTGGTGATCGTCGGCGACGTGCTGCATTCGCGCGTCGCCCGTTCGCAGATCCATGCGCTGTCGATCCTCGGCGTGCCCGAGATCCGGGTCGTCGGGCCGAAGACGCTGGTGCCCGATTCGCTCGGCGGCATGGGCGTGCGCGTGTTCAACCGGATGGAAGAGGCGCTCAAGGGCGTCGACGTGGTGTCGATGCTGCGCCTGCAGAATGAACGCATGGACGGCGGCCTGCTGCCCAGCGCCCAGGAGTACTACAAGAGCTATGGACTCACTGCCGAGCGGCTCGCGCTGGCGAAGCCCGATGCGATCGTGCTGCACCCCGGTCCGATGAACCGCGGCGTCGAGATCGAGTCGAGCGTGGCCGACGGCTCGCAGTCGGTGATCCTGCCGCAGGTCACCTTCGGCATCGCGGTGCGCATGGCGGTGATGTCGATCCTGGGGGTGGGCTGAGATGGCCGCGCAACTGGTGATCCATGGCGGCACGGTGGTCAACCCGGTCACCTGCCGTGAACATGTCGCGGATGTCGCGATCGAGGGCGGCATCATCTGCGCGATCGGCGCCGTGCCGGAAAGCTTCCGCCATGCACGCCGCATCGACGCCACCGGGCTGGTCGTCGCCCCGGGGCTGGTCGACCTGTCGGCACGGCTGCGCGAGCCGGGCTACGAGTACAAGGCCACGCTCGAGTCGGAACTCGCGGCGGCGGTGGCGGGCGGCGTCACCAGCCTGGCCTGTCCGCCCGACACCGACCCGCCGCTGGACGAGCCGGGCCTGGTCGAGATGCTGAAGTACCGTGCACAGACGCTGGCGCTGTCGCGGGTGTACCCGGTCGGTGCGCTGACCCAGGGCCTGTCCGGCGAACGCATCACCGAGATGGCCGAACTCACCGAGGCCGGCTGCGTCGCGTTCTCCCAGGCCGACCACCCGGTGACCGACACCCGCGTGCTGATGCGCACGATGCAGTACGCGGCGAGCTTCGACTTCCCGGTCTGGCTGCGGCCGCAGGATCCCTTCCTCTCGCGCGGCGGCGTCGCGCACAGCGGCGAGGTCTCCACGCGGCTCGGGCTGCCCGGCATCCCGGTCTGCGCCGAGACGATCGCGATCGACACCCTGGTCACGCTGGCCCGCCTGACCGGCGCCCGGCTGCACCTGTGCCGGCTGTCCAGCGGACACGCGGTCGAGCAGGTCCGCGCGGCCCGCGCCAGCGGGCTGGACATCACCTGCGACGTCGCCGTCCATCACCTGCACCTGTGCGACATCGACATCGGCTATTTCGACTCGCACAGCCACCTGGTGCCGCCGCTGCGCAGCGTGCGCGACCGCGATGCCCTGCGCGCGGCGCTCGCCGACGGCACCATCGACGCGGTCTGTTCCGACCACACGCCGGTCGACGAGGATGCCAAGCAGCTGCCGTTCGGCGAATCGGAGGCTGGCGCGACCGGACTCGAACTGCTGCTGCCGCTGACCCTGAAATGGGCGGCCGAGCAGTCGATCGACCGGGCCACCGCGCTGGCGCGCATCACCTGCGACCCGGCACGCATCCTGCGCCTGCCCGGCGGCCGGATCGACGTCGGCTCGCCAGCCGACCTCTGCCTGTTCGACCCGCTTGAAGATTGGGTGGTGGGCCCCAGGACGCTGGTAAGCCAGGGGAAGAACACGCCGTTCTCCGGGCTGCCGATGGTCGGGCGGGTGCGCCACACGGTGGTCGGTGGCGAACCGGTCTTCTCGCGCGCCGGCTGAGTCCGCGGCGCCTCGCAGATCAAGCAATCCGGCTGATACGAACACGCCCGCGGCGGCCCGGATCGGGCCTTGCCGCAGCCATACCCCTGGAGCAGATGATGGACCACCCCGTGGACAACCCCCTTCTCGACCTGTCGGACAAGCCCCGCTTCGGCGACATCCGGGTCGAACATGTCGGCCCTGCGGTCGAATCGCTGCTGGCACGCAATCGCGAGCAGATCGCGCGCATTGCCGCTGACCCGTCCACGCCCGACTGGGACGGCTTCGCCGCGCCGCTCGAGGATGCGTCCGACCGTCTGCGCCGCGCCTGGGGGCTGGTCGGCCACCTGAACGCGGTGATGAACAGCCCCGAGCTGCGCGAGGCCTACAACGGCAACCTGCCGCGGATCACCGAGTACTACACCGAGATGGGCCAGAACGAGGCCCTGTTCTCGAAGTACAAGGCACTCGCCGCGAGCGCGGGTTTCGCGCAGTTGTCGCCCGCGCGGCGCAAGGTGATCGAAAACGAAGTGCGCGACTTCCGGCTGTCCGGCGCGGAGCTGCCGCCGGCGCAGAAGCAGCGCTACCGCGAGATCAGCGAGCGGCTGGCCACCCTGTCGTCGCGCTTCTCCGACAACGTGCTCGATGCCACCAACGCGTTCTCGCATTACGAAGGCGATCGTGCCGCACTGGCCGGCCTGCCCGAAGACGCGATCGAGGCCGCCGCGGAAGCAGCCCGGGCCGAGGGACGCGAGGGCTATCGCTTCACCTTGCAGGCACCGTCATACATGCCGGTGATGCAGTATGCCGACGACCGCCACCTGCGCGAAGGCATGTACCGCGCCTACGTGACCCGCGCCTCCGAGTACGGCAAGCCGGAATGGGACAACAGCCCGCTGATCGGCGAGATCCTCTCGCTGCGCCATGAACTCGCCAAGCTGCTCGGCTTTGCCGATTTCGCAGGGCTGTCGCTCGCCGCGAAGATGGCCGACTCCGCACAGCAGGTGGACGAGTTCCTGCGCGAACTGGCCGCCAAGGCACGCCCGTTCGCCCTGCGCGACCTCGAGGAACTGAAGGCGTTCGCCGCCGACCGGCTGGGCATGCACGACCTGCAGTCCTGGGACCTCGCCTACGTGTCCGAGAAGCTGCGCGTCGAGCGGTATTCCTTCTCGGACAACGAGGTGAAGCAGTACTTCCCCGAGCCGCAGGTGCTGCCCGGCATGTTCCGCGTGGTCGAGACGATCTACGGGCTCGCCATCACCGAGCGCGAGGCGCCGAAATGGCATCCCGACGTGCGCTACTTCGAGGTCGCCGATGCCTCCGGCCAGCCGATCGGCCATTTCTACCTCGACCTCTACGCACGCGCGTCCAAGCGCGGCGGCGCCTGGATGGACGATGCGATCGCCCGGCGCCGCATCGATGGCAACGTGCAGTTGCCGCTCGCCTACCTCACCTGCAACTTCCCGGCCCCGGTCGCTCGGGCGGACGGCAGCCCACGCCCGGCGCTGTTCACCCATGACGACGTGGTCACGCTGTTCCACGAGTTCGGCCATGGCCTGCACCACCTGCTGACCGAGGTCGATGAACTGTTCGTCTCGGGCATCAAC
>JBIITW010000138.1:0-13005 GCA_044340265.1 Burkholderiales bacterium | reverse complement strand
CCGCCCGTGTAGTGTGATCACACCGTTTCCCGGGCGAGGACTGGATGACGCTGCTTGCAACGACGAGTCGATCCGTTCGGTGGGGTGCACTGCTCGCCGGCCTGCTTGCCGCAGGCGCCGCGGCGGCGCAGCCCGCGTTTCCGTCCAAGCCGATCCGGGTGATCAACCCGTTCCCGCCGGGCGGGCCGGTCGATGTCGTCGGTCGCCCGGTGTTCGATCGCCTGCGCGTCGCACTCGGCCAGCCGGTGATCATGGACCACCGGCCCGGCGCGGGCTCGATGATCGGCTCGGCGGCGGTCGCGAAGGCCGCGCCCGACGGCTACACGCTGCTCGCCACCGCGGGCCAGCACACGATCAACCTGAGTGTCTACGCGAAGGTACCGTACGACACGGTGAAGGACTTCGCGTCGGTCAGCATGCTGGCGATCGGGCCCTACGTGTTCGTGGTGCATCCGTCGGTGCCTGCGCGGTCGATGAAGGAACTCGTCGGGCTTGCCCGACGCCTGCCCGGCAAGATGACCTATGCATCGGCCAGCCCGGGCAGCGGCTTCCACATGGCGGCCGAGTTGCTGAACCTGATGGCCGGCATCAAGACCCTGCATGTGCCGTACAAGGGTGGCGCGCCGGCAGGCATTGCGCTGCTCGGCGGGGAAGTCGACATGATGTTCTCCAGCCCGGCGGTGGTGCTGCCGCATGTGCAGTCGGGGCGGATGCGCGCACTGGCGGTGACCACGGCGTCGCGCTTCGCCCAGTTGCCCGACGTGCCGACGATGGCCGAGGCGGGGCTGGCCGGTCTTGATGCGCAATCCTGGTATGGCATGTTCGCGCCGGCTGCGACGCCCAGGGAAACCATCGGCTTCATCGCCGACCAGCTCGACCGCGTGCTGAAGACGCCGGAGATCCGCGAGGCCTACCGGCTGGCCGGACTGGATCCGGTGGGCGGCACGCCCGCGTTCTTCGACGAGCGGGTGAAGAGCGACATCGCAAAGTGGGCCAGGGTCGCACGCGAGGCGCGCGTCCAGGTCGACTGATCCAACGGCGGAGACAGAGATGGGCGACACGAAACGAATAGAGGACATCACCCGCAGCAGCCACCCGATCCCCGAGCGCAGCGAAGAGCTTCCCTATTCGCCAGCGGTGGTGATCAGCGGGCCGGTCGACACGATCTACCTGTCCGGCATGACCGCGGCACCGCTGTACCACTCGCATCCGCACATCCGCGAAGAGCACTTCCATGCGCCGGACATCGAGACGCAGGTGCGTCGCGCGATGGACAAGATCAAGCTGATCCTCGAGAAGGAAGGGCTGACCCTGCGCCACATCGTAAAGATGACGAAGTACCTGACCGACATGCGCGACCAGGAAGGTGCCTCGAACACGGTGCGTGAGTACCTCGGCGACTGGAAGCCGGCCAGCACGACGATCTGCGTACACTGCCTGAACCAGCCGGGCGCTCGGATCGAGATCGACGTGACGGCGGTCAGGCCGCGCTGACAACACGACCGGCCGTAGAGCCGGCATCGGAGGGAGGAGAAAGATGGTCTGCATCGTCCATGAAGGCGAGGTCGAGTCGATCGTCGCCGGGCGCGGCGTGCGCAGGCGCGCGCTGCTCGATCGGCAACGGATCCCCGGTACACGGGTGCTGACGGACCGCATCGACTTCGAGGCCGGCGGCCGGTTCGAACTGTCGATGCCGGACGACAGCCTGGCCTGGTTCCTGGTGCTTGGCGGCGAATTGCGGCTCGAGCTCGATGCCACGGTGCATGCGCTGCAGGAAGCCCATGCGGTCGTGCTGCCCATCGGCTGCCGCGCCACGCTCACCGCCGGCGCCTCGGGTGCGCGCCTGCTGCTGGCCGAAGTGCCGCAGGCGCCGAAGCTGGATGCGGGCATCGCTGCCAACCCGCCGCAGCTGCGCATCGTCGACTGGGCGCACGAGCCGGTGCTCGACTCGAAGCACGATGCGCGCCGGCGCATCTACGTCGCGACGCCGAAGCTCACCGGCAACAAGGCGCTGAAGGCCGAGATCATCGTCTATCCGCCGCACACCGACGGATCGAACCACCACCATGAGGGTGCCGAGCACTTCATGTACGTGATCGCCGGCGAATCGACCGGCTACTCGGACGAGGTGCCGCATCCCTACCGGGCGGGCGACCTCGTCTACCACCCGGACGGCGAGCGCCACTACACATCGACCGGTGCGGTGGGCAAGACCTTCATCGAGTTCTTCGTGCCCGCCGAGTACCGCACCGTCTGGGTCGACGACGCACGCGTCTGCACCTGGACGCCGACCGGCCGCGATTCGCGGGGCGGAAAGCCGTCGCGCGAGATCGCCGCGCATGATTCGAAGGCGGCGGCAGTGGCCGTGCCGGAAGACCTCTGAAGCCTGCAGCATCCGCCGGAGCCACCGTTGAGCATCGAACAGGACCTTGAGGCCGCGCAGCGGCTCGCACACCGCCCGCTGCTGGTGACGCTCGCGCAGAAGGTTGAACCGGCGCACACCGCGCTGGTGGTGATCGACATGCAGAACGACTTCTGCGCGAGCGGCGGCATGGTGTCGAAGGACGGACGCGACATCTCCGAGGCGCAGCGCATGGCGGCTCGGCTGCCGCCGCTGCTCGCCGCCGCGCGCGCGGCCGGGGTTCTGGTCGTGTTCGTGCGCTGCGAATACACGTCGAACGGCAATGCGTACCTGTCCGACCCGTGGCTGGAGCAGGCGGTGCGCGAACGCAAGGGCGGCTTCACCACCATCCCGGTGTGCGAGAAGGATTCATGGGCGGGCGACTGGTACGAGGACATCCTGCCGCTGGACGGCGACATCGTGGTGGTGAAGAACCGCTACGACGCGTTCCAGGGCACCAACCTCGACCTCGTGCTGCGCTCGCATGGCATCCGCACGGTGGTGATGACCGGCGTGGTGACCAACGTCTGCGTCGAGACCAGCGCACGTTCCGCGTTCGTGCGCGACTACTATGTGGTGATGGCCGAGGACGGCTGCGCCGCCTACGTGCCGGAAGACCATGCACAGACGATGCGCAACATCCGGCGCTTCTTCGGCGTGACGCCGTCGATCGCGGACCTGCGCGCAACGTGGAATCGCTGAGGCGCCGTCGGCACGACGGGCGCGGGAGGCAAGGAGCACGTGTTGGAGAAGACTGAACTGCGCGACGGGATGCGCATCCTGTGGGATGCGCCGATCCTGATGGACGATGGCATCGTGCTGCGCGCCGATGTATTCCTGCCGCCGGGTGAGGGCCGGTATCCGGTGATCCTGTCCTACGGGCCGTACGGCAAGGGGCTCGCCTTCCAGGACGGCAACAAGGCGGCGTGGGATCGGCTGACCGCCTTGCACCCGGACGTGGCGGAGGGCTCGACCAACCTCTACCAGACCTGGGAACTGGTCGACCCTGAGAAATGGGTGCCCGATGGCTATTCGGTGGTGCGCGTCGATGGCCGCGGTACCGGGCGCTCGCCGGGCGCTGTCGATCCGTGGTCGCCGCGCGAGACGCGCGACTTCCACGACTGCATCGAGTGGGCCGGCGTGCAGCCGTGGAGCAGCGGCAAGGTCGGGCTGAACGGCATCTCGTACTACGCGATGAACGCGTGGCAGGTGGCCTGCCTGAAGCCGCCGCACCTTGCGGCGATCGTCACCTGGGAAGGGGCTTCCGACTTCTATCGCGAGGCGACGCGCCATGGCGGCATCTTCTCGCGCTTCCTCACCAACTGGTTCCCGCGCGCGGTGCATCGGTCGCAGCATGGGTACGGCGAGCGTGGCTTCCGCAGCCGCGCCACCGGCGAGCTGATCGCCGGGCCGGAGACGCTGCCGGACGAGGAACTGGCACGCAACCGGATCGACTTCAACCGGTGGATCCTCGACCATCCGTTCGACGACGATGCCCATCGCGAGCGCTCGCCCGACCTGTCGCAGGTCGAGGTGCCGTTCCTCACCGCGGCCAACTGGGGCGGGCAGGGGCTGCATACCCGGGGCAACTTCGAGGCCTTCGTGCGTGCGCCGGCGAAACAGAAATGGCTCGAGGCGCATGGCGGCGCGCACTGGGAAAGTTTCCATACGACGCGCTGCGAACAGATGCAGAAGCGCTTCTTCGGCCACTTCCTGAAGGGCGAGGACACCGGCTGGGATTCGCAGCCGCGCGTGCTGCTGCAGGTGCGCCATCCCGACCGGTTCGAGGAGCGCGCCGAAGGCGAATGGCCGATCGCGCGCACGCAGTGGACGAAGTACTACCTCGATCCGGCGACGATGGCCTTCGGCCCGGACGAACCCGGCGCGACGGCAGCGCTCGCCTACCCGACCGGGGGCGATGGCCTGCTGTTCAGCACGCCGCCGCTGGACGCGCCGATCGAGATCACCGGGCCGGCGGCCGCGAAGCTGCAGCTGAGCTCGGACACCGCTGACGCCGACGTGTTCCTCGTGCTGCGGGTGTTCGCGCCCGATGGCGCCGAGGTCGCCTTCCAGGGTTCGAACGATCCGCGGACGCCGGTCGGGCTGGGCTGGCTGCGCGCATCGCATCGCAAGCTCGACCCCGTGCGTTCGCTGCCCTACCGTCCCTGGCATGTCCATGACGAGGTGCAGCCGCTGTTGCCCGGCGTGCCGGTGGGCCTCGATGTCGAGATCTGGCCGACCTGCATCGTGGTGCCGGCCGGGTACCGCCTTGCATTGTCGGTGCGTGGCTGCGACTACGCGTATCCCGGTCCGCCGCTGAGCATCCCCGGCGTGCACTACACGCTGACCGGTGTCGGGCCGTTCCTGCACGACCATCCCGAAGACCGGCCGCCGGAGGTGTTCGGCGGCACGAATGTCCTGCATTTCGAACCGGGCCGGCAGCCGTACGTGCTGCTGCCGGTGATCCCGCACGTGCGGCAACGAGGAGAGTGAAGATGGCAGCATGGAAGAAAGCCGCTCGCAGGACCGGGACGGCAGCAGCGGTGGCGTTGATGGCGGGTGGCCTGCTGGCGGCGACCGGCGCCGCCTCTGCGCAGGCCTACCCGTCGCGCCCGGTGCGCGTGATCGTGCCCTTTCCTCCGGGCAGTGCCCCGGACCAGATCATGCGCTTCGTCACCCAGCACATGGCACAGACGGCGGGGCAGCCGTTCATCATGGACAACCGGCCAGGTGCCAACGGCAACATCGGCGTCGACGTCGCCGCAAGGGCGACCCCGGACGGCTACACCCTGGTCAGCGCGAACAACACCACCTTCGCCGGCAACGTGAGCCTGTACCGCAAGCTGCCGTTCGACATCGAGAAGGACTTCACCCCGATCGCGCGCTTCATCACCACCGGCCTGATCCTCACCGTGCGCAACGACCTGCCGGCGAAGGACCTGCGCGAGTTCATCGCGCTCGCGAAGTCGCGCCAGGCGAAGCTCACATCGGGCCAGGCCTCGGCCGGCATGCGCGTGTCGATCGGCATGATGCGCTCGCTCGGCGGCGCCGAGCTGCTCGAGGTCGCCTACAAGGGCACGCCGCAGGCGGTCACCGACGTGATGGGCGGCCAGATCGATTCGACGTTCTCGGACTTCGCTGCCGGGCTGCAGCTGGTGCGCGCCGGAAAGATGCGCGCGCTCGGCGTCACCACGCCGAAACGTAGCCCGACCCTGCCCGACGTGCCGGCGATCGGCGAAGTGGTGCCCGGCTATGACGTGACCGTCTGGGCCGGCCTTGCCGCGCCGTCCGGCGTGCCGAAGCCGATCATCGACCAGCTCTGGAACCTCGCCTCGAAGGCACTTGCCGACGAGGGTGTACGCAAGTCGCTGAACTCGCTCAGCTTCAGTGTCGAGCCGATGAACCCGAGCGAGTTCGCAGCCTACGTGCGCAGCGAGACGAAACGCTGGGCGAAGATGGTGAAGGATGCGGCGATAGAGCCGGAGTGAGCGCAGGGAGTCGCGTTCACCGAGCGCGACTCGAAGCGGCGGTCTTCCTGGCGGCTTGAAAACCGAGCAAGCCCAGTCCGGCAAGCAACATGCCCATGGCCGGCGGGACAGGCACTGCCGTGGGAGGATTCAGCACCAGCTGTGTGAGATGGGTCTGGTTCGTGAACGCGAACATGTACTCGGAGTTGGCCGTGGCGAGGTTTATCGTTCCGTTCATCCCGCCCAAAGCGAAAAACCCGCCCAACGCTGCATTGAGGTCGGCGATGGCCGCTGCGTTCAACTCGATGTCGACGAATAGCGCAAGCCCGGGAAACGTTCCAGCGTTGTCCGCGTAGGTCATCACGCGGGAGCCGTACAACGTTCCATCGCCCAGGTCATCGTAGACACCCGGGTTCGGGTTGGGGGCACTCGTACCGGTGGTCAGGACAGGGATTGGTGTGGAGACGCTGTACAACTCGTATCTTTCACCACTCGAAACACTCCCCAGGAAACCGCCTTCATTGACGTTGGTTGTCGCGGGATTGTCGGGCGGATTCTGCAAACGAAGTGTTGCACCGGTTATCACGCCCGTGACTGTCCTGAGGTCGAAGACGAAAAAGTTCCGCGTAAACGGAGGCACGTTACCGTTACCGCACTGGATTGATCGGCATTCGCCCGCGAAGTAGTTCAGGTTTGAAGCAGTGTGTGTGCCAGTGCCCGTCCAGTGTCCCCTGTCGAATGCGTCCAGAGTCATCGTTGCTGCGAAGGCGGAGGCGTTGGACGCCAGGGCCAGGATCATTGCGAAGTTCAGAAGACGCTTGTGCATCAGTTGCTGGATGTTCATCAAGACTCCCTGGCCAACGAAAGAACCTACCCAGAACCGTGATTCACGCCGCGGCAACCACGATCTGCCGTAAAGCAAGACGGCTTGCCGAAGGATTGAGCTGTCCCCGCCCGGCTTCCCTGCCGCATGGAGGACCCGTGCCACCCCTTGAATCACTTGGCGAGGGTCGCATTCGATGAGTCGATCCTTCAACATGGATCATGCGATCGATTAGTCCGTTCAGACTAATGCGTCACGTGCCTTCATTGAAGAGTACGCCAGGCGAGGCAGCGCATGCAGGGCGAGCTCTCGCGCAGGTGCGGTCTGTCTGCACCAACTGCGGGCTGGTTCGCACCTGCGTCGGCGTGGTCGCCTGCGGCAAGCGCCGACGCCACCAAGGCAAGCCGATGATGGATGCCACCCCGGCGGTTCGCTGCCGCCTTGATTCCGGCGGTGCCAGGGTTCTCCCTGGGAGTATTCGGCTTTGAGGTATGCTTTTCCCGAGCGGCTTTCGATTCGCGTTGGTCGATGATGTCCGAACGCCTCGGCCTTTCGAAGCCGGCTGGACTGACCGCGCAGCGAGCAACCTGGACTCGAGGAACACAGATGGGCGCCATCGAAACCCCGACACGTCTGAAGCTCTCCATCGATCAGTACTACCGCATGGCCGAGGCGGGCGTGCTTGCGCCGCAGGCACGCGTCGAGTTGATCGATGGAGCGATCTACGAGATGGCGCCGCTCGGGAGCCTGCATGCTGCCCTGGTAGACCAGTTGCACCGTGTGCTGCTATTGCGTCTGCACCGACGCGCGATCGTCGGCTGCCAGCGGTCGGTGCAGTTGTTCGATTTCAGTGAGCCGGTCCCCGATATTGCGGTGATTCGCCCTCGCGAAGACGGCTATCGCGCCCGGCATCCCGATGCAGGCGACGTCCTGTTGCTGATCGAAGTCGCCGACACGTCGTTGCGCTTCGACTCGACGATCAAGCGGGCGCTGTACGCCGAACACGGAATCCGCGAGTACTGGACCGTCGACGCGAAGGCGCGAACGATCGAGGTGTGTCGCGGGCCGACCGGCGGCGGCTACACCAGTACCGTGCGCGTCGATCGGCAGGGGCGCGTCGACATCCTGGCGCTTCCTGGCGAGCAGTTCGACGTCGCAGAGTTGCTGCCGGAGTAAGAAGGGCGGGGGTCGGGACCTGCCTTTTGCCTGCCAGGCAAGAGGCAGATCCCGACCCCCGCTGCTGGATGGATGCCCCGCCGGCCGTTCGTGGACGCCCTGACTTTCGCGGTGCTATGCTGGCCCGATGATCCTGTACATGCCCTCGCCGGTGACCCGGCTTCTTCCGGTACCGGCCCGGTCATGCCGTGACGTCGCGTGGCGGGCTGCGTCGCTACGCACCGTGTTCGCCGCAGCGGCGACGCTCGCGCTGGCCCTGCCCGCCGCCGCCCAGCAATGGCCTGCCCGGGGCATCATCGTCGTCTCGCCGTTCGCGCCCGGCGGGGCGAATGACCTGATCGCGCGCACGATGTCGGCCAAGCTTGCCGAGGCACTGGGTGTCGCGGTTACCGTCGAGAACCGCGGTGGCGCGGGCGCCACGCTCGGCACCGCCCATGTCGCGCGGGCGGCACCGGACGGCTACACGTTGCTGGTCGCCGGACAGAGCAGCCTCGCCTTCGCGCCGCACCTCTATTCGAAGCTGCCCTACGATTCGCTGCGCGACTTCGCCCCGATCATGAACGTCGCGCTCGGGCCGTATGCGCTGACCGTGAACGCGCGCGTACCGGCGAAGTCGGTCGCCGACCTGATGAAGATCGCGCGCAGCAAGCCGCAGGCGCTGACCTTCGGCACTTCAGGTGCCGGGTCGGTGTCGCACCTGACGATGGAGACGCTGGCCTCGTCGACCGGCATCGACCTGGTGCACGTGCCATACAAGGGCATGGTGCCGGCGATCACCGCGATGACCGCCGGCGAGGTCGACATGATGTTCGCCGACCTCGGGCTGGTGCAGCCGATGGTCCAGGCCGGAAAGCTGCGCGTGCTGGCCGTGTCGGGCCGCAGCCGTGCCGTCGCCGAGCCGTCGCTGCCGACGATGATCGAGGCCGGCCACAAGGAGGTGGTCGGCGAGGGCCGCTTCGGCTTCCTCGCGCCGGCGGGAACGCCGAAGGAGATCATCACGCGGCTGCACGGCATCCTGGCGACCGCGGTGAAGGGGCAGGATGTGCGCGATCGCTTCGCGAAGCTCGGTTACGAGCCGATCAGCGACACGCCCGAGCAGTTCGCGGCGCTGATGCGCGCGGAACATGAACGGTTCGGCCGGCAGATCCGCCAGTTGAAGATCAAGGCCGAGTAGAGGAGAGCCCATGCTGACCCCCGATCCGCAGGCATTCAACGCGATGCCGCCGGTCAATGCCAACGAGACCTTCCTCACCGCCCAGTACTTCCAGGCGGTGGACAACATGATCAAGGTGTTCGCGATCCGGCCGGATGACAGGCTGCTGTTCCTGTCCGACTTCCTGATCGACCCTCGCGTGTTCCATGCGATCGAAGGCATCGCACGCGCGCGCGGCGTGCGACCCGAGATGTACATGAGCAGCAACTGGAACACCGGCGTGTTCCCGGAAGAGCTGAAGCCGGTGTACGAGAAGGCGACGCTGGTGGTGTCGACCTGGTTCGCGTCGATCGGGGATCCGTACTGCCTGAAGGTACGCAAGGACACCGGACAGCGTACGGTCAAGATGACCTACTTCCGCAACATCGACGTGCTGAAGACGCCGCAGGCGCGCTTTCCCGCCGAGCTGGTCGGAGAGATCACCCGCGCGACGCGCGACCTGTATCCGAAGGGCGAATCGTTCGCGCTGAAGATCACCGATCCGCGCGGGACCGACTGGACGGCGAACTTCACCTCCGAGATGCGCGAGAACATGCTGAGTTCGAACCGCTGGCGCGGCCAGATGACGGCCGAGGAAGCCGGCGCCTATGTGCACTGGGTGCCGACGCACGGGCCGAACGTCTACGACCGCACCACGCTGGGCAAGAAGATGGACCGTGGCGCCACCCGCAACGACGTGAACGGCATCGTCTACCCGCAGAGCGCGGTCGGCTTCCCGAAGCCGTTCGCCGAGAAGATCGGCGTGGTGTTCGAGAACGACCGCATCGTCGAGGTGCGCGGCCGTTCGGAAGAGGCGGTGATCCTGCGCGACATGCTGGTCGGTGGCGTGCTGGTGGAACTCGGCTGCGGCTTCAATCCGAAGGCACCGCGGCAGGGCCTGTATCCGGCCGGATCGAACTCGCCGGGCGCGCTGCACTTCGGCATCGAGCTCGAGAAGCCCTGCGCCTACATTCAGCGTGCGATGCCCAACTGGGAGGAGCCGCCGATCCACATGGACCTCGTCTGCCTCGATTCGACGGTGACCGCCGGCCCGAACGTGCTGGTGCAGGACGGTTTGCTGACCGCGTTGCGCCAGCCTCAGGTGATCGAGGCGGCGCGCCGTTTCGGGGAGCCGGTGGACCTGCTCGAAGGATGGCCGGACTGACCGCCGCGCACGCGATGCGCGGCCGGCATCGGCGATGAAGAAGCCGAAGACGGCCGCGTCGGCGGGCGGCGCGGCAGCGCAGTTGCACGACCGACTGTATGCGGCGATCCCTGCCTTCGAATGCATCGAGGGTTGCACCGACTGCTGTGGTCCGGTGCCGTGGAGCGCCCACGAACTGAAGCGTGCCGGCCTGTCCGCGCCGCCGGTCGAGCGTGACGACCAGGCCTGCGTGTTCTCGCTCGCCGGGCATTGCGGCATCCATGATCGCCGGCCGTTGATGTGCAGGCTCTATGGCGCGGTGGAAGACCTGCGATGCCCGCATGGCCGCGGTCCGCTGGTGCCGCTGCCGGTCGAGGCCGGGCATGAACTGGTGCGCCGCTACAAGATCGCCAACGGGATGCGCTGAGCGGAGCCCGCTGCAGCGCTCAGGACGGTCTTGCGGTGACCTCGATCTCCAGGCGCTTGCCCTGCCGGCTGCCGACGAAGGTGTAGTCGACCTGCGGGATGGGCACTTCGACCGCGGCGGAGAATTTCGCCTTGAGCACCTGCAGCGACTCTTCGTGGTGCAGCAGGAACGAAGCCTTCGCCACGTCCTTCCAGGTGGCACCGCCATCGGCCAGCGTATCGGTGATGCGCTGGATGATCACCGGGAACTGTTCGTCGAGCGTGGTGTGGGTCATGTCGGTCACGCCGGACAGGAACAGGATCCCGCCATGGGTCAGCCGGCGCAGCACCACGGTCGGCGGGTCGTATTCCTTCATGACCTTCGGGCCGTCGCCCGGCAGGGGCACCAGCGCCAGGAGATCGATCGACACCCGAGCCCGATCGTCCAGGCGGCCCGTCCAGACATGGCTGGAGCTGACCGACCGCGCAGGCCCGTCGAGCACACGGCGGCGGGCGAGGTTGGCCGCAACCCAGGCATCCATGTCGCGCGTGAACATCCGTGTGCGGACGACCTGCTCCAGCCCGAAGCCGAACGGCACCAGCGCCTGCGAGAAGCGGTCGAACACCTCGCGCGTCTCGTCGTCCACGCTGCCCGTCCCGCTGCCCTCGCAGGACAGCGATACGAACTCCCTGCCGAGCCATGGATACACCTTCAACCGCATCTGCCTGACCCCCTTGCCTGATGCCGCGCGCCGAGCCTCGCCGCGGCGTGCATGCTACTCCGGCCGGATGCCGGCCGCAGCGGCGAGCCGCGCCACGGTGGAGAGCTGCGCTGAAAGGTAACGATCCATCTCGGCGGGAGACATCGCCGGCATCGCCTCGCCGCCCATCGCTGCCCACTGCTGCGCGACCTCGGGCAGCGCGACCACCCGGCGTACCGCTGCAGCGAGCTGTTCGACGATCGCCCGCGGCGTGCGCGCCGGGGCGACCAGTCCGAACCAGGGGTCCCACCGATAGCCCGTGATGCCGGCCTCGGCGAGGGTCGGGACGTCCGGCATCGCGGCGACGCGGCTGCCGGATGTCACGCCCAGCGCCAGCACGCGACCGTCCTTCAGGAAGGGCATCACCGTCGACACCGGCGACATCGTGAACTGCACCCGGCCGGTCACCGTCTCGGTCATCGCCTCCGGTATGCCCTTGAACGGGACGTGCCTTGCTTCGATCGCCGCAAGGTTCAGGAACAGCTCGGCGGCGAAGTGCGTGCCGCTGCCGATGCCGCCGGAGGAGAAAAGCAGCGCGCCCGGCTTCGCCTTCGCCAGGGCGACGAGTTCCTTCGCCGATCGCACGCCGAGCCCCGTGCCCACGGTCAGCACCGACGGCACCACCACCGTCATCGCGACGGCGGCGAAGTCCTTCAGCGTGTCGTAGGGAAGCTTCGCGTACAGCGAAGGCGCGATCACGTGCGACGCGGAGATCGACAGCAGCGTATGGCCATCCGGATTCGCCCCGGCCACGATCGCGGCGGCAACCACGCCACCGGCGCCGGGACGGTTGTCGGCGATCACCTGCTGCTTCCAGGCTTCCGCCAGCCGCTGTCCCACGACCCGCGCCGACACGTCGACCACGCCGCCGGGCGACGAGCCGATGACGATGCGCACCGGACGGGCCGGCCATGACGCGGCGGGATCTGCTGCGTGCGCAGTCATCGACACGGTGGCCGCCGCGAGTGCGACCAGGCCTGCGCAACGTTTCACTTCACGGACGATCATCATTCCGGCTGTATCCCCGCTGCCCGGATCACCTTGCCCAGCCGCTCGAAGTCGAGCCGCACCCGGATGTCCAGCTCCTTCGGTGTCGCAGGCCATGTTTCGGCACCCAGCGTCGCGAACCTGTCGCGCAGGTCGCTCGAGGCCAGGGCCTTGTTGAGCACCTCGCCCACGCGCTGCACGATCGGCTGCGGCAGGTTGGCCGGCCCGTGCAGCGCGGACCAGAAGATCAGCGTCGCATCGGGGAACCCCGCTTCCGCGATCGTCGGCACTTCCGGGAAGGCCGCCGACCGGCTGGGCGACAGCATCGCCAGCGGGCGCACGCTGCCCGACTTCAGGTGCTGCATCATCGACGGCAGCGTGTCGATCACCATCGTGATCGATCCGCTGATCGCGTCGGGATAGGCCATGGCCACCGTCTTGAACGGCACATGGGTCATCTCGACCGACGCGGACAGGCTGAGGATCTCGCCGGTGAGGTGGCCGATGCTGCCGATGCCGGAAGAGCCATAGACGACCTTGCCGGGGGCGCCCCTGGCGCGTGCGACCACGTCCTTCACGGTCTTCATCGGCTGGTTCGCCCCGACCGCCATCGCGCTGGTCGACAGTGCGACGCCGCCGATGGAGGTGA
>JBIITW010000340.1:0-3319 GCA_044340265.1 Burkholderiales bacterium | reverse complement strand
GAGCGCTGGGATTCCGGCACCTACATCCCGCTGCAGAACCTGTTCCCCGGCCAGCCCGACTTCACGGTGATCGACTCCCTGCTGTCGGAGGAAGCCGTGCTCGGTTTCGAGTACGGCTACTCGTCGACCGAGCCGAACGAGCTGGTGATCTGGGAAGCGCAGTACGGTGACTTCGTCAACGGCGCGCAGGTCGTCATCGACCAGTTCATCGCCTCCGGCGAGGTGAAGTGGGGGCGCATGTCCGGCCTGGTGATGATGCTGCCGCACGGCTACGAAGGCGCGGGTCCGGAACACTCGTCGGGTCGCATCGAGCGGTTCCTGCAGTTGTGCGCCGACTACAACATGCAGGTGTGCTACCCGGCCACGCCGGTGCAGATGTTCTACCTGCTGCGCCGGCAGATGATCCGCCCGTACCGCAAGCCGCTGATCATCTTCACCCCCAAGAGCATCCTGCGCCACAAGGAATCGGTGTCGCAGCTCGAGGAGTTCGCGCTCGACAAGTTCCGGCCGGTCAACGGCGAGTGGGACGAGGACGTCGACCCGGCGAAGGCCCGCCGGGTGGTGTTCTGCAGCGGCAAGGTCTTCTTCGACCTGCGTGCCGCGCGGCGCGAGGCGGGCATCAAGGATGTGGCGCTGGTGCGCATCTCGCAGCTATATCCGTTCGCACATGACGAGTACAAGGAGCAGATCGACCTGTACCCGGCCGCGAAGGAGATCGTCTGGTGCCAGGAGGAACCCCGCAACCAGGGCGCCTGGTACTGGGTGCAGCACTACCTGCGGCGCCCGATGCGCAAGGGCCAGAAGCTGTTCTATGCAGGCCGGGTATCATCGGCGACCCCGGCAGTCGGCTACAAGAAACTGCACGCCATACAACAGAAAGAGCTCGTCACGGCAGCGATCACGCTCGGCGGCGGCGAGACGAAGGAATAGCCCGAGAGAGGCTCCGGTCGCGCGGTCCCGGTCCCGGGGGCGCGCGGGCGCAACACGATGACAAGGTGAATCGATCATGCTGGTGGAAGTGAAGGTACCGATGCTGTCCGAGTCCGTCGCCGAGGCGACGCTGCTCTCGTGGCACAAGAAGCAGGGCGAGTTCGTCAAGCGCGACGAAAACCTGATCGACATCGAGACCGACAAGGTCGTGCTCGAGCTGCCCGCACCCGATTCCGGCGTGCTGGTCAGCATCGCCAAGGGCGACGGCGGTACCGTGGTCAGCCAGGAAGTGATCGCGACCATCGATACCTCGGCGACGGCGGTAGCGGGGTCGGCCGCAACGACGCCGGCTGCCTCGACTTCGGCGCCGGCGCCAGCCACGCCGGCACCAGCGGCCACCAGCGCCGCTCCCGCGGCGGTGATGCCGGCGGCGCAGAAGATCGCCACCGAACAGCATGTCGCCACCGATGCACTGGCCGGTTCCGGCCGCGGCGGGCGCGTCACCAAGGAAGACGTGCTCGGCGCAGTGCAGGCACGTACGGCTGCACCGGCGGCCGAGCCCGCGCCCCGTGCCGCGCTGCCCAGGGTCGATGCGCCGGTGAACGTCGGTGCGATCCTCGGCAACCGGCCCGAGCAGCGGGTGCCGATGTCGCGCCTGCGCCAGCGGGTGGCCGAGCGCCTGCTCGCCTCGCAGGCCAACGCAGCGATCCTGACCACCTTCAACGAAGTGAACATGCAGCCGGTGATGGACCTGCGCGCGAAGTACCGCGACCGGTTCGAGAAGGAGCACGGCGTGCGCCTGGGCTTCATGTCCTTCTTCGTCAAGGCTGCGGTCTATGCCCTGAAGAAGTTCCCGGCGGTCAACGCGTCGATCGACGGTCCCGACATCGTCTACCACGGCTACTACGACATCGGTGTCGCCGTCTCCAGCCCGCGCGGGCTGGTGGTGCCGATCGTGCGCGATGCCGACCGCAAGACGATGGCCGACATCGAGAAGGAGATCAACGAACTGGGCAAGCGCGCCCAGGACGGCAAGCTCACGCTCGAGGAACTCACCGGGGGCACCTTCTCGATTTCCAATGGTGGCGTGTTCGGTTCGATGCTCTCGACGCCGATCATCAACCCGCCGCAGAGCGCCATCCTCGGCGTGCATGCGACCAAGGACCGGCCGGTGGTCGAGAATGGCCAGATCGTCATCCGTCCGATGAACTACCTGGCGATGTCGTATGACCACCGGATCATCGACGGCCGCGAGGCGGTGCTGTCGCTGGTCGCCATGAAGGACGCCCTCGAGGATCCTTCGCGCCTGCTGCTGGACGTCTGACCATGGCCAAGTCATTCGATGTCGTCGTGATCGGCGGCGGTCCTGCCGGGTATGTCGCCGCGATCCGTGCCGGGCAGCTCGGGCTGTCGGTCGCCTGTGCGGAATCCAACCCCTATGCCGACCCGAAGGGCGAGCCGCGGCTCGGCGGCACCTGCCTGAACGTGGGCTGCATTCCGTCCAAGGCGTTGCTGCAGTCCTCCGAGAACTACCACCTGCTGCATGACGGGTTCGCGCAGCATGGCATCACCGTATCGGACGCGAAGATCGACATCGCGACGATGGTCGGGCGCAAGAACAAGATCGTCGACCAGTTCACCGGCGGCATCAAGGGCCTGTTCCGCAAGTACAAGGTCACCTTCATCCCCGGGCACGGCAAGTTCGTCGCCGCGGGTGGCGCCGGCTGGCAGCTCGACATCGGCGGCGAGGCGGTCGAGGCGAAGCATGTGATCGTCGCCACCGGCTCGCGGTCGAGGTCGCTGCCTGGCGTTCCGGTCGACAACGAGACCATCGTCGACAACGTCGGCGCGCTCGATTTCAAGGCGGTGCCGAAGAAGCTCGGCATCATCGGCTCCGGCGTGATCGGCCTCGAACTCGGCTCGGTCTGGAAGCGGCTCGGTGCCGAAGTCACCATCCTCGAAGCGTTGCCGACCTTCCTCGGTGCCTGCGACGAGGCGGTCGCCAAGGAAGCGTGGAAGGTATTCACGACCAAGCAAGGCCTGGACATCAAGCTGGGCTGCAAGATCGGCGAAGTGAAGAAGGGCAAGTCCGGCGTGTCGATCGCCTACGAGCAGGATGGCAAGGCGACGACGCTCGACTGCGACAAGCTGATCGTGTCGATCGGCCGCGTGCCGAACACCGACGGGCTCGCGGCCGATGCGGTCGGCCTGAAGGTCGATGCGCGCGGCTTCATCGAGGTCGACGGCCATTGCCGCACCACGCTGCCCAACGTCTACGCGGTCGGCGACGTCGTGCGCGGGCCGATGCTCGCGCACAAGGCGATGGAAGAGGGCGTGATGGTCGCCGAGATCATTGCCGGCCAGGCCGGCCATGTGAACCTCGACACCG
>JBIITW010000137.1:0-13121 GCA_044340265.1 Burkholderiales bacterium | reverse complement strand
TGCCCTGTTCGTCGACCAGCCGCACCAGCATCTCGATGTGGGGGGCTGCGTCGCTCACGCCCGGTTGAAGCGGCATGATCGGCTGTGCATCGAGGCGGAGCCGGTTCTGCTCGATCGCCGCATTGAGGCGTGCCACCCACTGCATCTCGCCCTGGCGCTGCGCCAGTTCCGCATCGTCCGGATGGTAGACATGCACCCGGTTGCGGCCGCGTTCCTTCGCGGCGTAGCAGGCGGCATCGGCGGCCGACAGCACCGAAGCCGAGCTGGCCGACGTATGGTCGACCATGACCAGCCCGATGCTCACGCCGATGGTGAAGGTCTTTCCTTCCCACGTGAAGCGGTAGTCGCGCACCGACTGCACGATCGCGTTGGCGATCCGGCGCGCGTGCTCCGGCGGGCAGTCCTCGAGCAGCAGGCCGAACTCGTCGCCGCCCAGGCGCGCCATCGTGTCGTGCTTGCGCATGCGTTCATGCAGGCGGGATGCCAGCTGGCGGAGCAGCTGGTCGCCCGCGGCATGGCCGCAGGTGTCGTTGACGACCTTGAACTGGTCCAGGTCGAGGTAGGCGAGCGCATGCGGGCCGGGTTCCTCGCCCAGCCCGGCCAGGATGCGGTCGAGCCGGCGTTCGAACTCGAAGCGGTTGATCAGCCCGGTCAGGGCATCGTGCGTCGCCTGGTAGGACACCTGCTGCGCGATGCGCCGCTGCTGGGTCACGTCGTGCAGCACCAGCACGACGCCGGTGATCCCGCCATCGTTGTTGCGCAGCGGGGCCGCGGAAGCGTCGACGAACAGCTCCGTGCCATCGATGCGTTCCAGGACGTGCTGGTCGTTGAGTTCGACGAGGGCATTGCGCAGCAGGCACTCCCCGACGAGGTCGAGCGGGCGGGTACGCTGCACCTCGTGCGTGACGTGGCAGAGGTCGCGGAACGGGCGGCCGATCACCTGCACCGACTGCACGCCGAGCAGCGTCTCGGCCACGGGGTTGAGGTACTCGACCCGCCCCTCGGCATCGGTGGTGATCACCGCGTCGCCGATCGATGCCAGCGTCACTTCGACCCGGCGCTTCTCCCGGCGCAAGGCCTCTTCGGTGCGCTTGAGGTCGGTGATGTCCATGAATGCGGCCACCGCGCCGGTCGGACGCCCTTCCTTGTCGAACAGCGGCGTCGCGTTGCCGTACACGTTGCGTATCCGGCCATCCTTGAACACCAGCTGCTGCTCGAAGTCGCGCACCTCGATGCCCAGGCCTGCAGCCACCTGCATCGGCAACTCGTAGGGTGCGATCTCGACATGGTCCTTGAAGATGCGGGCGTCGACCGGGAACAGCTCCGGTGAATCGAGGTCGCCGGTGGCTGCGGCCGCTGCATCGAGCAGTTCATACGAGGCACGGTTGCCGGTCACGCGCGCGCCGTGCGGGTCGTGCGCGATCCAGACTGCAGCCGGCACGGCATCGAGTACCGCGGCGAGTTCAGCCACCTTGGCGCGTTCGCGTTGTTCGCTCTCGACCAGCGCCGCCTGCGCGCGCTTGCGTTCGGTGATGTCGCGCACGATGCCCTGCAGCAGCACCTCGCCGTCCAGGTCCAGCCGCGACAACGACACCTCGGCATCGAAGGCGGAGCCGTCATGGCGACGGAACACCCATTCGAAGGCCTGCGAGGTTCCCTCGAGGACCCGCGCCCGGTGGGGTGCGAAGCCGTCGATCGAGTTCGTGCCGTCGGGCTGTGCGTCCGGCATCAGCAGCGAATAGGCGTGGCCGACCAGTGCCTCGCGCGGGTGCCCGAACACCTCCAGCGCCTTGGCATTGCAGTCGACGAGGATGTCGGTCCCGCCCTGGGTCCGGAACAGCAGCACCGCGTCGTGCGCCAGGTCGAACAGCGTGCGGAACTTGCGTTCGCTGTCGGCCAGGGCGCGCTCCGAGGCCTTGCGGTCGGTGATGTCCTGCACCGTCCCGATCAATCCGCGGGGCGAACCGCCCTCGTCGTACTGCAACTGGGCGCGTGACGACATCAGCCGTTCGCGGCCGTCGGGCAGCAGCACCCGGTAGTCGACCTGGAACTCGCCGCCCTGGGCCAGCACGCGTGCTCGTTCGTCGATCACGCGCTGCCTGTCATCCGGGTGCACGAAATGCGGCGAGCCGGACAGCGTCGGCTCGAACGTATCGGGCGACACGCCGAAGATGCGGAACATTTCGCCCGACCATTGCATCGTGCCGCGCGCGAAGTCATGGTGCCAGCTTCCGACGCGTCCGACGCGCTGCGCGAGCAGCAGGTTGGCCTCGCTCTCGCGCATGCCGGCCTCCGCTTCGCGGCGCTCGATCTCGCGCCGCTCGAGCGACATCGCCATCTGGTCGAATGCGTGCGACAGTTCCTGACTCTCTGCGGCGCCCGATCGCAGTCCGCTGCGTGCATGCAGGTTGCCGCTGCCGACCTGGCGCGACACCTCTACCAGCTGGTTGAACTGCTGCAGCAGCACATGCAGGCCGACCCATGCAGCCAGCATCGACAGCGCGGTGAGCAGTGCGAGCGTGTACAGGTCGTCGCGCAGGTTCTGTCCCATGCTGCGCATCGGCGCCTCGGTGGGCAGTCCGACCGCCAGGTAGACGCTGCTCGCGCTCGCCTGCAGCGGCAGGCTGGCATAGGCCCGCGATACGCCGTCGCTGTCTTCCGCGACCAGCGTGAACGGCCCATGTTCGTGCGTCTGCACGCGCAGCCTCGGCGCCAGCGGCCAGGGCGTGCCGGCACGCGAGGCCTCCGGATGCACGGTGACCAGCGTGTCTTCGGTGTCGAACACCGAGATCGTCGCTGTGGCGGGCAGCCGGCTGTTGGTCGCGATGTTGCCCAGCAGCCGCGGATCGGCTATCGCGTAGATCACCGCGGTGATGGCACCGTCGGACTCGACCACCGGCCAGGCATAGGTCAGTCCGCGCAGGTTCGAGCCCGGCTGCGTTTCGTATTCGCCGATCACCAGCCGGCGCTCGGCGATCGCGGAGCGGAACCAGATGCGGTCCTGGACCTGCGCGCCGGCGCCGCGGTCGATGGTCGATCCGGAGGCGGCCACCGATGCGCTGCACAACACGCGCCCTGCCGGGCTGGCGACGCCGAATGCCGAGTAGGTCTGGTCGCCCTGCAGCAGTCCGCGCAGGAATACCGCACAGTCCTCGGGGCCGGCGAGCAACTGCGGCGTGCTCGCCAGCACGCGCAGCAGCTGGCGGGCGCTCTCGGCCTGGACTTCATGGTCGCGCAGCGCGATCAGCAGCACCTGTGCGGCTTCCTGCTGCAGCGCGGCCAGCACCTGCTGCCGCTGCTGGATGTGCGTGTAGAGCATCAGCCAGAGCACCGGCAGCATGGTGAGCAGCAGGATGCCCAGGAAACGGGCGCGTATCGAGCCCGCACGCAGCCTGGGGAAGGCAAACGTCGTGCGCTTCGGTTCTGGGTCGCTTGGCTGCGGCGGGTGCATGGACGGGAAACGGGTAGGGCGGGGGCTGTGCGGGGTGTCGGGCACCGGGCCGTTGGAGGGCGAAGGACAAGGTGCGTTAACGGCCTGCGCGGGGGAATCTGAAGCTTTTCGCCACCGGCACCCTTCTCGGGAAAGGTTCTTTGAATCAGTCGTTTGTGCGAGCCCGTGCTATCCTGCGCCGGCGCCTGCCGGATCGTCGAGCGGGCGCCGACGAACAGGAACCCCTGATGGCCACCGTGGAACTCACCGACGCGAATTTCGAACAGATCATCACCGGCAACGAGAAGGTGATCATCGATTTCTGGGCTCCGTGGTGCGGTCCGTGCCGACAGTTCGCGCCGGTGTTCGAGGCTGCCTCGGCAAGGCACCCCGATTTCGTGTTCGCCAAGGTGAACTCGGACGAGGAGCAGGCGCTGGCGGGTCAGTTCGGCATCCGCTCGATCCCGACACTGATGGTGTTCCGCGATCAGGTGATCCTGTTCAGCGAGGCAGGCGCGTTGCCGGCACCACAGCTCGATGCGCTGCTCGAGCAGGCGCGCACGCTCGACATGGCCGAGGTGCATCGCGAGATCGCCGAGCGCGGCGAGGGCGGTGAAGGCAGCACCGGCGCGGCGGACGCCAGCAAGGCCTGATTCGACCGTATTCGACCGTTTTCGACCGTATCCGGCCCTCAGCGCACCAGCAGCGCGTCCAGTCCGCCGTCCACCCTGCGCAGCGCGTCGACCCACCAGGCCAGCGCGCGACCCTTGTTCGCCGTGCGCCAGGCGACCAGTGCGGCAAGTTCGGCCTTCGATTCGGACACCTCGCGGATCAGCAACCGGCCGGCCTCGGCCTCGGTGCGCGCCAGCGTCTCCGGCAGGTAACCCACGCCCAGGCCCCTGCGGTGGGCGTCCAGCTTGGCCTGCATCGTCGGCACGGTGAGCACGTCCTGCCCGGACAGCAGGCCGGTGGTGCGCGGCGGCAGGTTGCGCGTGCTGTCGGCGACAGCCACTGCCCGACAGGCGAGGATGTCGGACGAGGACAGCGGCTCGGGCAGGGCCGCCAGCGGATGCCCGGGAGCGACGACGAACACGAAGCGCATCGTGCCCAGCGACTGGCTGGCGAAGCCGCCGCCGCTCGGGGCGTCGCCGGAGGCGCCGATCACCAGGTCGGCCCGGCCGCTGGCCAGCGCATCCCAGGTGCCACCGAGCGTCTCGGACAGCAGGCGCAGCCGAGTGCCGCAGTCGTTGCGGTAGAAGTCTGCGACGATCGGATACAGCGCAGCGATCGAGATGACCGCATCGACCGCGATCACCAGTTCGGTTTCCCAGCCGGTCGCCACCCGCTTGACCCTTGATTCCAGGTCGGCCGCGATGCGCAGCAGGTGCCGGCCCTCCTTCAGCAGTTCCACCCCGGCAGGGGTGAGCTTCGCGCGGTGCCCGCTGCGGTCGAAGACCTGGACGCCAAGGTCATCCTCGAGTTTCTGCACCGTGTACGTGAGAGCCGAAGGCACCCGGTGCAGTTCGTCCGCCGCCTGCGCAAAGCTGCCGCGGCGGTCGATCGCGTCGAGGACGGCGAGCGCGTCCAGGGTCAATCGGTTCATGTTCGAAAACCCTGAATGAGTGTTTCGATATCTTCCGCTATCCCTGCGAGATCCTTATTCATATCATGGCTTCTACGTTTCAGTCATGTTGATCGAATGAACGGGAGGCAGGGATGGTCACGATCCGGAAAAGCAGCGAACGCGGTCATGCAAACCATGGCTGGCTGGACGCCCGGCATTCGTTCTCGTTTGCCAGCTACCAGGACCCCGAGCACATGGGCTTCGGTCCGTTGCGCGTGATCAACGAAGACCGCGTCCAGGCCGGGCGCGGCTTCGGCAGCCACGGCCACCGTGACATGGAAATCATCACCTACATCCTGGCTGGCGCGCTGGCGCACAAGGACAGCATGGGCAACGGATCGACCATCCGGCCGGGCGACGTGCAGCGCATGAGCGCCGGCAGCGGCGTGATGCACAGCGAGTTCAACCCGTCACCGGACGAACCGACCCACCTGCTGCAGATCTGGATCGAACCGGACCGGCGCGGCGTCGAGCCCAGCTACGAAGAGACGCATTTCCCGGCCGAGGGCCGGCAGGGCCGGCTGCGGCTGATCGCATCGAGCGACGGGCGCGAGGGTTCGGTGACGATCCACCAGGATGCGGCGGTCTATGCGACGCTGCTCGATGGCGGCGAGGCGGTGCGGCAGCCGGTCGCGTCCGGACGTCGTGTCTATGTGCATGTCGCACGCGGCGATGTCGTCGTGAACGGGCAGCCGTTGTCGGCCGGCGATGCGCTGAAGGCCGAGGGCGAGCATGAACTGGTGCTCGAACAGGGGCGGGGTGCGGAGGTGCTGGTGTTCGACCTGCCGTGACCGTTGCCGACGCTGCGGCGGGCTGCCTCCAGGTTCGTGCCCGGACTGATCCCGTACTCCCCGCGTTCCCACGCGATCCTACGTTCTGCCACGCGCGGTGCGCTGCGGTAACATCGCGCCGCCGCTGCAGCGAAGCGGCAATCCTGCAGTGCGACCCCAGGGAGACACGTTGAAACCTCAGAACGCCCCCGAACAGCGCAGCGGCTTCGTTTCCCGATACGGCCCCCTGATCGCCCGCCTGCTGTTCGCGCCGATCCTGATCGGCTACGCCGCGATGAAGGTGCGGGCGCTGATGGGCAGCGTGCAGGCCGATGCGATCCAGGCGTTCCCGATGGCGCAGGTGGCGCTGTACGTCACCATCCTGATCGAGTTCGCCGGCGGCCTGATGCTGGTGATCGGCTACCGGGCCCGGCTCGCCGCCGGCGTGCTGGTGGTGTTCTTCCTCGGCGTGACCTCGCTGATGGTTCCGCTGGTCGGCACGCCCGGCGGCCTGGGCATGGCCTATGTCGACCAGATCGTGAAGAACCTCGCGCTGATCGGCGGGTTGCTGCTGCTGGCCGTGCACGGGGCGGGGCCGATCAGCCTGGATGCGCGTCGCGAGCGGGCTGCCGTCAGGCAGTGAGCGCGTGGTCTGCACTCGCAGGCGCCGTCATGCTCCCTCTGCTCAGCCGTAGATGACCTTCGGCAGCCAGGTCGCCAGCGCGGGGAAGCACCAGACCAGGAAGATGCACACCACCTGGATCGCGACGAACGGCGCGATCCCGCGGTAGATGTCGCCGGTGGTCACCTCGGGTGGCGCGACACCCCGCAGGTAGAACAGCGAGAAGCCGAATGGTGGCGTGAGGTAGCTGGTCTGCAGGTTGATGCCGATCAGGATCGCCAGCCAGACCGGGTCGACGTCCATCTTCAGCAGCACCGGTGCGGCCAGCGCCACCACGATGAAGATGATCTCGAACGGGTCGAGGAAGAACCCGAGCACGAAGATGATCGCCATCACCACGAACAACGCGCCATCGGCCCCGCCCGGCATCGCGTTCAGGAATTCGTGCACCAGGTTCTCGCCGCCCAGGCGCGAGAACACCACCGAGAACACGCTGGCGCCGAAGAAGATCACGAACACCATGCCGGTGATCACCAGGCTCGAGGTGCCGGTCTCGGACAATGAACGGATGCACTGCGCACGGGTGCCGCGTAGCAGCAGCGCCCAGGCGAGCAGCCCGACCAGCAGCACCACCGCGAGCGTGAGCAGGCCGAGCGCGCCGGCCACCAGATCGACGATCGCCAGCAGCGCCAGCAATGCGATCCAGAACCAGAAGTTGAAGCGCTCGACCCGTTCGGGCGACAGGCGGCGCGAGTACCACTCCGACAGCATGCGTACCAGCATCAGCACCAGCGCACCGACGGCGCCCACCGATGCCGACTCTGTCGGCGTCGCCACACCGGCGATGATCGAACCGAGCACCGCGACGATCAGCAGCAGCGGCGGCACCAGCGCGATCACCACCCGGCGCGGCAGGGAGGCCTTCTGCGCCGCGTCCAGCACCAGCGCCGGCGCGGTATGCGGCAGGAAGAAGGCGCGGCCACCGACCCAGAGGATGTAGAGCCCGGCGAGCAGGAGGCCGGGCAGGAAGGCGCCGGCGAACAGGTCGCCGACCGACAGCGTCTCGGGCTGGAAGTTGCCCTTGGCCATCTGCGCCTGGCTGTAGGCGCTCTGCAGCACCACCGCCAGCACCACCAGGACGGTGGATGGCGGGATGATCTGGCCGAGCGTGCCCGAGGCGCAGATCAGGCCACTGGCCATGCGCTTGTCGTAACCGGCGGCGAGCATCGACGGCAGGCTGATCAGGCCCATGGTCACCACCGTCGCACCGACGATTCCGGTCGATGCAGCGAGTAGCGTGGCGACGATGATCGCCGAGATGCCCAGCCCGCCACGCACCGGGCCGAACAGCTGGCCCATGGTGGTCAGCAGGTCCTCGGCGATCTTCGAGCGTTCCAGCAGTACGCCCATCACGACGAACAATGGCACCGCGATCAGCACGTCGTTGGTGAGGATGCCCCAGTAGCGCAGCGGCAGCGAATTGAAGTAGCTGAGGTCGAATACGCCGAGCGACCAGCCGAGCACCGCGAACAGGACGGCGGCGCCGGGCAGCGTGAAGGCGACCGGGTAGCCGAGCATCAGGATGAATACGATCGAGGCGAACAGACCGACCGCGAGGATCTCGCCGAGCAGGATCGGATCCATCAGGCGGTGCCTCCGGCCGGGTCTCTCGTCGGGTCTCTCGTCGGGTCTTCGGGACGATCGCGCAGCGCGACCAGCGAGCGGCAGACCAGCGACAGGCCCTGCAGCCCGACCAGCGCGACGAATACCAGGAAGGTGCCCTTGAGCAGGTACAGCCGCGGCAGCCCGTCGGCGTACTGGGACGCTTCGTTCATCTTCAGCGAGCTGGCGAAGAACGGCCAGCCGTAGGCCCACATCATCCAGAGGAAGGGCGCCATGAACACGACGGTGCCGAACAGGTCGACCATCGCCTTGCGCCGCGCCGACATGCGCGCATAGAACATGTCGATGCGCACGAAACCGCCCTTGAGCAGGCAGTAGCCGGCGCCGAACATGATCGCCGCCGCGTGCGTCCACATGTACAGCTCCTGCAGCCAGGTCATGCCGATGCCCAGCGCATAGCGCAGGTAGACGGTGGCGAAGCAGATCACCACCGTCGCCAGGAACAGCACGGCGGTGGTGCGGCCGATGCGATCGGTCAGGGCGTCGATCGCATCGGCGGTGCCGAGCAGCAGGGCGTCAGTACGGGACATGCCGCCCGCGGCGCAGGTTACACATACTTGAACTTCAGCGAGCGGGCATTGAACATCGCGCGGTCGGAGACTTCCGTCAGCGCGGACGTCGTGTTGCGCGCGGCGAAGTAGGCATCGAAGATCTTCCGGCCGAGCGGATCGAGCTTCGCGCGCTCGTCGACCAGCAGTTCGCCGGCCGCCGTGCCGAGCGCGGTGAGGATCTCGTCGGGCAGGCGAAGGAACTTGATGCCGTGCTTCTGGCGCAGCGTGTCCGAGGCGCGGGCGTTGATCCAGTTGTATTCCGCCAGCATGTCCTGGTGGCACGACTGGCAGGCATGCTCGACGATCGCCTTCAGCGACGGCGACAGCGCGTTCCATGCCTTCTGGCTGATGATCGCCTGCTGGATCGCACCCTGCTTCTGGATGCCCGGCCAGTAGTAGAACTTGCACACCTGGTGGAAGCCGAGCGCCATGTCGTTGGCCGGCCCGGTGAACTCGGCGGCATCGAGCGCACCCGACTGCAGCGCCGGGAACACATCGCCCGGGGCCATCAGGGTCGGCACCGCGCCGACGCGGCGGATCATCTCGGCACCCAGGCCCGGCATGCGCATGCGCACGCCCTTCAGGTCGGCGACGGTGCGCAGTTCCTTCTTGAACCAGCCGAACGGCGGCGTGCCGATGTTGCCGACCGCGAAGCTCTTCAGGCCGAACTGTCCGGACAGTTCGTCCCACAGTTCCTGCCCGCCGCCGTACTCGAGCCAGGCCACGTGTTCGGTGTAGCTCATGCCGAACGGTGCGCTGAAGAAGTAGCCGAACGCGCGATGCTTGCCCAGGTGGAAGCCGGGCGTGTCGTGCGCCATCTCGGCGGTGCCGTTCTGCACCGCCTCGAAGGTCTGCAGGCCTGGCACCAGTTCCCCGGCGGCGAACACGCGCACCGTGAGCCGTCCTTCGGACATCTGGGTGATGCGCTGGGCGAGGCGTTCCGCGCCCGTGCCCAGGCCGGGCAGGCCCTTCGGCCATGCGGTGACCATCCGCCACTCGATCCGGCCCTGGCTGATCGCCGGCGCGGACACGGTTGCAGCGGCCGTGGTGGCTGCTGCAAGGACTGCCGCCTTGCCGGCGGACTTGTTGAGGAAGGAGCGACGGTTCATGCGGGTCTCCGGTGGGGTGGGGTGGTTCAGCCGCGCGGCGCAGCCATCGGCTCGACCGTGCCGCGTGCGTTGTCGGTGAGCGCGAACACGGTGAAGAATTCGATCTCCGGCGCCATGCCGTAGCGCTCGACGATGCCGTCGTGCCACGGGCCGGTGTAGAACGCCTTCGCCGCGTCCAGCGACTGCCACTGGTAGACGCCGCCGGCAGTGCCCGACTCGCTCCAGATGAAGTGCTTGCTGATCAGCCCCGGCACTTCCCTGAAGCCCGGCGCGATCATGTTGAAGTGGGCCAGGCAGGCGTCATGGTCGATCGACGGTGGCAGGCGGTAGCGGACGATTGCGGTGATCATGGACGGGCCTCGACGATCGATGGGCGGTGCACTTTGTATATGATGTGTTCCAGCGTGGTGCGCAGAAAGGTCGTTTTTGCGCCTTGCAGCGCGGTTTCATGCCTGTCCATGCAAGACGCATGCCGACTGGCCGCATTTCGATATATGAAAGGCTGGTGACGGTGGAACTCCGATGACCCCGCGCGAACCCGTCGAACGCCTGTCGGTCGATGCCGTCGCCGATGCGCTGCGCGCCGACATCCTGCGCGGCACGATCGCCGTCGGCGAGGCGCTGCGGCAGGAAACGCTCGCGCAGCGCTTCGGGGTCAGCCACATCCCGGTGCGCGAGGCGCTGCGCCAGCTCGCGGCCGAAGGGCTGGTGTCGATCCGGCCGAACCGGGGGGCGGTGGTGGCCAGCCTGTCACCGGACGAGGCGACCGAACTGCTCGAGATCCGCTGCACGCTGGAGACCCAGCTCGTGCGCTGGGCATTGCCGCTGGCCGATGCCGGCATCCATGAACGCGCGGCCGACAGCCTCGACCTGTCCGAGCGCACCGCCGATGTCGACCGCTGGATGGAACTCAACTGGACCTTCCACAGTACGCTGTACGAGCGCGCCGGCCGGCCGCGCATGGTGTCGATGATCCGAACGCTGAACAACCAGATCGACCGCTTCATCCGCGTGCTGCTCAGCCGGTCGGACTACCGGTATCGCGCGCAGGAGGAGCATCGAGCGATCCTCGCCGCCTACCGGCTCGGCAACGAGGTGGCGGTGTGCAGCCTGCTCGGGCAGCACCTGCTGGACACCTCGAAGCAGCTCGCGGCGGTGATCGAGCAGGGCGATGCCGGCCTGCCGCCGGGTGGACGCTAGAATCGTCCGCAACGGAGGGCGTGGCGATGAGGATGGCAATCAGACGGGTGGTGCGATGACGCCGGCACAGGACGTGGCCGCGATCCTCGCGCGGCTGGGGGTGGAGGCTATGGTGTCCGACTCAGCGCGCCCCGGCGCCATCGTCTCGTACTCGCCGATCGATGGCGCGCCGATCGGCAGCGTGGCGCCTTCGGGCCTCGACGACGTCGCGGCCGCCCTCGCGCAGGCCTCGACGGCTGCGGCTGCCTGGCGCAACGTCCCGCCACCACTGCGCGGCGAACTCGTACGCCGCTTCGGCATGAAGCTGCGCGAGGCAAAGGCAGACCTCGGCCGGCTGGTCACGCTGGAGAACGGCAAGATCCTGCAGGAAGGCCTGGGCGAAGTGCAGGAGATGATCGACATCTGCGACTTCGCGGTCGGGCTGTCGCGGCAACTGCATGGGCTGACCATCGCCTCCGAGCGGCCCGGCCACCGGATGATGGAGACCTGGCATCCGCTCGGCGTGGTCGGCGTGATCTCCGCGTTCAACTTCCCGGTCGCGGTGTGGGCGTGGAACGCGGCGCTCGCCTGGGTATGCGGCAACGCGGTGGTGTGGAAGCCGTCGGAGAAGACACCGCTCACCGCGCTCGCCTGCCAGCGGCTGTTCGAGGCCGCGTGCGACGGATTCGACGGCGCGCCGCCGGCGCTGTCCACGGTGCTGCAGGGCGACGCCTTGATCGGGCAGGCGCTGGCCGCGGACCCGCGGGTCGCGCTGGTATCCGCGACCGGCAGCACGCGCATGGGCCGCGCGGTGGCGCCAGTGGTCGCGGCCCGCTTCGGTCGCGTGCTGCTGGAACTCGGCGGCAACAACGCGATGGTGGTCGCACCGTCGGCCGACCTCGACCTCGCGCTGCGCGCGATCGTGTTCTCGGCGGTGGGCACGGCAGGCCAGCGCTGCACCACGCTGCGACGATTGATTGTGCATGAGTCGATCGCCGACCTGCTGCTGCCGAGGTTGCGTGCACTATGGCCAACGCTGGCGGTCGGCGATCCGCGCGAACCGGGCCCGCTGGTCGGTCCGTTGATCGATGCGGAGGCTGGGGCGGCCATGCAGCGTGCGCTCGAGGCCGCAATGGCAGAAGGCGGGACAGTCATCGGTGGCGAAGCACGGCTGCAGTCGATGCATCCGCTCGCCTGCTACCGCGCACCCGCACTCGTCGAGATGCCGTCACAGTCATCGATCGTGCAGCAGGAAACCTTCGCGCCGATCCTCTACGTGCTGCGCTATCGCACGCTCGACGAAGCGATCGTGCTGAACAATCGCGTCGCCCAGGGGCTTGCTTCGAGCATCTTCACCACCGACCTGCGCGAAGCCGAGCGCTTCCTGTCCGCCGCGGGCAGTGACTGCGGCATCGTCAACGTGAACATCGGACCGTCGGGTGCCGAGATCGGCGGCGCGTTCGGCGGCGAGAAGGAGACCGGTGGCGGCCGCGAGTCGGGCAGCGATGCCTGGAAGGCGTACATGCGGCGTGCGACGAACACGATCAACTACTCGGATGCGCTGCCGCTGGCGCAGGGGATACGGTTCGAGGTCGGGCAGGCGTCATGAGGTGACAGCCCGGAACGCGGCCTGCACTGCCTTGACGAGGGACGGATGAAGCATTCCCAGCCTGGGCACCTGGCCGTGAGGCGCTCCGGGTGGTACCGAAAACCATTTGGCGGAGAACGGCAGGTCGAGCGTCTGTCGGAGGTCGAACTTCGTGTCGTAGCTCAGACCCGCCGCGAGGAAAGCCGCAGGGTTGCGGTCACGCTGGATGGCAAACTCGCCGGAATGCAGGGGAGTCACTTTCTGACTGGTGCCATACGCAACGCGCACCGTGAACTGCGGCGCAGTATCGTCAAAGACCACCAGGATGAGCGCTGGCCTGGGTTTCGGACGCGGATGGATGTCGTCCGGAAAATGGCACCAGACGATCTCGCCGGCGGCAGGCTCCGGCCACCACGCACCCGTCATGCAGGTTCGATATCCATGAGGCTCGACCGTACCGAGCGCGCCTTGCCTTGCGGCACGCGCTTCTTGATCTGGCGTACCTGCGAGAGCGTCAGCGGGCCCTCGTCCGCCTCGTACTGCGGCAGGATCCGCACGGCCATTT
>JBIITW010000010.1:0-43393 GCA_044340265.1 Burkholderiales bacterium | reverse complement strand
TGGCCCATGCCGAGCGCGACGCGGCGCGTGGTGCCGAACAGGTTGCCGAGCACCGGCATCGAATGGCCGGTCGGGTTCTCGAACAGGATGGCCGGGCCGCCGGCACGCAGCACGCGGTCGCAGACCTCGGTCATCTCGAGGTCGGGCGAGACCGGCGTGGCGATGCGCTTCAGTTCACCGAGGCGCTCGAGTTGCGCGATGAAGTCGCGCAGGTCGTCGTATTTCAATCAGGTAGCTTCCTTGCCTGCGGGCGCGCCGAAGTCCACCTCGCGATGCAAATTGCGTGAAGAAATGCCCGCGACAAGTTCCGGCAGTGCGTATGCAACCTCGGCAGTAGGCTCGATCACAGTTGCAGATTGCGCAGGGGCACTCGCATCGCTCTGGCCCGATTTACGGATTGCGATATTCATGGAGTCTCCAGAAGAGCCCGGAAGTGTAGGGACGCGGGCAACCAAAGGTCAACGAATGCGGCACTGCCGGCGAACTCCACCTCGACAGGACAGGGTCGATCAACACCCAGCTAAAGAGGCAGCACCCGCAGCCGTGCACGAACCGGATCGACGGTGACCAGCGCACCCGCCTCGAGATCCTGGCTCAACTGCCTCAGAGCAGCGACAAGGGCGTGCCCGATTGCTTCCGGGCTGACGTTCGACGATCGCACCTGCACGACGCTCGGCTTGCGGCCGTGGGTTGCCGCCAGGATCGCGCCGAAGTCGAGATCGTGGGTCAAGACGACGAAATCGTTGTCTCGCGCATGAGCCATGATCGCGTGATCCGTCGCGTCTGCCGCCCCAGTCGTCGACCAATGCTTCGCCTGAAACCCGGCGCCTTCGAGGAAATCGATCCAGCGCGGCGACAGGTTCATGTCGACGAGCAACTTCATGCGGAATGCAGCTGGACCTCGCGTTCCTCAGCCCGCCATGCCGCATAGCGCAACGCCTGCATCACGTCTTCATGCTCAAGATACGGGTAGTCGCCAAGCACCTCATCGACGGTGCGGCCGGCTCCGATCTGGGCGACGACCATGCCAACCGTGACCCGCTGGCCGCGGATGCATGCCTTGCCGCCCATCACTCCAGGCTGCTGGGTTATGCGCTCAAGTTGTTCCATGATGGTCTGTCTCCGAACAGGAACCCCATGATACGGCAAGCCCGGGAGGCCTAAAGCGAATTGGAAACGGGCCTATCAGCCCTACAACGCCACCCTGAACCACCCGTCCACCATGATCCCGAGGAACACGATGCCGCCGACCGCGATGTTGTTCATGAACGCCTTGAAGCACTGCTGCGGCTCGCGCGTCTCGCACAGTGCCACCTGGTAGCGGGCGAGCATCGCGCACAGGATCAGCGCGAAGAAGAAGATCCAGCCGCGTTGGGTCATCACGCCGACGGCGATCATCGTGAGCAGGAACGCCCCGTGCGCCGCCGCGATGCCGATCAGGTCGAATCGGCCGAAGGTGATCGCCGAGGTCCTGATGCCGATGCGCAGGTCGTCCTCGCGATCGACCATCGCATAGGCGGTGTCGTAGGCGATCGCCCAGAACACGTTGGCCAGCATCATCACCCAGGCCACGGCCGGCACGCTGCCGGTGGCCGCGGCATAGGCCATCGGGATGCCGAAGCCGAAGGCGATGCCGAGGTAGGCCTGCGGCACGGCGAAGAAGCGCTTGGTGAACGGGTAGGTGAAGGCGAACACCAGCGCCAGCAGGGACAGGCCGATGGTCAGCCAGTTGAGCATCAGCACCAGCGAGCCGGCGAGCACGGTCAGCACCGCGGCGAGCGCGAGCGCCTCCTTCACGCCGACCAGGCCAGCGGTGATCGGACGGTCGCGGGTGCGCGCGACATGGCGGTCGAAGTTGCGATCGGCGATGTCGTTCACCACGCAGCCGGCCGAGCGCATCAGCGCCGCGCCGAGCACGAACACCCAGACCAGCACCATGTCGGGCCGCCCGCTTGAAGACAGCCAGAGCGCCCAAAGGGCAGGCCAGAGCAGCAGCAGGATGCCCACCGGGCGATCCAGCCGCATCAGCTTCTCGTAGTAGGACAGGCGGGTCGCGAGGGAAATCGGACCTGCGGGGGCGCTATCGGCCATCGGTGTGTTCATCGGCTATCCACCCGCGCACCGGCATTTGCGGGACTGCGTGCTGCGGCGCGCGTGCGGACGCCAAGGATGCCACGGCGGGCAGGAAAACCTCCGTGACGAGCAACTGACGCCCGCCCGCGCTGAACACGGAGCGCCGTGCCCAGAGCGACGGCGGCACCGGCAGACCGCGCGCGGACAGCGCGGCGGCGGCGCCCCGGTATCGACGGTCCGGCGCCCGCAACAGCCTGAACCGGAGCGGCCCCCGCTGCACCTGCGGATCGCGGAACAGGGCCTCGCCGAGCGGCCGCGACCCGAGCCCGGCGAGCCAGCGCCAGCGGCCGCGCAAGGCTGCGGCGTCGATCACGCTGTGCGCGAAGACTGTCGGGGAACCATCGCATACGAGGAGCACCTCTCTTGCCAGGACGCCGAGCCGGCGCGGGGCTCCGCGCCGGACGATCCGCTGCCCCTGCAGCCCGGAACCGCCGGATGGCCGGAGCCGGATGCAGTCCACTTCGTCGCTGCTCGCGCCGCCCCGCTGCTGGGCCAGGCGCACCACTTCGAACGTGCCCGACGCCTGCTTCAGGCGCTGCGTCAGCGACCCTTCGCCCTTCAGCCAGACGCGCTGGCTGGCCAGCGCGGGCACGACCCGGTGCCAGCGCGTGCGAGACGCGTCGGTGGCCAGAAAAGGGTTATCGGCAGGAAAACGTTTCACTTCAGTCCATTGCGCCCGGCGGACGGCCCGAGGATCGTCCAGCTTACGATTCAGCGTCAGCGTGCACTCACATTGTCACCCATTGAGCCAATCCAGGGCATCCGGCAGCCAGCGGGCGAGGTGCCGCCGGACCGCATCGGGGTCGGACGCGAGCAGCGGCCCGGCCGCCTCGACTGCAGCCTCGAGCAGGTCGACATCCTGCACCGGATCGGCGAAACGGAGCATCGGCAGCCCGCTCTGTCGAGCACCCATCAGCTCGCCGGGACCGCGCAGTTCCAGGTCACGGCGAGCGATCTCGAAACCGTCGCTGCTCTCGTAGACGACCTTCAGCCGCTCGCGCGCCAGCGGCGACAACGGCGTCTGGTAGAGCAGGATGCATGAGGACCTGGCACTGCCCCGGCCGACACGCCCGCGCAACTGGTGCAGCTGCGCGAGGCCCATCCGCTCGGCGTGTTCGATCACCATCAACGAAGCGTTCGGCACGTCGACACCGACCTCGATCACCGTCGTGGCCACCAGCAGCTGCAGTGCGCCTTGCTTGAACGCGGCCATGGTCGCCGCCTTCTCCGCCGCCTTCTGGCGGCCATGCACCAGGCCGACCGCCAGTTCCGGGAAGGTCGCGCACAGGTCGGCGTGGGTGTCGACCGCGGTCTGCAGCTGCAGCGCCTCGGATTCCTCGATCAGCGGGCAGACCCAGTATGCCTGGCTGCCCTGCATGCAGGCATCACGCACGCGCTGGATGACTTCGTCGCGGCGATGGTCGCCGACCAGCCGGGTGCTGATCGGGCTGCGACCGGGCGGAAGCTCGTCGATGGTCGACACATCGAGATCGGCATAGCAGGCCATCGCCAGCGTGCGCGGGATGGGGGTGGCGGTCATCATCAGCAGGTGGGCCTCGGCGGCCTTGCCCTCGCTCAGGTGGGCTTCACTCGCGCCGCCCTTGCCGCGCAGCGCGAGGCGCTGGTTGACGCCGAAGCGGTGCTGTTCATCGACGATGGCCAGCGCCAGCCTGCTGAAATCGACCCCCTGCTGGAACAGTGCATGGGTACCCACCGCGATCGACGCCTCGCCGGAAGCCAGGCGGGCGCAGGCGGCTTCGCGCTTCTTCTTCGTGAGGCTGCCCGCGAGCCAGGCCACCTCGACGCCGGCCGGCGCGAACCAGCCTTCGAACTTGCGGAAAGTCTGCTCGGCGAGGAGCTCGGTCGGGGCCATCACCGCGACCTGCGTGCCGGCTTCTACCGCCTGCGCAGCGGCCAGTGCAGCGACCAGGGTCTTGCCGCTGCCGACGTCGCCCTGTAGCAGGCGCTGCATCGGCTGGCTGCGTGCGAGGTCGGCGGCGATCTCGGCCAGCACGCGGGCCTGGGCGCGGGTGGGGTCGAGGCCGGCGGCGGCGAGCACCTGCCTCGACAACCGGCCGGCCGTGGGCAGCGGCAATGCGCGCCGCGCGGCGCGGCTGTTGCGGTGCATGCGCATCGACAGCTGCTGGGCGAGCAGCTCGTCGAACTTCATCCGGCGCCAGGCGGGGTGGGTACGGTTGGCGAGGGCGGCGGCGTCGATGTCGGGGGGCGGGGCGTGCAGCAGGCGAATGCTCGGCTCGAAGGGTTCCAGCCCGAGAGCATCGATCAAGGGCGCGGGAAGCGACTCGGAGAGGTCGACGTGTGCGATCGCACGTTCCACTAACCGCTGCAGCGCCGGCTGCGAAAGCCCCTGGGTGGTTGGATAGACCGGCGTGAGGCGGTCGGGCATAGCGGCGCTCGCATCGACCACTCGCCAACGGGGATGCACCATCTCGCATCCAACGAAACCGCCGCGGATCTCGCCGTATGCGCGGATGCGAACACCAGGCTTCAGCGCCTGTTTCTGGCTTGGATAGAAGTTGAGGAGCCGCAGCGCAAGGTCAGCCGTACCGTCGCTGAGCGTGACGACCAGCATCCGGCGCGGCCTGAAGTGAACCTGCGCATCGCGGATGACTCCTTCAACAACAACTGCGCCGACACCCATGGCTCGTACCGAGTCCGCGATGGTCGAAAGCCGGGTCTCGTCATTGTAACGAAGCGGCAAGTGCAGGAGGAGGTCCGCCCGAGAGCGGATACCGATCCGACCAAGCAACTTCCATTGCGCCGGGTTTACCCAGCGAGTTCCGGCGGCTTCCGCCCCCGGAGCGGGGCCCGCGGCAAGCTTCCTAGTGCGGGACAGGCCAGACATGTCGGGATGCTAATCGAGAATCGGTCGACGCGCCCCATCAGCGCGATGACATGCGCCCCCGGCCAGCGTCTAGGCTTTGGGACGCATCCCGATGCGCTCACCCCGGTCTCGCCTGACCCAGAGCACCATCGCCTTTGCGAAGAAGCGCGCCCATATGGATGCGCTTACGGCCCACATCAGTACACCCGGATACTGGTGTCGAAAGAATTTCCGGTAGAAACGAAGCATCCCCCGGTGCTTGTGCAATTCCACCGCGATCGGGAATTCGCGGCTGCACACACCCTTATGGTGCAAGACGCTTGCGCCAGGGACGAACAGTATTTCGTGACCGGATCCTATGCACCGCATGCACCAATCCAGATCTTCGCAATGAAGAAAATATCCTTCGTCAAATGAGCCCACGATGTTCAGCACCGATCGCGGGATCAGCATGAACGCTCCGGATATGGCTTCCACCGACTGCACGTGCTCTGGAAGCGGCATGCGCAGATGGTCGAAGCTCCGAAAACTCCGCCTGTTGGGAGCGAGACGGTCGAGATGGAGAACCCGCACGAAGGTTCTCCAGGGCGTGGGAATGCTCCGACGCCCACCTGCCTGCTCGCTACCATCGCAATTTCGAAGCACGCATCCCGCTGCACCGGCGGTGCCGTGCGCAATCAATGCATCAAGCGTCACCTTGATCGAATCTGGCTCGACTTCACAGTCCGGATTGAGCAACAACACGTAAGGCGCCGAAGACGCCTCGATCCCGATGTTGACCGCTTTGGCAAAGCCTAGATTCTCTCCGTTCGGATACGTAGCAACCCGGTGACCTGCGCCTCCAGCAACCGCAGCCTCCTCGAGGCTCCCGTCTTTCGACGCGTTGTCGACGACAAGCACTTCGAGTGGAACTGTCGACTTGGTCACCGCTTCAATGCATCGCGCCAAGTAAGGGCCAGCGTTGAAGTTCACGATAATGACGGACACCACCGGGGTCCCCAACCCTGCGATCGGGGAAACGCTCACCACGCAAGCCCGGCGCACAAGCCGCGCATCATTGCCCGGAGGCGCGTCAAACGGGGCGCTATGAGAATCGGAAAGAATGCGAACATGAACAGGATGATCAACGCGCACGAAACCTTGAATTGAAACGGCACGTAGGGCCGCTTCATCAGAATGACTGCATTACGAAACAGGAAGTAGTGGCGATTCGGGTTGTGCACCGGGACTTGCCGCCAACGCAGAAACCAGACCCGCACCGTCTCATCCCCGATTGTATGGTGCATCTGCGCCGCATTGGCCCCCGCAAAGTGGTATCCGTGAATGCGTGCACGTAGACACCACTCGGTATCGACGTGATCCACGAACAGCGCCGACTCGAACAATCCAACCTCTTTGAACACCGACACCGGGATCAGGCTTCCGGAACTGATGAGAAAAGCTGCAGGTACTGTCGCAGCCATGTCCTGGGGATCCGAAACGGTCGCGGCGAGTTTGAAACGCCCGAGGGACACGAAGGTCGATGACTCATTGTTTCTGGGATTGACGAACCGCGGCCCGACGGCGGCAAGTCGCGCCCCCTCCTCCGACAGCGCATCGAACGCCTGCCTGAGTTGCCGAACCATGTCAGCCGACGCGATGCTATCATGGTCGAGCAACAATAAAAAATCTTCCCCATGGGCCATCGCCGCCGTGACGCCCGCATTGTATCCGTCAGCGACGCCTTGATTGACCTTCAATTCGATGAGTTCGAAGTGTAGAAGATCAGACAGCGTCCTCAGCCGATCGACGCACGGTTGAGCTGAACCATTGTCTACCACGATCAGGCGTGCCACCTGCAGACGGATACGTTCGATGGCTTGCTCTGCAACCAGCATGTCCGGGTTACAGCTAAGCATGATTGCGCAGACAGACACGACTTCCCCTTTGCTCCCGTTCCATGTTTCATAGGTTAGCAGCAATTCGACGGCTCCCTGGCAGGGTCCGGCGCCATAGCCTCGAACACGGTCTGGCTTCAACCCTGCATGTCGCAGCGGGCAGATTGGTGGCCCGTGCGCTCTACTCACCGGTCTCTTACCCAACGCTCACGGAGCGGGGGCGTGATGCTGGCGTCTGGGCAACAGCCGATGAATCTCCGGGCGTGCTCAGGGACCTCGTGGTCAGCGGGAAAATCGGGGTCGCACAGTTGGTTCTACTGCCGGGCGACACCCTGACCGAGTTTGAGATCCGGCTTTCAAGGTCGCCGACGCCCAACCTCAAGTTCGGGAGCGTTTCCCTGTCGCGAGTCGATGGCGAAACGCTGCACGCTGAAAGGATCAACCCGGCCAATGTTGATGTCCACGGCGCCTATCGTTTGTCGATCACCCACCCCTTGCGCTTTTCGCCCGGCGAACCCCTGCTTCTGACCCTAGCTTGTGTCGACGTTGGGGAAAAGCATTCCTTCTCGGTTTGCATGGCACCCGCGACGAGCGGGCGGGTCGGGCATGTCAAGGGCAGCAGCGCGCCTGCGAGACTCGCTGTAAAGCTCAACCAGTACTTTGCTGGCGGCCTGGGCGCCCGTCTTCCAGGCACGCTGATCATCAAGGCGACTGTCCAGGAAAGCCACACCCAATGGGTGTACCCCGCCCTCCCTCTACCCCCTGAAACACCCGAGGACCAGCAGATCATCGGCATCTACGATGCGAACCTCGCACTTCAGGGCGCAGCCGCGACTCGTCACGTGTTTTTCCACGCTGTGAACGAGGCGATGTCCGCCATCGCATCCGGTTCGATATCGATGCTGGTGATAACGGATCGCGAAGGAATGGAAGACCCGCGACGCCTCCAGCGTACATGCGCGAAATCAGCGGTCCCGATGGTCTACTGGCTCCGACCGGACGCCCCGTCCCTCAATCAACCTGCGCCTCCTTCGTTCAGTGGACTACTGCCCGACATGCGCAGCGCCGCCGCGAGAGCCCTGCGCATCACCGCGCTCCGAAACTGCGATTTCGTGCTCGCGTCGCGCCCGGATCTGATCGACGAAGTCCGATCTCACCGCAAAAGGTGCTTTACGCTGCCAGGCTCCTCTGGAAATTCCGGATTGCCTGAGAAAGAGGATCCCGTATGGAGTGATCTACTGGCAGCGTTTCGGCTCCGACGGCGTCCGCTCGTGTCCATCATCGGCATTCTTTACCGAAAATCTTCCGAGATCGCGCCCGTACTTGCGTCCTACATTGCCCAGGATTATGCGGGCGACATCGAGATACTCCTGGTCGATGATTGCAGCCCCGATGACGATGCGGGAGTTGCGCAGGCCTACTTCGATCAGAACGCAAGCACACGCACCGTGGGAGGTATATCGCTTCGCCTGCTGCGAAACGAAAGAAACGCGGGAAACTGCTTTTCGCGAAATCGAGGCGTCGCCGCTGCACGGGGAGATGTGCTGGTCATCATCGACGCTGACTGCGTGGTAAACCCGGGATTCGTATCCGCGCATGTTGCCGCCCATGCCTTCGATGACTGCGAGGCGGTTATCGGGCCCATGAATCTCGAGACGCTTGGGCGAGAGCCGCGAGCGGTCCTGGCAGAATACGCATCCAGCGGCGCTCTCGCGACATCACACGCAGCGTTGCAGGACAAGAACAACCTGCACAGCTTCCTGAATTGCGTCACTCGCAATTTTTCGATCAAGCGCACCGCCCTGCTTGAACCGCTCTTCGACCCTGCGTTCGGGTACTCGGCTGATCCAGCTTCAGGATACGGCTGGGAAGACGTGGAACTCGGCTTCCGCCTTTACCAGTCGGGGGCGCGCGTGAAGTTTGCAAGCAACGCGATCTCTGTTCATGTTTCGCCTCCCGAAAGCGATCGGCTTGACCCGGAGAAGCCGCTCCGCTCGATGCGGAATTTCCGCAGGCTGCTCGAGAAACACGAAGAGTTGGCATTGGTGGCGCGCGAATGGGCCCTGGAGACATTTGCCTCGATCGAGGCGTGGGCGGATTCGCAGTCATCGCCACATGACGAAAACCGGGGGTACCTCAGAAGTCTCCTCCGTGGGGTGAAGCGCACATCGACGCACGCACAACGCACGCACCGCCGGTACAGGGTCCTCACCTATCGTTGGCACGTGCCCCATCAGTACGAGCTGTACAAGCTCGGCTTCGATTTCACGCTCGCAACAGGCACAGGTACTGGGCTCTGTGATTCCTGGGAGTACGGGCAGCGTCCGCTTCCGGCAAATGCGAGGCTGGTCCCGTTTAGCCAGGTCAACCCGAGCGACTACGATTTCGCGATCCTGCACTTCGACGAAAACGTGCTTGCCCCCGAGAACACGCACGGCGTCATCGGCAAGGACTGGGGCGCGACTTTCCACTGGTTCATGGAGTTGTCACTGCCCAAAGTGGCCGTATGCCATGGCACGCCCCAGTTCCATGGTCAGTTCGACATCCAGTACGGCGGCGCGAACCTGATGAAGCCTATCGAGGCTGAGCGGGTCCGCCTCGTGGACTTTGTCGGCGGCATGCCGATCATCGTCAACTCGCATCAGGCCGCGGCCGAGTGGGGGTTCAAGAATAGCCGGGTCATATGGCACGGACTGGACCCGGCCGATTTTCCTCCCGCGACTTACGAACGGGGCATTCTCTCGCCGATGGGACCGCTCGTGACATCGCGCCCACACTACCGCGGCTACTTCCTTTATCGCGAAGTGTTCGGCGACCTTTCGGAACCGTTGATGCCCGAAAGCCTGAAAGTGCCGGAGCCTCACCCTCTCTACGAATCCAATCTTTATGCGTTGGCCAAGTACCGGAACTACGTCGAGGAGATCAGGCGCTATTCGGTATACTTCAATCCGACCATCAGATCACCCATGCCCCGCGCCCGGACCGAACCAATGATGTGCGGCGTGGTACCTGTCTCGGCGCGCAACCATGATGTCGAAATGTTCATACGAAACGGTGTAAACGGCTTCTACGGCGAATCAGCGGACGAGTTGCGAGACCAGTTGCGGTACCTGCTTACGCACCCGGCAGACCTCATGCGGATCGGAAGTGCGGCGCGGCGTACGGCCTGCACCACCTTCAATCTGGACCGTTTTCTGGGTGATTGGCGAAAGGTTGTTTCTGATGTCCTGGCGTAAGGCTCGCACGATCGGCAGGTCCCCGCCCGGACACCGCTCCATCACAGCAGCAAGGGCCTGCTCATGTGCGGCATAGCAGGCCTCTACAACGCACCCGATCTGCAGCGGGAGGGTGCGACCGAGTCGCTGATTCGCGCCATGTGCGATTCGATGGTACATCGCGGGCCCGACGCGGCAGGCGTCTGGTCGGATTCCGGGCGAAGATGTGCGTTGGGGCACCGTCGGCTCAGCATCATCGATACCTCCTCTGCCGGCACGCAACCGATGTCATGCAGGAACGGCCGCTGGGTGATCTCCTTCAACGGAGAGATCTACAACTTCCTGGAGTTGCGCGAAGAACTGGCGGCCCTCGGGAGCTCGTTCTCCGGCCGCACTGATACAGAAGTCCTGCTGGAGGCGATCGATCGGTGGGGCACAGATGCATTACCCCGGCTCGACGGGATGTTCGCGTTTGGCGCATTCGATACTGTCAGCGGGGATCTGGTCATTGCGCGGGATGCCTTTGGCGAGAAGCCGCTTTATTGGGCCAAGCTGCCGGATGGAGGCGTTGCCTTCTCGTCCGAACTGCAGGCGATCGAGCATCTGCCCGGGCTGAATCTGGAAGCCAGCCTTGATTCGGCCGCTGAGTTGCTTTCCTTTCAGTACATCGGAGCCCCGCGCACCATCTACCGTGACGTCAACAAGTTGCCTCCCGGAAGCTGGATGCGCTTCGCGCTCGATGGAACATCGACATCCGGTCAGTATTTCGCCTTCCGACCTGGGCTTACGGGCTTCACCGAGCGTCCGGTCGGTGAACTGGTCGACCAACTCGAAGACATCCTCCTTCGAAGCCTTCGAAGACGCCTGATATCCGATGTGCCATTGGGCGCGTTTCTGTCTGGCGGCGTCGACTCTTCCGTCGTCTGCGCGCTTGTCCGCCGCGGACTGGGTGAACGGCTTCAGACCTTCTCGATGGGCTTCGCCGGCGCAGCCGAGAGTGAGCACGAAACCGCCCGCCAGTTCGCTCAGCATCTGGGCACCGAACATTTCGAGCATATCCTGGACCCGCAAGTCGGGCCGTTCATCCAGTCGATCGGCAAGTACCTCGACGAACCGAACGGAGACAGTTCTTGTCTTCCGACATACCTGCTGTCGCAGTTTGCGCGGGAACGCGTGACGGTCGCGCTGTCCGGGGACGGGGGTGACGAACTGTTCGGGGGCTATGGCCGGTATGTTGAGACGTTGCGCTCGGCTTCACAGAGCCTGATGTCGGGCCCAAGTCTCAGAAGTTTCGGCGACGCGTATTACTCGGATCGAATACTCGTTTCTGACGAGGCTTTCATCGACTCGTTCCTCGGCAAAGGTTGTACGCGCTTCCGATCGCATCTCGCGCAGCTGCGTGATCAGATCGACCAGTACGGCGCCCCCCTTGCATGCGCACTTCGGGCAACCGATGTGCAGAACTACCTTCCGGGCGCCGTGTTGCCAAAGGTCGATCGAATGAGCATGCAGCATTCACTGGAAGTGCGCACGCCCTTCCTGTCGACCGAGCTGGCCCGTTTCGCCGAGAGATTGCCTCCTGCACTCCTGATCAACGGACGCCAAAGCAAGGTTCTGTTGCGGGAATTGGCTTATCGATACCTGCCAAAGCGATTGATTGATCTTCCCAAGCAGGGATTCGGCATACCGATGAGCGATTGGGCAAGAGGCAGCCTGCTGCGCACGGCAGCCGACCTGCTGGAAAGCGACGACAGCCGGTTGAGCGCCGCAATAGGCATGCAGCGAGTCGAGTCGTTCATGGCCCAGCAACGGTCCACGTCCGGATTTTCGGCCTATCGCCTGTGGGGCGTGGTCGTGCTTGAGAGCTGGCTGCGCCAGCATCCCGCCCGGATGCCGAGCATTCCTCCGGAGACGGCACCACGCGGCCGCAAGACCGAGACGAGTTCCTTGTTTGCCTATCCCATTGGCAATCAGGTTTTCCTGGCCGCCAGCGGCGAAGGCGAACGTGCGCCGTCGGTCCGTGAAGCCCTGGCAACATTGACCGGCGCGCAGATGGGTCAGTTGGCGAATATGTTCGGGCATCTCCAGGTTCCGATGCCGATCGATCGAGGGCTGGCAACGGATTCAGCCTTCAGGCTTCCCGGCTGGAACCAGGGAGTCAGTTCGTTGGCGCTGCCCTCGGGTTTGTCACTCAATGAAAGCACCCTGATCATTCTGGACAACGACGCGGCGATTCGCCTGGATCTGCCTGAATTGTGGAAACACGCCTCCACAGGCGTACGTCGATTGGTGTTCTTCGACATGCAAGGCGCGTCTCCCGGTTGGACCATTTTCCGCCTGCAACCCGGAACCCGTTCAGCCAGGATGCGATCTGCAGCAAGACTTTACGGCCGTCGCATCCGGACGTTCTTCGTCGCGCGAGGCTGGTTTGGGCGACGGCTTGGCGCAACTGCCAGGCACGACGGTCGCAACTTGTTCAGTTACGGTCTCAGATCGGGCCTTTCACTCCCGGCCGACACGGAGCAATCGCAGCGAGTCGCGATATTCCAGGGGCTCAAGCAACTGCTGCCCGCCCGTGTGACGCATGACGACATCGCACGCGAAGGTCAGGGACGCTACTCCTTCTGGTCGGATCACGTCTTCTTTTCCCCGGTTTCCCCGATAGCCAAGCTTCGCGGCATCCCGAACGTCTGCTGGGCCGTGCCGATCACTGCTGACATCGAGCAGCATCTGCAAATAGTGCCCGAAGTTCCACCGGTGCAGATGGGAATCACAACGGCTGCGAATGCCCTGGTGGCAGCTCGCGGTCATGTCGGCAAGCGCGAGCCGCTGAGAGCGGGGGATGCCGTGGTGCTCTACACGCACGCGCTGGCGCCCGGCGGTGCCGAACGGCAGTGGTGCTACCTTGCCATCGAACTGCAGAAGATGGGATTTCTGGTTACCGTTGTTTGTGCGAATCCGTTGGAAGGGAGCAGCGCGCACTACCTGCCCTTGCTTGAGGCGGCTGGCGTTCCAGTGCTTAGTCTCTCGAGTATGCCGAACGGTGCAGAATCGGAAGCAGTGCTGGGTGGCGATCATTTCGGTGTGCTGGGCGTGACTGACTGGAATTCGACCTACCTTGGTCACGCTGCAAGACTGACCCTTTGCCTGGAGCGGCTGAGCCCACGTGCCGTGATTGCCCAGTTGGACACACCGAACATCGTTGCGGCACTTTCCGGCCTGATTGCAGGCACACCGCAGGTCGTGCTGTCGATGCGAAACCACAACCCGAGTTGGTTCCCATACATCGACCTGCCCTGGCTCAAGCCTTTGTATCAGACGGTGACACGATCCCGAAGAATCGTGCTGTCGGGGAACTCTCGATCAGGGAACATGGACTATGCGTCCTGGATGGGGGTACCCGATTCCGAGTTTCACTGGATTCCGAATGCCATTGACCAGGACGATCATCCCCGACCGACTGACGACGCTCTGGCCGCGCTTCGCAGTCAATTGGGAATCGTACCCGGCGCGCGCGTCGTGCTCGGCGTGTTCAGGCTGTCTCCAGAGAAGCGGCCTCTTGATTTCATCGAAGTCTGCAGCGGGCTCGCCAGCAGATTGGGGCAACTGCGCGTCTTCATTGCCGGAGAAGGGCCTCTTTCGACGACGATGCTTGAAGCCATTGGCTCTCGTGGACTTGGTGAAACCATCACCCTGCTGGGGCGCCGAACCGACATCGATGCGCTGATGGCGGTCAGCGACGTTCTGCTACTGACGTCAGATCGCGAGGGCATGCCCAACGCAGTCATGGAGGCGCAGATCGCAGGACTGCCGGTCGTCGCCACCTCGAGTGGTGGAATCATCGATTGTGTCGAGCATGACGAGACAGGCCTTCTCGCAGACGTCGGCGACATAGAAGGCATGGTCGCCCATTGCGAAGCGCTTCTGTGCGATCGTAAACTTGCCAGCCGCATTCGCGCAAAGGCACTATCGGAAGTGAAGCGCCGGTTCTCGAAGGCCCGGATGGCAGCTGCGTATATTGATCTCTTGAACCTCAACTCTCATGGCACTGAACAATGAGTAAGCAGCCGAAAGAGTCGCTTGCATCGATCTTCCTCGTTCCGGTGGTGTCGCTCTATCTCCTGATCGTTGGCACCTGGCTGATCGTAACGGGCCGAATCCCGTCCCCCGGGTTTACTCGCATCGCGCTGGCGCGATTCAAGCACCCCTATGAGGGCGCTCTGTCCGATTTCAGGCAAGAGTCGGGCTACTGCTGGGTATCACCCCTTCCGACCGGTCTTCTATCGGATCTCGACAGCGTTTCCTCACTTCAACTGTATGAAGATGGAATACCGCTGGACCCCGCGCACAGCGCCCACGATGCCATCCGCCTGCACGGTGCCGGACGCTTCTCGCATTGGGGCAGTCGGCTTTACCTTTCGAGCTCGGACAATACATCGCCAGCGGAGAACGGTCGTCGCTATACCGTCAGAGAAATCCGCTAATGAGCGCCCGTGCCGATTTTCTCGCCCGAATCGAAGCTGCGCTGCTTGATCCCTTGACCGGTGAACCGCTGGTCCGAAATGGCGACAGCTATTGCGCGCCCGATGGCAAAACGCGTCATCCGATCGTTCGCGATATTCCACGCTTTGTTTCGAGCGACAAGTACGTAGCCTCGTTCAGCTTCGAATGGAACACGCATTTCGATACTCAGCTGGACTCTGCGACGGGATCCACCGAGTCGGAGCGACAGTTCGGGGTCAAGACGGGCTTCACGCCAGCCGAACTCAAGGGGAAGATGGTTCTCGACGCCGGGGTAGGCGCAGGCAGGTACGCGGATATTGCGAGTCTTTGGGGCGCTGATCTGGTCGGAGTGGACTTGAGCTTCGCCGTCGACGCAGCTCATCGCAACTTTGCCGATCGGCCCAACGTCTGGATCGCTCAGGCAGACATCGGCGCACTGCCGTTTGCGCCGGAAACGTTCGACGCAATCTTCTCGATTGGCGTGCTGCATCACACGAGCGATACCAAAAGCCACTTCCTGCGGCTCGTTCCCCTTCTGAAGCCGGGCGGTACGATCGCGATCTGGGTCTACCCTGATGAAGGCGACTACCGCAATCGCAAGATGTGGATTCCCTACGTGAGCAAGATCCCGCACAAGGCCTTCTATGCCTGGTGCCGATGGTTTGTCCCCTGGGCCAGAAGCCGAGTCCAGCGGTCTGCACTGATCCGCGCCATCGGTTCCGTGTTTCCGTACTCGAATCAGGGGCTCGGCATGGAAATGGATATCCTTGATACGTTCGATGGATATTCACCAAAGTTTCACGGTATCCATTCCCCCGATGAGGTTCGCCAATGGTTCCTCGAAGCAGGTCTCGAGGATGTCCGCATACCCGGCGACTGGCCGACATGCATGCGCGGGCGGAAAAGGGCCTGACACCGCACCTGCTGGTGCAACGTTCATCCGATCACTGCCTGGGCATGGCACAGACCGAACGACCGAACCTCGCTGCAATTGCCACCCCATGCAGCAGCACCACTGCGACAGCAATGAGCTGCAGGACGACGGAGAACGCAACTGCGCCAGCAACGCTGACGCCGAAGGGCGTGAGCGCCAGTACGGCGGCCACCTGATAGACACCAATGTAGCCTGGCGCGGCGGGCAGCAATGAGCCTATTGCAAGCAGAACCGATACGGCGACGACCGCTGCCAGGGGCACTTCCAATCCCAAGGCATGGATGATCGCCCAGACCGACAGATAGTCGACGATGGCAGCGCCCGCGCTCAGAAGAAACACACTCGCGAGCCTTCGAGGCGCGCGCAGCCGTGAAAGCGATTCGAGCATCTGCTCGACGGCTGTCGCCACTCTTTGCCACCACTTTCTGGAAAAGCGCGCCCTGTGGAGCAAGAGTAAGGCGCGCAGTCGCTCACTGAACAGGATCACCAGCGCGAAGAGAGCCAACGGGACCATCAGGGCCGGCAAAACTGCCTGCACGGTCTCCAGGCCACTGCCTCCTGCATACTGGGCCAGCACGATGAACGTCGCGCAAATCATCACCACGATATCCAACGATCGGTCAGCAACTGCAGAGGTAGCCGCTGCAGCCGGTGATATTCCGCTTAGTCGGCACAAGAGTGCGATACGAATGATCTCGCCTGCGCGTGCCGGGTATGCGAGATTCCCTAGGTAGCCGGCCGAGGTTGCCGTCCATACGGTGCCGTATGCCCCGACACCCGAGGCGTACTGCCAGCGCAGGGCGCGCAGCGCGATCGCCCCAGTCATGCAGACCATGCTGGCACAGACGCCGAACGGGTCCAGATCGGACAACGCCTTCCAAAACTCCGCCCAGTCCAATCGCCAGAGGACGGCCGTCAGGAGAATGCAACTGATCAGGGCTCCGGCCAAGGACCAGACCTGCCATTTGCCCATCAGCGTGTGTTTTCCCGCCTCGACGACCGTGTTATCACGATCAGTGCGAACATGGCAGCAGAGCGCTCAAGGCCCGGAAACGAAGCCTCCAGTTTCCGAACAGCACGATATGCCCAGCCCGGCGCCAATGCGCGCATGGAAATGCCGCCTGACATCAGATAGCTGACCGGCATGAACGGATCGATCCGGTCAATGGACAACCCGGGGAACTCGGCCCTGAACTGCTCGCGGTCTCGCTCGAAGATGATCCACGGCAACGCTCCGTTCGCCCCCGATAGCGGCCCGGAGGGCGGGAACTCCCATTCGGTCGACTCGGGCAAAAAGGGTTCCGAATGCAAGGCCCCGTAAATCTTCCGGCTCCATCCGGTTACCCAAGGTTCGATCATCACGATGCGACCGCCGTCCTGCAGCCCTCGCTGCGCTTCAGACAGGAACAACCGGGGCGTCGACACATGGTGAAGAACGTCAGTCATGACGATCGCGCGCAGGCTACCCGCTGCAAACGGCAGATGACAAGCATCCAAGACCATCTGCGCTCCGGTTACCGGAAATACTTCCGATGTCAGAAGGCCCTTGATGTAGGGCTTCATGAAACCGGCACCTGAGCCGATCTCCAGCACGGGGCGGTCGCCTGGCGGCAGTTCCGAGACGATACGTCGATACCATTCATCATAGATCTGGCGCAGGAACGGCTTCGACAGGAGGATCTCCCGCCTGCGCTCGCTGGTGGCCGGATCATCGACATCAAGGCCACGGGTACGCGGGTGAGCGAGCAGCGTACGGATCATCGCCCCCCCCGGAAGATCGATTGGAGACTCATACGAACTTTATGCGGCGTGCAGCGAAGAGAACCATCCGAAGCAGCAGTACTCCATGCCGCCAGCGCTGGATGTTCGTGGTGCCATATGTCCTTGCCTGATACCGGATCGGCATCTCGACGATCTTCAAGCCCATCCGTGCAGCACCGAAAAGAAGATCGAAATCCCCGAAAGGGTCGAAATCCCCGAAGTAATGGCGGTTGGCCGCGAGCCGCTGATAGTCGCGCTGCCACAAGACCTTCGTGCCGCACAGGGTGTCCTTGATGGGCTGACCCAGCAGCCATGAGAAAGCCAGACTGAAGAACTTGTTGCCAAGAAGATTCAGGTACCGCATCGCTTCGTCCTGCATTGGATAGACGAGGCGAACACCGTTGATGAACTCGCCGTGGCCTTTCACGAGTGCCTCGTAGAAGCGGGGCAGATCCTCCGGACGCACGGTCATGTCAGCGTCGAGGATCATCAGGATATCGCCACTGGCGCGGGCAAACCCAAGCCTGACTGCGTCGCCTTTTCCTTTTCCGGCTTGCTGCATACGCTTGATACGCCGCCCGGGATTTGCGGCGATTGCAGCGTCAATTGCGGCCAGCGTGTCGTCCGCGGAATGGCCTTCGACGAAGATGATCTCTGTCCCGCTACCCAGTTCAGGCGTTCGGCGCACTACTTCAGCGATGTTGCCCGATTCGTTTCGCGCGGGCACGATGACTGACACGGACGGTTGATGGGTTACGGACTGTTTCCCGACCGGGCGGACCACCATGACGTTCGTCAAGGCCAGGTAGCGAAGTGGCCATAACTTGGCCAGATACCGGTTTGCCAGCGTGGCAAGCCCCGGGATGGGGAACGGAAACAGGTACTCCTGCCAGGTTCGTACAGGCTCGAGACCGGCAAGTCGCAACAGATTCTCGACGTCGTGCCCCGTCAACCAGTTCTGTTCGAGTCGTCTGGTGGTGAGCCCCAGTCTTGACCCAAGCGCGAGCGGCTTCTCCCAGAGATGACTATAGAACGTGAGTATCACGCGTGTATCAGCGCTGCAGAGCGCTGCAGTACGTTCGAACAGGGACTGTACGTCCCAGACGTCGTTTATGAGGTCGGACAGCAGGATCGCATCGAAAGGCTCGCCCAGATCGCCAAGCTGCGCATTCCGCTGATCGCGGACACCCATTCCAAGCTGATCGCGGACAGCGTTCCGGGCGATCACGGACACGCTGGGTGGGGAGCCTGAGTGACGGTCTGGATGATAGGGCATCTGTCCGCCATCAGTTTGGAACGCTGTCCGCGATCATCGCGGAACGAGGGGTGCCGGGTTATCCACGCGGCGCCTTGGCGCCGCGTGGATAACCCGGTGCCGAAGGCGTGTTTCATGGGGTTGTCGGGCGCTGCGGCAGCCTTGTCCACGGCGGCGGCGTCGCTTGCGACGAACAGCCGCCGCGGTGGGCAAGGCGGGGCCGAAGTTGCACCGCGTTGGCAGGGCTCGGATGCCGTCAGGCTTTAGCCTTTGCCCGGCGCAGCGACTCGCCCTTGAGCGCAATGGTGTGCGCACCGTGCAGCAGCCGGTCCATGATGGCGTCGGCGATGGTGGGCTCATTGAGCCACGGGTGCCACGCACTGGTGGGCAGCTGGCTCGTGATGAGGGTTGACCGGCTGCCCGCCCGGTCATCGAGCAATTCGAGCAAGTCCTGGCGCTCCTGGGCCGTGATGGGGGCGATGGCCAGGTCATCGAGCACGAGCACGTCCAGTCGCGCCAACTGCGCCAGGCGGCGGCTGAAGCTGCCGTCGCCATGGGCCACGTGCAACTCTTGCAGCAGCCTTGTCGCGCGGGTGTAGAGCACGCTGAAGCCCTGGCGCGCGGCCTGTTGCGCCAGGGCGCATCCGAGCCAGGTCTTGCCGCAACCGGTGGCGCCGGTGATGAGCACGTTGCGCCCGTGGCGGATCCAGTCGCCTTCGGCCAGCGCGGTGACGAGGTGGCGATCCAGGCCGCGCCCGGCGCGCCAGTCGATGTCCTCGATACATGCGCTGGAATGCTTGAGCTTTGCGTTCTTCAGCAGCCGTGTCACGCGCTTGGCGTCGCGCCAGTCGAGCTCTCGCTGCACCAGCAGCGCCAGGCGCTGCTCGAAGGGCAGCGCTGCGGCGGCGGCCTGTGAGGCCGCGTCGTTGAGCGCGGCGATCATGCCGTCCAGGTGCAAGCCGCGCAGTTGGTCCAGAGTGTGTTGGTGGAGCATGGTGGGTTCTTCTTCTCTCAGGGTCGATGGAGTGTGGGCGGTGGGCGCGGTGGGCATCAGTGGTGCCCGTAGTAGCCGGGCCCGCGCACGTTGTCGTGACTGGGCATGGGCGCGGCCGTGCCGTCCGGGAGGGCCGTGTCCTGCCGGTCCAGGCCGTACTGCAGAATCGACTTCACGCTGCGGTAGCTGGGCGCGCGGATGGACTGCGCGCGGGCGCAGGCGGCCTCCAGGCGTTCGTCACCGAACTCGCGCGCCAGGCGCATCAGGCCCAGGCACGAGCGGTAGCCCTGCTCGGGATGCGGCCGATGCTCCATCTGCCAGCGCACCACGCCGCCGGTGGCCGCGCCGATGCGCTCGCCCCAGGCGATGAGCTTGGCCGGCGACCACTGCCGGTGCGCGCGGTGCGAGGCGGGCATGTGTTCGGCCACCGTGGTGAAGCCGCCCGCACGGGCGCTGCGGGCGTGCGCGGCGATGCGCTGGCGCTTGAGCAGTACCTCCAGCGTGGTGGCCGTGATGCGCAACTCCACCGCCGCGCCCACGTGCTGGTGCGGCACCGAGTAGTAGTGGCTCTCAAAGGCAACGTGGTAGTCGATGTTGACCCGCGCGGGCTTGAACTGCGCCAGCACCATCGCAACGGCCGGCAGCGACTTGAGCGCCGGTGCGTCGATCGACTCGAAGGCACTGCGCCGGCAGCCGGGCAGCGTCTTGAACGGGCGATGGTTGAGCTCGCTCAGCAGCGCGCCGATGGCCTGGTTGACTTCGGCCAGCGTGAACAGGCGCCGGTGGCGCAGCGCAGCCAGAATCCAGCGCTCGACTATCTGCACGCCCACCTCGACCTTGGCCTTGTCCTGCGGTCGCCCGGGCCGGGCGGGCAGCACCGCCACGCCGTAGTGCTCGCCCAGTTCCTCCAACAGCCGGGCGGTGACGGGTTCGTAGGCGTCGGGGTGGGCGATCAACGCGCGGGGCTGGTCGGGCACCAGCAGCCGGGGCACACCGCCGATGAATTCCAGCGCGCCGATGATGGCGCCCACCCAGTCGATGGCCGTCTGTTGCCACGTGGCGCAGGCGTAGGTGTAGTTCGACGCCCCCAGCACGGCCACGAATATCTGGGCGCGACGGATCTCGCCCGTGGCGGCGTTGACCACCGGAATCGTCTGGCCGGCGTAGTCGACGAACAGCCGCTCGCCGCCGGGATGGATCTGGCGCATCGAGCGCTTCAAGCGCCTGGCCCAGTCCCGGTACTTGTCGCAGAAGGCGCTGTAGCGATAAGCCTGCTCGCCCGCACCCGCGCGGTACTCCTCCCACAGCAGTTGCAGCGTCACGCCCGGGCGTTTGAGCTCCTGGTGCAAGGCCGCGTAGTCGGGCTCCTGTCGGGTGCTGCTGCGCGGTCGCGGCGGCGGGTATAGCCGCGCCTGCAACTCGTCGTCGCCGAGCGTGCTGGCCAACGACCAGTCAACACCGGCGTCGCGCGCATACATCGCGATCTCGCTCACCGTGGTCTTGCTGATGCCCAGCGCAGCGGCGACCTGCCGCCTGCTCAGGCGGGACTCGCCCAGCAGTTGAAGGGTGTGTCTGATCTTGCTCATGAGGACCCTCGGTGTGGGCATCGCTTCTCCGGTCGAAAAACCGGGCAGCCTATGCCTCGTTGGGTCACTCAGGACACCTCTTCGGTGTCCGCGATCAGAACGGAACGCTGTCCGCCATCAGCGTGGAACAGTGTCCGCCATCATCCCGGAATGCTGTCCGCCATCAGAGCGGAATGGTGTCCGGGATCGCGCGGAATACGCAGCCAAGCGGCTCAAACGAGTTCGCATCGGCCTCAATGAAGGTCATTTCCGGGAACCGAAGCTTGGCCCGAGCGATGGCTGTAGCTGAAAAATCGATTCCGACACCACGCCGCGGCTTCACGGCGTGGAGCAGGTCTCCCTCACCGCATCCGATCTCGAGAACTCGCAGGCCGGCAGGCAACACATTGGAGACAACGTGGGCCCTGTGCTCGCGATAGTGGCGCTGCAGGAATGAAGTCGGCCCTCCCCTGCTGGCCAGACGCTCCCAGTGATGCCGCCGCTGCTCCTTGAATGATGCCTCGGGCGACGCGGCAACCGATCCGAGTTGCGCTTCAGGCGCGATCTCTTCATCCCCAGCCCCCACCGGGTCTGTCACGCGCATGCTGGTTGTCCTGTTCGTCATCGATTTCGTATGCTAACCGAAGCTGAAGATCGATTGCTTTGGCTGGCCGGGTTCGCTCACTGAGCGCTGGACCCGTATAATTGGCCACAAAACGATCCCTTCTGGTTCTTCTTTCCGATCCCGGATTCCGCCGACCATGCTTTCGACCGCAGCGAAGATCGGTCTGGCCCGCTCCGCAGCGGCAGCCGTCAGGACAGCCAGGGCTGCCGTCGGTCTTGAATCAAGAGTCAGATGCACCCGCAAAGGCCTGCAGTGGCAACTTGATCTCGAGGAGGGGATCGATTTTTCCATCTGGCTTCTAGGCTGCTTCGAACCGGCAACCGTCCGCGCCTATGGAGCCCTGGTTCGCCAGGGCGACACCGTGCTCGACATAGGCGCCAACATAGGTGCCCATACGCTTCACCTGTCTCGGCTTGTTGGGCCAGCGGGGCGTTGCGTGGCTTTTGAACCGACCACATGGGCGTTCGAAAAGCTCAAGGCGAATCTGGCGCTCAATCCCGAACTCGCAACGCGCGTGGACGCATTGCAGACGTTGCTCGCAAGTTCAGAGTCGTCTGTCGCCGAAGCTGCCATCTACTCGAGTTGGCCCCTGGTAACAAGATCTGAAGAGCTTCACGCCATCCACCTTGGCCGATTGATGAAGACGGAAGGATGCGCGGTAGAAACGGTCGACCACGTGCTCGAGCGTCTCGCAGTCGACCGTGTGGCATTCGTCAAGCTCGATGTCGACGGCAACGAGTTTTCCGTTCTTGAAGGGGCCACCCGGCTATTCAAGCAAGATCGGCCAGTGTTCCTGCTCGAACTCGCACCGGATGCTTTTTCGTCGAACCCCGGGGATTTTGACTCGATGATTGACCTGTTGCACCGATCAAGCTACCGCCTTTACGCCGTCGGACGCGATGATCCGCTACCGAAAGACCCTCGGCAAATGAGGGCGCGCGTTCCGCGCGGCGGGGGCTTGAACGCAATTGCCCGCCCAGCGTGAAGGCGGCCCTTCAACAGGCTTTGATTGCTGCGTACGGATTTGCAAAGCGGAGCCGGCTTCTGGAAACGCGAGTCGGAGAAGCGTTCTTCACGACCAGTTACGGCATCTACAAGCGAATCTGGGATCAACAAATCGACTGCCTGAGTCCATTGGTCGGCCCGGGGAGTTGGGTCATCGATGTCGGCGCGAACATTGGCTATCACAGCGCCAGTTTCGTCCGCTGGGTGCACGCGGGGGGGAAGGTTCTCGCGATTGAACCGGAACCCAGAAATGCGGCGCTGCTGCGGCGAAGCCTGCGATCGAGGTCTGCAGGCGGGAACATAGATATCGTCGAGGCCGTGGCCGCTGAGCTCGATGGGGATCTGTTCCTCAAGGTGAGTACAGACAGTCATGCCGATCACAGGCTTCGTGATTCTGGCGGCCTTCAAGTGAAGGCTCACCGACTCGATTCGCTGATTGAGCAACAAGGACGACCCAGAGTCTCATTGATCAAGATCGACGTTCAAGGAGCCGAAATGCGAGTCCTTGCTGGAGCGATGGCGATCCTGGAACGCGATCACCCGGCGCTGCTGATCGAGATAGATGACCAGGCGCTGGGAGAACAGGATACGAGTGCAGCGGCCCTTGTTGCCTGCGTCGCGGAAGCGGGATACCGGATGTTCGACCCCAGAGACACGCAAGGTGTGATGCCGCTCGACCCGGCAGCCGCAGCCGCTGCGCGCTCGCCGTCAGGTTACGCAGACTATCTGTTTATTGCAGATCGCTGAGGCGCACCGATGAGGATCAGCACTGCTGCACTCCGAGCCGACTGGGTGCCGGTCTTGTGCGCGCTTTCCGTGTTCGCGCTGGGCTCGGTCTTCGTGAAGCAAATGGACGTGATGACCGTGTTCGGAACACGGGCGTTACCCGATTCCGACGCACTGGTGCCGTGGCTCGACGGCGCGATCAGGTTGCTTCTGTTGGATGAAGCCCCTGTTTATCTGTACCGGCCAACCTGGGGCCTCCTCCTCGCCACGTCGGCCAATATCGGCGGAACACCACAGAACGCACCATGGGTTTTTCTGATCACAGGCGGGGTATTGGCCTGCCTCGCCCTTTTCCTGTCGTCGCCACCGATCAGGATCGCATTCGTCGCGTTAGTCATCGTGGTCGTCGGACGTCAAGCGCACTACCTGGATCCACTGAACTTCGGAGCATTGACACCTGATTTCATCGCGTTTGCACTCACGGCCTGTGGAACGCTCCTGATACTTGCAGCGGTCACACGGCTCGAACCGCTTACGCTGGCCGCCGGCTTCTTGACCTTGGGTCTGGCTGCCGTGATACGCGGGCCTATGCTGCTTGGCGGCTTGGCGATCGTCGGATTGCTCCTCCTGAACGGCTTGAGAACCCGTCGAATGTGGCCCGGAGCAGTCGCCCTCCTGTTCTTCGCAGTCCCACTCGCTCTCGAGGGGTCGCTTCAGAATGCCTTCGGCACCGTGAACAACGGGATGGCGAGCCTCTACTGTGTCTATTCGCATCCAGCGCATACATGGAATTCGGACTGTCATGCCGATTTTCTTCAGGCTGCGCCCACGACGCGTTCGATACTCGAGGGATTGGTCTCCTTTGCAACCTCTGGGGCGGGGGCGCGGTTCTATGTCGGTCAAGCGCTCGGTTGGACTGGTGAGGCTGCAAGCCAGCTGCTCAGCTTGCCGTTCCTTCTGGCAGTCATTGTTGCCGCAACAGGTCGTCTCTACCTGAATCGGCGAGGCCGTTGTGCGGAGCGCTCAGGCACGGTTGACCTGACCGTGCGTATGGCATTGCTGGGTATGTTCCTAGGGATGCTGTCTCTGCTCGAAGGGCCCGCGCGCGGTGCGGCCACGATCATGTGGCTCCTTATCCTGATCGGCGACGGCATCCGTCGATCGCACCTGTCCGCAGCTATCTGCTTTACCCTGTTTCTGACTGCGACGGGCTTTCTGACCGGGCTCTCATTGATCCAGTACGATCGCCTGATGGCAACGGTGTCTTTTCTTCTCCCGCTGGGTCTGCTGCTGGCGATCTGCGATGATTCCGAGCAGCCGCGACAAGCGCGCACGACTGGACCGCTCAGCGCAGCGAACCTGGCGATCGTAGCGGTGATCGCGCTGCTGCTTCTCGGCTCCAGACTGCCGTCGACGTTCAGAACCTCGTTCGAGACTGACGTAAGGGGCCAGTCGTCTGCAATAAAGCTGAGCGAGGACCCATCGAGAAACCGCGCGCTCTACCTGACCGGAGAAGTCGCGCTCATCTACACCGAGTCCGACGCCACGCCCATCGGCGGGGTTCGAACGTTCGCGCGAGTTTCCGAGTCAAGCGACCCTACAGCAGCTCGATACTTTGACCGGATCGTGCGATTCCACTGAGCGTGGATTGCCCTCGGAACCATCGGGGCATTCTCCTTGATGAACATCGGCGCACTCACGACCGGGATGCGACCACCACATCGGGCGAGCGACTCGTGATCAAGCTTCTCGATTGTGGTCCGCAATTCGCGATCAGGTCCAGGACGGTTACTTCACCGACAAAGTCTCCCCACAGCTGTGGATACGGTGCGTAATCGTAGGTCTTGTATTCAAGCTGGATCCCGTTCGAGCGAAACATCTCCTTGTCGAGATAGCCATCTGCGCTTGGCCCACTCAGGTAGGTTGTCGCACCCGCTTTCGTGAGTATGTCGATAAGCCGGTCTGTCTTCGTGCCTTGCGCGTCGAATTCGCTTGATAGCGCGAGTCGAGTCGTTATCCCGAGGTAACTGCATACCCCCCGGATGAGCCTGATATTGAACTCACTGATAGTCAGGTCTTTTTCTGCAGGCTGCAAGGCAAAGAGGATTTCGTTCGTCACATCAACAAACGGGGCGTTCTGGTAACTCTCACGCCAGATCCTTGAATGCCGGGCCGCGCACGCCTTGCTATAGACGATCGGTGTCTCGCAGATCTTCTGAGAAACCTTCTTGTAGGAAACCGGGACGGTAAGCCATGCAACTCCCGCCGCGGTCTTGATCCTGTTACGGTTTCTCCAATCCCCCTTCGTATACTGGATATCGTCGTGGAACACGAAAAGGTCCACGCTGGCGATGAAGTCAAAGCATCCACGCCAGGGGATGAACGATGACTGGATGATACCAACCCTCACCAGTCGACCTTGATGAACCCGGTCGGGTTGCTGTGCCAACAGAATTTTTCTACGCGCGGACGCTTGCCGAAGTGTCGCTGGAAATACTCGTCTACCGCTCTGGTTTCGCCGCCGAAGGTGTCGACTGCATACTCATCAACCAGAATGACCCCCCCCCTGGACATCCTGGGGACGAAATGCTCGAGCGCGATGCTAGTGGGTCCGTAGAGATCGAAATCCAGGTTCAGGAGCGCGATCTTGAAGCCATCGCTCTTTTCTGCGACAAATCGCGGAATCGTCTCGGCAACATCGCCCTTGATGAACTCGATCCGGTTCTTGTGCCTGAGATGCCGATCGTGGTTCATTGCTTCCTGTGCGATCAACATATCGGCTTCCACGGAACGTCCGCCGAAATAGCCTCCGGGCACGACATCCTGCTCCGGGTTCTCACCACCATCCTCGAGTCCGATGCGGGGAAACCCTTCGAACGTGTCGAAAGCGAACACGGTTTTCCTGATGTCCGTGGGACAGAAAATTTCACAAAGCTTCGCCCAGGTAAACGTCGAACTGCCGCGGTAAACGCCAAGGTCTACGATGGTGCCTGGCACATCCACCACGCTCTTGAAGATCTCGTAGTGGGCCAGAAACCGCGCGAGATTGAATCTCGGGGTGAATACCGGGAAGTTCCGGAACTGCTCAAACGGGCTCAACTGGGTCGTACGGTACAACTGCTCAAGCAGCTCTTTCTGCTTCCGTTCGGGCTCATGGCGGTCTGCCATATCGCTCATAGCGCTTCTCCCCTATCGCCGGCGCCTCGCCACAAACAACTTTCTCGTCATCTGCTGGCAGAAATCGTACTTTCCACTCGCGAGGATCCTTTCTTCGATCGCCTCGTTCACGCCAGCGTAGCTCGAAAAGGCGTCATCGAGACATAGCCAGCCACCGGGGAGCAAATAGCGTTCGACGACGTCGATATCATTCACGACCGCGGCATAGCTGTGATCGCCATCGACGAACGCCATGCGGATCGGAAGATTGCTCGGCGCATTGAGAGCGAAGCTCTCAAGATCGCCCTTGATGGGGAAAACGACATCGGAAAGGTCGTGCGTTCGGACCGCTTCCGAAAAAGCATCCAGCGTGCCGGCGTATCTTTCGTAGATGGGTGCGATGTCCCGCTTGAACGGCTCTTCCCAGACCGTCTGCTCGGAATATGCATTCACCTTGCGATCGTCGATGACAACCGAGAACGAGTAGCTCCCGTCAGCATTGCGATACCAGTCGTCCCTCGCCGGAAACAGATCAACGCAGTGGACTTTCGTGCCCTCGTTCAGCCTCGCCGCCATGCCGAGCGCCACGGCGGAGCGTCCACACCACGAGCCGACTTCGAGTATGTCGCCGGGGACAGCTGCGCTCGCACAACCGAGGGTGAAGAGCGTCAGGAGTTGATCGATCGGGGACCACCCGGGAATACTGCTGACCGCAGCTTCGATCTGGGCGGCAATCGGCAAGGCATGGTTGCTCATTGCGCGGGGCTTTCGGCGTCGATGAACTCCTCAACCATATCCGCATAACTGCGGCCTTCTCCCGGCCATCGCGTTGCCGACCAATCCGGGCAATTTCCACAGAACGCGTGTCTGGAATAGTCACCGGTCTGGTGCGCTCGGCGGAGGGCGGTGTAGAACTCACCTTGCCACTCTGAGGCAATCGTGGTTTCGCGATAGTCGGCAACATACGATCCGTGCACCCAATCCGAAGGGCAAAAGGCAAGATCACCGCGCGCGTTGATTGCGATGCGCTCCCACGGATAGAGACACGGGCGACGTGCCACAGAACTCAACTCGTCCCGACGCTTGTCAGCGAGTTCTACGACGGCACCTGAACAGGAATGCAGGCGGCGGATTACCACGAAGTCTGCACCCTGATCCTTCCAGTATCGCTCGAAGTCCGCCATCTCAGCCGTGTTCTGCGATTGCTCAACGAAACTGACGCCCACTTTCGTTTTGGCCTTTGATTCGCGTACCCAACGAATCAATCGCAGCACGTTCGCGCGCGTAACCTCGAGCCTTCCGTTGACGCGAATCTTGGCATAGGTCTCAGGGGCGAACGCGTCGATGCTGATGTCGATCAAATTCACCCCGGAAGCGAGAAGGCGCTGTGTCCGTTTCTCGTTCATGATCGTGCCATTGGTGGTCAACGTCACGTAAACACCGGAGTGGTCTACTGCCGACTGGATCATGTCGTATCCATCCGGATGAACCAACGGCTCGCCATTGCTGGCATAGCGAATGTATTTGGTGAGCCCTTTTCCGTGCTGCCGGACTTCCTCGATCATCTTCTCATTCAAGGCTGGATCGAGATGCCGTCCTGCATAGTGAGTCGATTTCGAAAAAGCCGGGTGTGGGCAGTGTGTGCATGCCAGATTGCAGACCTCGGTGATATCCATGAGGATCTGCGACGGAAATCCAGCCGTCAGGCGGCCACCGAAATCGTATCGAACAGCATTACCGCCAGAGGGAGTCAGGTTGCTCATCTTCGCCTTTGATTCACGTGTTGAAAGTACAGACATGCAGACGGGTTCATTGCCATTCCAGGGCGCAACAACGTCGTCATGCTCCAACAGTCAGCCTCGCGAACTGCTCCACTACGTAATCCACATCTGCCGCGTTCATTCGAGCGCTGATGGGAAGGGTCATGATCCGCTCAGCCAGCGCCTCGGTTATCGGCAGTGATACTGGTCCTCCCAGGGCATACATAGCTTGCTGATGCAAGGGCCTGTAATGAATACTAGCGCCGATGTTCGCCGCCCTGAGCGCGAGCAAAAGTTCATCCCGCTCCATACCCGTTTGCTCCTTGCCGAAGTTGCCGACAAGCAGATGACGAGAATGGCCTTCGTCGAAAGCCCCCCCTTGAAAGGAAACGTGGGCACCCAGTTCATCAAGACGGAGGCGGTAGCGATCGGCCACTTCTCGTCGAACGACTGCCATCTCGTCCAGACGTTGCAACTGGACACGCCCAATCGCCGCCTGGAGATCGGTAAAGTTCATCTTGTATCCGAGTTCCGTAACACCGGTGGCAAACGCGGCCGAAGGCTTGATGTATCGCGACCAGGCGTTCGAATCCATGCCGCTCATTCGCAGTGATCTCAGACGCTCGGCTTTGGTTGCATCAGCAAGCGCGATAGCCCCACCCTCGGCAGTCGATAGATTCTTGTTGGCGTAAAAGCTGAAGCACACGGTGTTGCCTGAGGCGCCAACGCGGCCTCCCCAGGGATAAATTGAACCCAGCGCGTGGGCCGCATCCTCAATGATAGCGACCCGAGCGGGCAGCGCTTGCCGCAGTGCGCGCACATCAATCGCATACCCGCCATAGTGGACAACGATCACTGCCTTTGTCTTCGGCGTGATCTTCTCCGCGACAGACGCCGGGGTGGCGCACATGGACACGGGGTCGACATCGCAGAACACCGGTGTCGCCCCCAGGTAAAGTGCCGCGTTGGCTGTCGCGCACCATGTAAGACTGGGCACGATCACCTCGTCGCCGGGCCCGACGCGCTCCACCAGCAGTGACAGGAACAGCGCCGAAGTGCAGGAGTTGACGGTGACCACCTCGGGCGCGCCGATGTACTCGCTCAATTCCCTTTCAAAGGAAAAGGTTTCCTGCCCCATCCCCACCCATCCCGAGCGCATGACCCTCGTGACAGCGCTTATCTCCGCCTCCGTAAAGTCGGGGGTACCGAACGCCAGGTATTGCTCTCTCTTGTTTGACAAGTCTATCTCCGACGGGGCAGATGCTTCCGGGCTTATGCACGGGCCCCGTCTAGGCGCAAGACGGGACCGAACGTCCTTGTTCACACCGATCACGCAGTCGCTGCAGCGCTTGCAATTCCTCGTTCGTCAGTCATGCACCGCACCTGAAGTTCGGCGGGCAGCGTAACGAAGCCGTCGATCATGCCCCCAGGTCGGGCACCGATGGAGAACTCGTAGGCATGAGGGATGACATCGACAAACTGCCAGTCATCCCCTGGGACTTCGGGCGGATGGGCCAAGCCACAGGCAAGGGCGTAATGGCCATGCATCATCGGGACCCTGAGTTTCCAATCGAAACAATAGAAACGCGCCGCCTGGTAAACCCGGTCCATCTGATTAAGCAGCCTGGTGTCGAGAAAGACCAGGTCTGAGCCCTGGAGCGTACGAATCTTCAGCGATACGTTGAGACGAGTCAGGGGTTCGTCCACTCGAATGACCACCCGGACCACCACCTCATCGTTGAAGTCGAATTCCGTGCGGTACTGGCCGTCTCGCAACATCTGCACGTTGACAACTTCAGCGGCTCTGCTGCCCACGCGGTTGAGCAGCGCACGTTGCGCAAAGGCTTCTTGCCCGACCAATGCATCGTCAACCGGCAGCGGGTCGCCAGCGGATTCGCGCGCAACCAACAGGGGCGGTTGGGCGGCCGCGGCTTCAATCGATCCTTTCTTCAAGGACTGCTTCGCTGCATTGGTTCTGTCCTCCAACTGCGTCTTCGCATACTGGTCGGCCACCGAAGCTGCGGATCCGATCGCGCGGACTTGACCGCCATCAAGCAGCACCGCGCGACGGCAAATCTGCCTGACTGCGCCCACGTCGTGACTCACGAAAAGGAGTGCCACCCCTGAGTCGACAAGCTTGTTGATCCTCGCCATGCACTTGGCCTGAAAGAACATGTCCCCGACTGCCAGCGCCTCATCGATGATGAGCACTTTTGGCTGTACAGCAGTCTGAACTGCAAATGCCAACCGCATCATCATTCCAGTGCTGTATGTCTTGACTGGCTGATCAATGAAGTCTCCGATATCTGCAAAGCTTTCAATTTCGTCGAATCGCGCCAGCGCGTCGTCGCGCGTCATCCCGAGGATCTGCGCGTTGAGGAAAACGTTCTCCCTGCCGCTGAACTCTGGATTGAAGCCGCTACCCAGTTCAAGCAGAGCGGTTATTCGACCGACAGTATTGACGGTGCCCGACGTCGGCGCGAGGGTGCCCGCAATGATCTGCAGCAGCGTGCTCTTCCCGGCGCCGTTACGTCCAATGATGCCGACTGCCTCTCCTGGATGCAGTTCGAAGCTGACATCACGCAATGCCCAGTGCTCGCGGTACAACGGCGCTGCAGGGCCGCCGCCAGAAAGGAATTTCAGGCGATCGAGCAGCGCCTGCCTGAACCGATCGCGCGGATTCTGGAAGATCCGATAACACTTGCTGATCGAACACAGCTGGATCGGTGGCGTCATCGGATCTGCAGCCTAGATCACGTCGGCAAAAGCCGGCCTGGCTTTCTGGAAAAGCCAAAGGCTTGCGACTGCCGTCAGCAATGCCGCAAGCAGGTAGATGGACCAATGCAGCCAATCGGGCGCATTGCCCAAGATAAGCACCGCCCGCAACTGTTCCATTGGAAAGGTCAAAGGATTCAGATGAATGAGCCATTGGGCCAAGCGAGGCGCAGCCGAAGCCGGGTAGAAGACGGGGCTTAGAAACAGAAGGACCGACATCGTCACGGCAATCATTTGCCCGACATCACGAAAAAACACCCCCAATGCAGCCAGCAGCCAGGCCAAGCCTGCGGTGAAGATTAGCAGCGGCAACAATACGAGGGGTACGAACAGGGCTGTCGGGGGAATCGCCTGGTGCTTGATCAGCACAAAGCAGGAAAGGATTCCCAGCCCAACGAGCGCATTGAACAGTGCTGAGCCAAGCAGGCTCAGCGGCAGCAACTCGAGCGGGAATACCACCTTGGTAACGTAGGTCGGGTTCGTCAGGATGGCACTGGACGCACGACTCAGGGTTTCGGAGAACACCGCATGCACGATAAGGCCGCAATACAGCATCAAGACGAAATCCTTCATGTCGCCCGCTCCGCCCCATCGGACGTTGAATACGCCTCCAAAAACGAAGGCATAGACCGCCAACATGAGCAGGGGATAGATGAAGGCCCACAAGAACCCGAGCATCGTTCCCCGGTACCGTGTCTCGATATCTCGGACGACGAGCGAGCGAAGCAGACTACGATGGTTGTAAACGCCTTGGAGTGCGGACCCTACACTCAAAGGCTTCATGCTTCTTGGACCCGGCACGCGCTTGGGAAATACGGAAGTCTTCCCCTCATGCCGGGACACTCGCCAGACCGAGTCTTTCCAGCAATTGTTGCGCCATGCTTTCTGGCGAGAGGTAACGCTCAGCGTAGGCGCGGCCGCGATAACCCATCTCGACCCCCAAACCTCGATCGCCTTCCAGAAGACCCAGATGCGCGGCTATCTGTTCTGCCGAAACCGCATCAAAACCTGGCAGCGGTTCAGGGAAGCGTTGAGCGAACACATCGTTCATGAAATTGGCCATTACTGGGCGCCCCAAGGCATAAGCGTCGGTTGTGACCATGCCGGGAAATGAAGTGCCAAACTGATCGCAGATCAAGTCTGCATCGGACATTTCCTCGTAGAACCGCGAGAGGGGCATTTCATCCAGCCAGTGAACGCTTCCGCCAATACCCAGTTGATCGATGAGCGCGACCGCCGCGTCGACATCCGGCCCTTTCCTGACCAGTCGCAATTCGCCCTGCCCGCCCGCCTTTACGTACATCGCGAACCCTGCCAGCAAGACATCCACGCCCTTGAAATCCATTGCACTGAGCGTCGGATTGACACTTTTCCTGTAGGCGATACGGGCACCGCACAGGACTCTCATGCGAGGGTTTTGAACCGGCGCCGCCGGCTGCAAATCGAACGTATTCGCGAAAAACAGCATCATGCGACGATCATCGCCAACACCGATTTCATCCAGGGCCTGATCGCCGCTGGGTATGAGGCCTCGCTGGCCATAGCAGACGACCTCGGCCGACAGGATCCCGTCTCGCTGCCGAGCTACGAAATCGGACCACTTCAACAGATAACGGCGCCCCGCGGCAGAGCGCTTGAATGCAGGGTCCCACATGCTTGTCCGCATTCGCAACGACTCATAACTGGCAAAGTAGGCAAGATCCGAACCGGTCAATACTGCAACATGCGGAACCCGCAGGAATCCAGAGAGGGCCGGACCGGTATCGTTGAGGATTACCAGGTCTATGCGATGCGTCAGGAGGTGCGTCAGCTCATCGACGGCCGGCGTCAGGTAGGCGATGTCCTCGTCGGTGATGTGGGAAGAGTCGATCACCCATTCCGGGTAGCCCTGCGCCCAGTCAGGATATCTTGCTTCCGGCCGATGCAGCAGTTCTTTCCTGTTCAGCACCAGCCGCACGCTGTGGCCGAGCGATATCAATGCCTGGGCGAGCAACAACATGTAGTTGTTCGTGTTGCCAAAGACAGCGATGGACAAAGCACGCATGAGGGACATCTACAAGGCGTTTCGACAGATGGGATGAGGGTAACGCAATCTCGCCCGATCGCGTTGCACGTCATGGTGAAACGGGCCCGGACTGACCCTTTCGCGCGATGGTCCGCGCGCCCGCCGCGATGGGAACCTGGATCTGGACCAGCGTCCGACGCGTCGAATGGGGAGCGGGACGCCGAGTTGCGTTGAATTGGTGGAGACGAGGAGGATCGAACTCCCGACCTTCGCATTGCGAACGCGACGCTCTCCCAGCTGAGCTACGTCCCCACGGGCCGAAACGGGTTGTGGAAGCCTGCAAAAAATGGCTTCCCCGGTGCCAGCGTGCGAAATTATGCCTGAAACTCGTGACCCCGTGAACCTGTATCTTCGCGGCCGATCCGTATACTTTGCTTCCCCGGGCCTTGCGCCCGCCCCTGGAGCCCTGTTCCGCCCATGCAGATCACCCCGCCCTTCGCCTATCCCGAGATCGACACCCTCAAGAAGACCGATCGCGTGGTGTTGCCGAAGCCGGGCGACACGCCGGCGTTCTGCCGCGACCTGCACGTGATCCCGGTGTCCTATACCGAGATACCGGTCGCACAGCGCGACTACCCGATCGTCTTCGTGTCCGCCGACAACGGCGCGAGCTTCATGACCATGGCCATCCTCGGCCTGAAGGCGAAGCAGAACCTGTTCGTGTCGCCGCTGGGCTGGGACCGTTCGGTCTACGTGCCCGCCTATGTGCGGCGCTTTCCATTCTGCATGGCCAAGGTCACGGTCGACAACACCCAGCGCGACGAGCGGGTCGTCTGCGTGGTGAAGAACGCGGTGGTACCCGAGGGCGATGCGCTGTTCGACCAGGCCGGCAACGCGACTGCGGAATGGCAGGCGCTCGAGAAGTTGCTGCAGGAATACGAGACCGACCTGGTGCGCAGCGAAGAACTGTGCAAGGTCGTCGCCGACCTCGGCCTGCTCGAGCCGTTCAACATGCAGGCCTCGCTGACCACCGGCGCAACGCTGCAGCTGACCGGCATGCATCGCGTGGACGAGAACAAGCTGAACGAGCTCGATTCGGCGAAACTGCAGGACCTCGCGCGCAAGGGCGTGCTTTCGCGCCTGTATTCGCACCTGCTTTCGCTGGAGAACTTCCGCCGCCTGTCCGACCGTGCGGCGGCGATGGAGCCGACCGCCGGCCAGCCGGCCTCCGGCTCCTCGCTGCAGTAACGACCCGCGTCGGTACCGGCCCCGCTATCGCGCGGCGGGTACCGACGGATCCGACGGCTCGACCGGCCGCCGCATCGCCACCCCGATCATCACCGCGCCGATCACGGCCATCGGCACGCTGAGCCACTGACCCATCGTCAACCCGAAGCCCAGCGTCCCGAGGAAGGCATCGGGTTCACGCGCGAATTCGGCGATGAAGCGGAACACCGCATATCCGGCAAGGAACACCCCGGACACCAGCCCGCGTGGCTGCGGTCGCCGCGCGACCCAGGCAAGCACGGCATAGAGCGCGACGCCTTCCAGCGCGAACTGGTAGAGCTGCGACGGATGGCGCGGCAGGTGGTCGACATACGGGAACACCATTCCCCAGGGCAGGTCGGTCGGCCGGCCCCAGAGTTCGCCGTTGATGAAGTTGCCCATGCGGCCCGCCGCCAGCCCCAGCGGGATCAGCGGCGCGATGAAATCGGTCAGCTGCAGCCAGCGCATGCCGATCGACCGGGCGTAAAGCCAGGTGGCCACCAGCACGCCGCACAGCCCGCCGTGGAAAGACATGCCGCCCTGCCAGACATAGAGCACGCTGATCGGGTCGGCCAGGTACTCGCCCGGCTTGTAGAACAGGATGTAGCCGAGCCGCCCGCCGAGCACCACGCCGAGCACGCCGTAGAACAGCAGGTCGTCGACCTGCGAGGGCGCGATGCCCCAGCGCGGTTCGGCCTTCGCCTGCTGCTTGCCCAGCCACAGGAAAAGCCCGAAGGCGAGCAGGTACATCAGGCCGTACCAGCGGATCGCCAGCGGCCCCAGCTGGAGGGCAATCGGGTCGAAGTCGGGGAAGACGAACATTCGAGGATGTTACCCCGGCAGCCCGCAAATGAACGGTGATGCAGGTCAGGCCGGGGACGGTGGCCGGCGCGTGCCCCGGGTGGGCGCTGCTATCATGCGTGGTCATGCGCAATAGCGAACAAAGCGAACGAGGAGTACCCCGATGGCAGAGAACTGGCGCTCGAAACTGATCACCGCGGGCGTGGCCCGCAGCCCCAACCGCGCGATGCTGCGTGCCGTGGGCTTCGGCGACGGAGATTTCACCAAGCCGATCGTCGGCGTGGCCAACACCCATTCGACGATGAACCCGTGCAACGCCGGCATCCAGCCGCTGGTCGACCGCGGCATCGCGGCGTTGAAGAAGTCCGGCGCGATGCCGCAGATGTTCGGCGTGCCGACCATCACCGACGGCATCGGCATGGGCACCGACGGCATGAAGTATTCGCTGGTGTCGCGCGAGGTGATCGCCGATGCGATCGAGTGCTCGGTGAACGGCCAGATGATGGACGGCGTGATCACCTTCGGCGGCTGCGACAAGAACATGCCCGGCTGCATGATCGCGATGGCGCGCATCAACGTGCCGGGCATCTTCGTGTACGCCGGCACGATCAAGCCGGGCCGCTGGAAGGGGCAGGACCTGACCATCGTGTCCGCGTTCGAGGCGGTCGGTGCGTTCGCTGCCGGCAAGATGTCCGAGGAAGACTTCGTGGGCATCGAGAAGAATGCCTGCCCGTCGGTCGGCGCCTGCGGCGGCATGTACACCGCGAACACGATGTCCTCGTCGTTCGAGGCGATGGGCATGAGCCTGCTCGGCTCCTCCCAGATGTCCTCGCCCGATCCCGAGAAGGCCGACTCGGCCGCGCTGTCCGCCGAAGTGCTGGTACAGGCGATCGGCAAGAACCTGCGCCCGCGCGACATCATCACCCGCAAGTCGATCGAGAACGCAGTGTCGCTGATCATGGCCACCGGCGGTTCCACCAATGCCGTGCTGCACTTCCTGGCCATTGCGTCAGCCGCCGAGGTCGAGTGGACCATCGACGATTTCGAGCGGGTGCGCCGCCGCGTGCCGGTGCTGTGTGACCTGAAGCCGTCCGGCAAGTACGTGGCCGCCGACTTCCACCGCGCCGGCGGCGTGCCGGTGGTCCTGAAGATGCTGCTCGACAAGGGGCTGCTGCACGGCGACTGCATGACCATCACCGGTCGCACGATGGCCGAGGAACTGGCGCTGCATCCGACCACCCGGCGCGACGACCAGGACGTGATCCGCGCCTGGGACAACCCGATGTACACCGAAGGCCATCTGGCCATCCTGAAGGGCAACCTGTCGCCCGAGGGCTGCGTGGCGAAGGTCACCGGCCTGAAGCAGCGCCAGATCACCGGCCCGGCACGGGTGTTCGACTCCGAGAACCAGGCCATGGAAGCGATCATGGCGCGCAGGATCGTCGCCGGCGACGTCCTGGTGATCCGCTACGAAGGCCCGAAGGGCGGCCCCGGCATGCAGGAGATGCTGGCGCCGACGGCGGCACTGATCGGCCAGGAACTCGGCGATTCGGTAGGCCTGATCACCGACGGCCGGTTCTCCGGCGGCACCTGGGGCATGGTGGTCGGCCACATCTCGCCCGAGGCGCAGGTGGGCGGCCCGATCGCCTTCGTCAAGGAGGGCGATTCGATCACCATCGACGCCGACCAGCTGCTGATCCAGCTCAATGTCGACGACGCAGAGATCGCCCGTCGCAAGGCCGGCTGGACGCCGCCGCCGCTGCGCTTCAACCGCGGGCTGATGGGCAAGTTCACCCGCCAGGTGTCGAGTGCCAGCAAGGGGGCGGTGACCGACCTGTCCGAAGACTGACCGTCCGGGGTCGGCCTGCCGACGAGAGGCCGGGCGGCAGGCCGGCGCTAAAGTTCCCGCTCGATTTCGCCGTTATCCGGACATCGACTTGTCTGGATTGGCTGGAATGCCGCTGCAACCCCTTCGAAAGGACGACCTCCAGATCGGGAAACCGATCCCCTACTCGGTGTATGACAAGGACCGGGTACTGCTGCTCGGGCACGGCTGCGTGATCGAATCGGATTTCGTGCTGCAGTCGCTGCGCGACCAGGGCATGTTCAGCGACGACACCAAGCCGCAGGGCAAGGGTCTCCTGTACCGGCCGTCGGTGCTCACGTCGCGGCTGGCCGCGAACGAAGCCAACGAGCGGCGCGGCCTGTCGGCCGAGAACCTGCCGGTGGCGAAGGCGGTGTCCGACGCCCCCGAGGAAACCATCGTCGGCTTCCTGGAAACCACGCTGCGCATGGGCGACCCGCTGCAGTTGCGCTGCGACGACGGCACCGCCGACCGCTACCCGGTGCGCCTGATCGGGGCACTCGACAAGCGCAGCCTGCTGGTCAGCCATCCGGTGGTCAACGGCGCGATGATCTACATGAAGGACGGGCGGCAGCTGAAGGTGATGGCGCTGCGCGGCAAGTTCGCCTACAGCTTCGACACGTCCGTGCTCAAGTGCCAGCTCGCCCCCTACCCCTACCTGCACCTGGGTTTTCCGAACCAGGTGCGCAGCACCTCGATCCGCAAGGCACACCGGATCCAGCTGAACGCGGTGGCCTCGGTCGGCCGCGCCGGGCAGCGCGGCCGGGTCGCGTGCAACATGAAGGACCTGAGCATCGCCGGCACGCTGGTGCACGTACCGCGCGAGCTGGCGGTGGTGGGCACGGCGGTCGAGGTCGCCTTCCGTCTCCAGGTCAGCGGCGAACCGATCACCTTCGACATGCCTGGCACGATCCGCAATGCACGCGAGGCCGAAGACACGTCCAGCCAGTACCGCGCCTGCGGGCTGGAATTCTCCGACCTCGACCGGCCGCAGCGCAGCGCCCTGCAGCTGTTCATCTACGAGCGGATGCTGAGCGAGCTTTGAGCACGCTGCACGCCCGCCCCGTGGTGCATCCGGTCGCGGAGGTCAACCCGCCGGCCGGCCCGGCGTTACTGACTGGGCACGCTGCCGGCAATGCCGCCGACCACACCGTGTCGGATATACTCCCGCATGATTCAATCCGGAGGATTCAAATGAAGAACTGGGTACGTTCGATCGCGCTCGCCGCGATGCTGTCCGCCGGCGCGGTGTCCGGCGCCTTTGCACAGGCCAAGGGTGCGCCCGCCAATCCCGGCGCCGGGAAAGAACTCCTGGCCAAGAGTGGTTGCCTGGCCTGCCACGCGGTCGACAAGAAGCTGGTCGGCCCTGCCCACCTCGACGTCGCGAACAAGTACCGCAACGTGAAGGGTGCGGAAGACAAGCTGGTCGCCCACATACTGAACGGCGGCGGCGGCGTCTGGGGCCAGATCGCGATGCCTCCCCACAAGCACATCCCGGAAGCCGATATCCGGTCGATGGTGCGTTACATCCTCACCTACAAGTAAGCGCATTTCGACGTTCGCGTCGCTTCGAAGCCGGCCTTTGGCCGGCTTTTTCTTTTGGCGGCCCGGCGCCGCGCGCGGCGCCCCCCTTCTCCGGGCGGTGCGACAGGGCGATAATCGCGCCTGCTCCGCCCCCCACCCACCCCGCCCCGCCCCGCCCCCCAGGAGACACTGATGTCCAACCTGTTCCACCGTGCGAGCCGTTCGATCGCACTGGTCGCCACCGCGGCATTGATCATCGCCGGCTGCAGCAAGGAAGAGCCGCCGAAACCGGTCGCGGAGGCTCCGAAGCCCCCGGCCGAGGTGACCGTGCTGATCGGGGTCTCTGCGCCGCTGACCGGTCCGCAGGCGCACCTGGGCAAGGATGTCGAGAACGGCGCCCGCCTCGCGATCGAGGAAGCGAATGCCGCGAACATCCTGATCGGCGGCACCCGGGTCAAGTTCGATCTCGTGGTGGAGGACGACGAGGCATCCGGCACCAAGGCGACCGTCGTTGCGCAGTCCTTCGTCGACAAGAAGGTGGCAGCGGTGGTCGGCCACATGAACTCCGGGGCGAGCATCCCCGCGTCGCGCATCTACAGCGACGCCGGCATTCCGCAGGTATCGCCGTCGGCGACCGCCGTCGCCTACACCGACCAGGGCTTCAAGACCACCCACCGGGTGATCGCGAACGACCTGCAGCAGGGCAAGGTGCTGGGCGAATTCGCCGTGAAGCAGCTGGCCGGCAAGCGCATCGCGATCATCGACGATCGCACGGCCTATGGACAGGGCCTGGCCGACGAGTTCGAGAAGGCGGTGAAGGCCGCGGGCGGCAACATCATCGGACGCGAGTACACCAACGACAAGGCGACCGACTTCCGGGCGATCCTGACCACGCTGCGCGGCAAGAAGCCCGACCTCGTGTTCTTCGGCGGAATGGACGCCCAGTTCGGGCCGATGGCCGAACAGGTGCGCACGCTGAAGCTGGGCGCCCAGCTGCTGGCTGGCGACGGTGCGCAGAGCGCGCAGTTCATCAAGCTGGCTGGGGCCGCCGCCCAGGGCGTGATTGCCTCCTCGCCCGGGCTGCCGATCGACAAGATGCCTGGCGGCGAGCAGTTCTCGACCAAGTTCAAGGCGAAGTTCGGCGACATCCAGATCTATGCACCGTTTGCGTACGATGCAACGTGGACGATCATCGACGCGATGAAGGCGGCCAACTCCACCGCACCCGCGAAGATCCTCGAGGCGCTGGCAAAGGTCGCTCGCCAGGGCGTCACCGGCAACATCTCGTTCGACGAGAAGGGCGACATCAAGGCCGGTGGCGTGACGATGTACGTGGTGAAGGGCGACACCTGGGCGACGCTCGAGACGATCGGCGGCGCCGCACCTGCCGCAGCACCCGCCGCCGCGCCGGTCGCAGCCGATGCTGCGAAACCGGCGGAAGGAACGCCCGCCGCACCTGCCGCCGCACCTGCTGCTGCGCCTGGCGCCGCGCCGGCTCCCGCCGCACCGCCAGCGACGGCACCGGCCGCACCCGCACCCGCCAAGTAAGCCCGGCGCGCGGACTCCCGACGCCATCGGCACACGGATTGCTTTCCGTGTTGCCGGTGGCGTTTTCTTTCCTGGGGCATGACCGATCGACATCTTCGTCCAGCAACTGATCAACGGCATCGTTCTCGGCAGCATCTATGCCCTGGTCGCGCTCGGCTACACGATGGTCTACGGCATCCTCGGACTGATCAATTTCGCCCATGGCGAGGTCGTGATGATCGGCGCCATGATCGCGATCTCGGTGGTGGTGACCATCGGCACCGGCAGCGGGCTGCCCGGCCCGCTGATCGTGCTGGCGGGCGTCGGCATCGCGATCCCGGCCTGCATGCTGCTGGGCGCCCTGCTCGAACGCGTCGCCTATCGGCCGCTGCGCGATGCGCCGCGCCTGACTGCGCTGATCACCGCGATCGGCATGTCGATCGTGCTGCAGAACCTGGCGATGATCATCTGGGGACGCCAGTACATCTCGTTCCCGCCGCTGCTGCCGAACGAACCGCATGCAGTGCTCGGCGCGACGATCACCGGCACCCAGGTGGTGATCGTGGTGATGACGGTCACCCTGATGGCGCTGCTGCTGCTGCTGATCCACCGCACCCGGCTGGGCCGCGCGATGCGCGCCACCTCGCAGAGCCCGGCACTGGCCGGGCTGATGGGCGTGGACGTGAACCGCATCATCATGCTCACCTTCATGATCGGTTCGGGGCTGGCCGCGGTGGCCGGCGTGATGGTCGCCGGCTACTACGGACAGGCGCACTACCATATGGGCTTCATGCTCGGCCTGAAGGCGTTCACCGCGGCGGTGCTGGGCGGCATCGGCAACGTCTCGGGGGCGATGCTCGGCGGCCTGGCGCTGGGCGTGATCGAGAGCCTCGGCGCCGGCTACATCGGCGCCCTGACCGGCGGCTTCCTCGGCAGCCACTACCAGGACGTGTTCGCGTTCGCGGTGCTGATCCTGGTGCTGGTGTTCCGTCCTTCGGGGCTGCTCGGAGAGCGGGTGGCCGAGCGTGCCTAGGCTGCCAGCCGCGGCGATGGCGCTGTTCAGCGCGCGCGGTGCGCCGCTGCCGCCGCTCGCGCGCTGCATGCTGCTGGTGCTGGCCATCGCCGCGCTGCTGCTCGCCCCGTTCATGGTCGATGCCCTGCTCGGCCGTGCCTGGGTCAGGGTGCTCGACCTGGTGCTGCTGTACACGATGCTCGCGCTCGGCCTGAACATCGTCGTCGGCTTCGCCGGGCTGCTCGACCTCGGCTACATCGCATTCTTCGCGGTCGGCGCCTACCTGTACGCGCTGTGCGCGTCGCCGCACTTCGGGCTGCACCTGCCGTTCTGGCTGCTGCTGCCGGCCGCCGCGCTGGTCGCGGCACTGTTCGGCATGCTGCTCGGGGCACCGACCCTGAAGCTGCGCGGCGACTACCTGGCGATCGTCACGCTCGGCTTCGGCGAGATCATCCGCATCTTCCTGAACAACCTCAATGCACCGGTCAACCTCACCAACGGACCGCAGGGCATCACGCTGATCCGCCCGATCGAAGTGGCCGGCGTGTCGATGGCCGACGTACACACGATCGGCCCGCTGTCGATCCCGTCTCTCTACAACTACTACTACCTGTTCCTGGCGATCACGGTGCTGGTGGTGTTCGTCTCGGCCAGGCTCCAGCATTCGCGCGTCGGCCGTGCCTGGGTCGCGATCCGCGAGGACGAACTCGCGGCGAGCGCCTCCGGCGTGAACACGCGCAACATGAAGCTGCTGGCGTTCGCGATGGGTGCCAGCTTCGGGGGCATTGCAGGCAGCCTGTATGCGAGTTTCCAGGGCTACGTCAGCCCCGAAAGCTTCGGCCTGATGGAATCGATCATGGTGCTGTGCATGGTCGTGCTCGGCGGCATGGGCCACATCCGCGGCGTGGTGCTCGGCGCCGCGCTGCTGGTGGCACTGCCCGAAGCCCTGCGCTATGTCGGCGGCTGGCAGCGTTCGCTGTTCGGTGAAGTGCTGGTCGAACCGTCCGACCTGCGCCTGCTGCTGTTCGGCGTGGCGCTGGTGCTGGTGATGCGCTGGCGACCGGCCGGGCTCTGGCCCTCGGCCGTGCGCCGGCGCGAATTCGCACGCGTTCCGGGGCGCCCGCGTTGAGCACGGTGGCCCCGCTGCTGTCGGTGCAGGCGATCGGCAAGTCGTTCGGTGGCGTACAGGCGCTGTCAGGCGTGTCGATCGATGTCGCGCGCGGCTCGGTCTATGGCCTGATCGGTCCGAACGGCGCCGGCAAGACCACGCTGTTCAACGTGATCACCGGCTTTACCGCGCCGGACACCGGCGCCTGCCTGCTGGACGGGCACCGGCTGACCGGCGAACCGGTGCACCGGGTGGTGCAGCGGGGCATCGCGCGCACGTTCCAGAACATCCGCCTGTTCCACCAGATGAGCGCACTCGAGAACGTGATGGTCGGCATGCATTCGCGCAGCAGCACCGGGGCCCTGGGCGCGGTGCTGCGCACGCGCCGGGTACGCGACGAGGAGCGTCGCCTCGAGGACGAGGCGCAGGCACTGCTGCAGCGGGTCGGCGTTTCCGCGTTCGCCGACGAGCCTGCGGGCAGCCTGCCCTACGGGCTGCAGCGGCGACTCGAGATCGCCCGGGCCCTGGCCTCGGGGCCGAAGCTGGTCGCCCTCGACGAGCCCGCCGCAGGCATGAATGCCTCGGAGACCGTATCGCTGCGCGAACTGATCGTATCGCTGCGCGACGCGGGCACCACGGTGCTGCTGATCGAACACGATGTACGCCTGGTGATGGGGCTGTGCGACCGGGTCGCGGTACTCGACCGCGGGCAGCTGATCGCCGAGGGCGTACCCGCCGAGGTGCAGAACGACCCGGCGGTGATCGAGGCCTACCTCGGCGCGCCGGCGCCTGACGCTGGCGTACCGGACGCTGGCGTACCGGACGCTGGCGTACCGGACGCCGGTGCACCCGCCACGATGGCAGGCCGTTGATGCTCTCGGTCCGCGGGCTGGAACTCGGTTACGGATCGATCGTCGCGGTGCGCAGCATCGACCTGGACGTCGGCGCCGGCGAACGGGTGGCGATGATCGGCGCCAACGGCGCCGGCAAGACCACCTGCCTGAAGGGCATCGCCGGCGCCTTGTCCGCACGTGCCGGCAGCATCGTGTTCGAGGGCGAGGAGATTTCCCGGCTGCCCGTCCATGAGCGGGTCCGGCGCGGGATGAGCCTGGTGCCCGAAGGACGCGGCATCTTCGCGCGGCTGACCGTCGCCGAAA
>JBIITW010000136.1:0-13132 GCA_044340265.1 Burkholderiales bacterium | reverse complement strand
ACCCTCGGGTTGCCCGGCCGGATGTCGGTTCGGCTGCAGCCGAACCATCCGACCGACGATGCGCGGGGCATCGCCGTGTCGATGCTGGACGGATTGTTCTACGGCGCGGGCGACGCCATGATCGGCATCAACCCCGCCTCCGACAGCCTGCCGGTGATCGCCGACCTCATCCGGTCGGTGGACGAGGTGATCCAGCGCTTCGAGATCCCGACGCAGTCGTGCGTCCTGACCCATGTCACCAGCCAGATCCGCGCGATCGAGCAGGGCGCCCCCCTCGACCTGATGTTCCAGTCGATCGGCGGTACAGAGGCGACCAACACCTCGTTCGGGGTGACGCTCTCCATCCTCGACGAAGCCCACGATGCGACGCGCTCGCTCGGCCGGGGCACCATCGGCGACAACGTGATGTACTTCGAGACCGGACAGGGCAGCGCGCTGTCGGCGCGCGCCAACCATGGCGTCGACCAGCAGACCTGCGAAGCACGCGCCTATGCGGTCGCACGCCGCTATTCGCCGCTGCTGATCAACACCGTGGTCGGCTTCATCGGGCCGGAGTACCTGTACGACGGCAAGCAGATCATCCGCGCCGGCCTGGAGGACCACTTCTGCGGCAAGCTGATGGGGCTGCCGATCGGCTGCGACATCTGCTACACGAACCATGCCGAAGCCGACCAGGACGACATGGACACGCTGCTGCTGCTGTTGGCAGCGGCCGGCGTCACCTTCGTCATCGCGGTACCGGGCGCGGACGACGTGATGCTCAACTACCAGAGCCTGTCGTTCCATGACGCGCTGTTCGCGCGCTCCGTGCTCGGACTGAAGCGCGCGCCGGAGTTCGAGCAATGGCTGGAGCGGATGGGTATCGCCGGCGCCGACGGACGCATCGCGCCGGTGGCCACCGACCATCCGCTGATCCGCGGCATCGGCGCGATGGCCGCGTTACCTGCGCCGGGATGAGCGGCCCGGACAAGGATCGGGACGCGCCCCGCGGGCTGGTGACCGCCGACCCCTGGTCGAGCCTGCGCGCCCTGACCCCTGCCAATATCGCGATCGGCAGGGCTGGCCAGAGCCTGCCGACCCGCGAGGTCATGCGCTTCGGCCTCGCCCATGCGCAGGCACGCGACGCGGTGCACGTCTCGCTGGATGTCGACACGCTCGCTCGATCGCTGCAGCAGGCAGGCTGGCAACCGATGACGGCGCGCAGCGCGGCCGACAGCCGGGAGGTCTACCTGCGCCGCCCCGACCTCGGGCGCAGGCTGGCGACCGAAAGCGCAGCAGCGCTCGATCGCGCCGGCGCGGCGCATCCGGCCGCCCCGGACCTGTGTATCGTGATCGGCGACGGCCTGTCCGCGGTGGCAGTGCAAAGCCATGCAGTGCCGTTGCTGCTGCAACTGCGCCTGCAGGGGCTCGGCGGACCGGGCAGTGCACGCGTGCAGGAAGCCCCGGTGGTGATCGCGACGCAGGCGCGCGTGGCACTGGCCGACGACATCGCGGAGCGCCTGCGCGCCCGGCTGGTGGTGATGCTGATCGGCGAGCGGCCGGGCCTGAGCGCGCCCGACAGCCTGGGCGTCTACACGACCTGGGCACCGCATGTCGGACGCACCGATGCCGAGCGCAACTGCATCTCGAACGTGCGAGCGGAGGGGCTGTCCTATCCGGCGGCGGCCTTCAGGCTGGCATGGCTGGTCGAGCAGGCGTTCGAGCGGCAACTGACCGGGGTGGAGCTGAAGGACGAAAGTGACCGGGTCGCGCTGAACGCGGCGCCGGAAAGGCCCTTGTTGGTCCGAAAGGACTGACGAGCCGCCGGTCTCGGCCTGCTCTGCTGGAAGGCACGTCCCCGCGGCCGCCGGCGCCCTACCCCTACCCACGGCCGACGAATCGCAGTAGATTGACCTCTCCCAATCCTGCGAGACGGACCGGGACGCATCACTCGCCAATCCGGACACACATGGCGCACGCGCGCGCCTCGAGGGGGACGACAGCATGAGCATGATGAGCGACGAGGACCTGGCACTACTGGCACCGGCGGAATCCTCGCTGTTCGCCTCCCCGATACCCGTGCAGTCGGTCTCCTCCGACGAATTCATGCCGGCCCCGCAGACCGAACGCCAGCGTGAATTCGAGGCGCGCGTGAAGGCGATCGGCACGGAACTCGCCGAACACCAGGGCATGAGCCGGCGCGCGTTCTTCAAGACCTCGGCCGGCATGGCTGCCGCCTTCGTCGCGATGAACGAGACCTTCGGCCCGCTCTACATGGTGAGCCGCGCCGAGGCCGCCACGCCGGAGATGGCCAATGCGCGCTCGGCCGCGCTCAAGGGCCAGTTCATCATGGACATGCACACCCACTTCCTGCGTGACGACACGCGGCTGGAGGGCTTCGTGCGCTCGCGCGAGGCGGTCGGCCGCTCGGGCTGGAACCCGGCGCTCGCCGGCAAGCCGCAGACCATCGAGGACCTGAAGTTCGCGAACTACTTCAAGGAGATCTATCTCGACAGCGACACCAAGGTGGCGCTGATCTCCGGCTCGGGCTCGGAAGATCCGCGCGACTGGTTCCTCACCAACGAGATGAAGGCCGATGCACGTACCAACGTGAACAGGCAGAGCGGCACGAAGCGCATGTTCTCGCATGCGATCTTCATGCCGGGCATGCCCGGCTGGCTGGAGAAGGTCGATCGCGACCTCGAGGTGCTCAAGCCGGATTCGTTCAAGGGCTACACGGTCGGCGACAACACGAACAAGCACCTCGCACGCCACCCATGGCACCTCGACGACGAGAAGCTGATGTACCCGTTCTACGAGAAGCTGGTGAAGGCGAGCAAGGCGAACCCGAGCCTGGCCAACGTGTGCGTGCACAAGGGCCTGTTCCCGCCGTCGACCACGATGAAGTTCCCCGACCTGGTGAAGTACGCCGATGTGCGCGACGTGGGCAAGGCCGCGAAGGACTGGCCTCAGCTCAACTTCGTGATCTACCACTCCGGGTTCCGCTTCACCGGCGGCGCGCAGAACACCGGCTGGCAGCAGTTCGAGAAGACCGGCCGCATCGACTGGGTCACCGACCTGGCCGAGATCCCGGCGAAGTTCGGGGTGAACAACGTGTACGGCGACCTCGGACAGATCTTCGCGCAGAGCACGGTCGCCGAGCCCCGGCTGTGCGCGGCGATGCTCGGACAGCTGGTCAACGGCCTGGGTGCAGACCGCATCGTCTGGGGCAGCGACGCGGTATGGACCGGCGCGCCACAGTGGCAGATCGAGGCGCTGCGCCGGCTGGAGATCCCGGAAGAGATGCAGAAACAGCACGGTTTCAAGCCGCTCGGTGCGCCCGACGGCCCGGTGAAGAATGCGATCTTCGCCGAGAACTCCGCGCGGCTGTACCGGTTCACGCCGGCGATGCGCGCCGGGCTGGACAACGACCTGGTGGCGCGGGCAAAGCGCATCTACGACGAGCAGGGCGACGGACGGACCAACCTGGCCTACGGTTACGTGAACCGCGGCGCCTGATGAACAGGGAACAGGGAACCGGGGACAGCCGGTTGCCCTGAAGCCCACCGTGCACCGGTCGGTATCGTCGGCTTGTCCCGAGCGCCAGACGCAAGCCGGGACCTTCGCACGGGTGGCTGATTCGAACCGGCTCGGCGGGGCCCCTTTCCGCGGCGCACGCCCTTGACGAACGCGTCCGAGTCGGCTTCACTGCCGTCTGCGCGGCACAGCGCACAGGCAGGCGTAGGACGCGCCGCTCTTCAGGGAAGAACCAAAGGGGGAGCATCATGATTGACGCTGCAAAGGCCTCAGGACTCAAGCAGGGCGAACGGCAAGGCACCCGCCCGACCGCTGCCGCGCGCGGCTCGATGGCACGCCGTTCCAGCGCACTGGTCCTGGCCGGTGCGATCGCCCTCGGCGGCTGCGCCACCAACCAGGACAGCGGCACCCTGATCGGTGCGCTCGGTGGCGCCGCAATCGGTGCCGCGGTGGCTGGCGGCTCGCCCGAGCGGCGCATCGTCGGCGCGTTGATCGGTGCCGCTGCGGGTGGCTTTGCCGGCTCGCTGATCGGCAAGCGGCTCGACGAAGCCGATCGCCAGCGTGCAGAAGCCGCAGCCCAGAAAGCGATCGCCGAGCGCGAAGCGGCCACGGCCCGCGAACAGCAGCAACGCAATGCGCAGATCGAAGCGCAGCTGCGTGCGGAACAGGCGAAGGCGCGCACGCCGCAGGAGAGCGCGGCGGCCCAGAACCGCGCGCTCGAAGCGCGCCAGCGCGTGGCCCAGCAGGGCCCGAACAACTCGGCGCCGCCGGTCACCTGGACCGGCAATGCCCGAGGCAGCGCACAGGCCATCGGGCCGACCCAGGTAGCCGGTCGTGACGGCTGCGAACAAGTGCGCGAGATCGCAGTGATCCAGGGCCAGGAAGTCCGGCAGACGGCGACGTTCTGCCGTGATCCGGGCACCGGCGCGCGCGTGCGCGTCTGATGCCGATGGCAGGGCTGCTCGAACGAACGAGGCTGGCGGCACTGCGTTCGGTGCTCGCTGCGGCGACACTGGTCGCCTGCTGGGGGCCGCTGCCCGCGGCCGCCGTCGACTTCGTGGTGATGGACTACCAGGGCCGGCGGGTGATGCTGATCCGCGACGAGGCAAAGAGCGAGCGGTTTCCGCGCGGCGGCATGATCCAGCGCGGCGACGCCCAACGCTTCGCACAGGAACTGCAGCGTGCCGGTCCGATCGAGGAGATCCTGTTCAATTCCGGCGGCGGATCCGAACCCGACGGGCTCGAACTCGGCCGGCTGATCCGCAAGGCCGGCCTGAACACACGCATTCCGGCCGGTGCGATGTGCGCCAGCGCCTGCGCGGATGCCTTCCTCGGTGGCGTCGCACGGCGCGTCGAGAAGGGAGGGCGCTACGGCATCCACATGCCCACCATCGCCAGCAATCCGCAGACGGTGCAGCGCATTGCCGCGATCATGGAGAAGGCGCGCAACCAGGGCAGCATCGAATCGGCGCAGCGACTGATCTTCGAGATCGAACAGCTCTCCGCACAGGCGGCGTCGCGCTGGGCGCTCTACGTGATGGCGATGGGCGCGTCGATCCGCATCGTCGACAGCGGCGCGAAGTTCCTGGCGAGCGAGATGAACTGGCTCAGCCATGCGCAGATGGTCGACTTCAACGTGGTGAACGTCGACAACTGACGCGCGTCAGTACCAGAGCGTCAGTACCAAAGCGTCAGCACCAAAGCGTCAGCACCGAAGCGTCAGCACCAGAGCGTCAGTACCCGCGCGCCGGCTCGACCTCGTGCGCCGGCCGTTCGCCGTCGCGTACCCGCTGCAGGTTCGCGACGATCTGCGCCGCCGCCGTGCGCGGGATCGCCACCGATGCGAGGTGCGGCGTGATCAGCACCTGCGGGAAACCCCATAACGGATGGGACGGCGGCAGCGGCTCTTCATGGAACACGTCGAGCGTCGCCTCGGCCAGCTGACCCGAGCGCAGCGCGGCGACCAGCGCGTCCTCGTCGACCGTGCGGCCGCGTCCGGCACTGACGAACTTCGCACCGCGCGGCAGTTGCGCGAAGCGCTCGGCAGTCATCAGGTTCTCGGTCTCGGCGGTCAGCGGCAGCAGCAGCACGCAGATCTCGCTCTGTGCGAGGAAGGCCGGCAGCGCGTCCATGCCGGCGAAGGTCTCGACACCGGGCAGTACCTTCGGCGAGCGCGACCAGCCGAGCACGCGGAAGCCCTGGCGCACGAACTCGGCGGCGGCGACCGCGCCCAGCTGGCCCAGCCCCATCATGCCGACGGTGCATTCGCGCGTCTCGCGTGGGTGCACATAGGCCCAGCGGCGCTCGGCACGTGCACGTTCGAAGGTGCCGAACTCGCGGAAGTGGCGCATCACGCAGGTGAGCAGGAACTGGCCCATCATCCGACCCATCTCGGGATCCGAGATGCGGGTGATCGGGATGCCCGCGGGCAGCGTGGTGTCGCGCACGATGTTGTCGACCCCGGCGCCGAGGTTGATGATCAGCTTCAGGTTCGGGAACTGCCGATAGAAGCCTGGCGGTGCCTTCCATGCGAGCACGGCCTCGACTTCGTCGAACGGCCCGCAGGCAGGCCAGGCGTGGAACGCGAGCGCGGGATCGGCCGCATGCAGCGCCGTGCGCCAGTCGTCCGCGTTGTCGACCTGGCTGTAGAAGACGAGCGACATCGTTCAGGCCCTGGGACGGTCGAGCAGCCGGCGCATCGCCAGCACCGCCAGCTCGCAGCCGTCCGAACCCATCCCGGATACGACGCCGGTGGCCACACGCGAGATGTATGAGGCAGGGTCGAGGGATCCGCGCCAATGCATGTTGCCCATCCTTACCTCGACGATCGGACCGGGGAAGGCCTGCAGCGCGTCGAGCACCGCGATCGATGTGCAGGCAAGGCCGGCGCCATTGATGATGATGCCCTCCTTCGTGCCGATGGCCTGCTGGATCGCGTCGACCATCTCGCCCTCGCTGCTGCCCTGGCGGAAATCGAGCTTGATCGCGCTGGCTTCAGCGGCGCGCAGGCATCGTTCGCCGAGCGCTTCCAAGGGCTCGCCGCCACCGGTGGGCTGGCCGGAATGCCCGTCCAGGTTCACGTTCGGACCGTTGATGAACAGCACCGGCGTGCGGGAGATCGAGGTGACTCCGCCCCGCTTGTCCGGCGCGGCAGACGAGCGGGGCCTGGGTGCCGCCTGCAGTCGCGCCCGCGCGTCGCGTGCCTTCGCGCTCATCGCAGGTGCGCCGCGGCCGCGATGCCGGTCGACGATGCGCACATGCCGAACGGCCAGGTGCGCGCACGATGTACGAAGAGCAGGGAGGTCATGCGCCGAGCTTAGCGGTTCGCCGGAGCATGAACAACACGACCGCCGGACGCAGCGCGGGTCACAGGTCCAGGTCTTCCGCCGACACCTGGTCGCGTTCGGCCATCCGCCGGTAGTGCCCGTCGGCGTAGAGCAGCGGTGCGCCTTCGTTCACCGCGACGCTCTCGACATGGCCGATGAACACGAAGTGCGTCGACAGTTCGGTCTCGGATACCAGCGTGCAGTCGAGCGCGATCATGCCCTGGTCAAGCACCGGTGCGCCGGTGGCCAGCGTCTTCCACTGGTCGCAGGCGAAGCGGTCGTTGCGCCAGCGTTCGATGCGTCCGGCGAAAGTGTCCGCCACATGCAGGTGCGTGCGGTCGAGCACGTTGATGCAGAACAGGCGGTTGGTACGGATCGCGGCCGCGGCGGCACTGGTCTTGAACACGCAGGCCAGCATCTGCGGCGGGTCGGCGGTCGCGGTGCAGAAGGAGCTCACGGTGACGCCGAAACGACCGCCCGGCCCGTCGGTGGTGACCACCGATACCGCGGTGGCTGCGCGACGCATCGCGAGCTTGAACAGGTTGGGGTCGAACCGGGACATCGATGTCTTCCTGCGCGTTGGCTTGCGACGCCTGCTGCGGCTGCAAGAGCCACGATGATAGACCGATCCGGGTGGCCGCCCGACCGAAACGGCCTCGCCCACTGGCACCGGAGTTTCAGGTCGACCCTGCATCCAGGACCATGAGCCCGGACATGCCGGTTTCACAGGCTCGCGCCGCCAAATCGTCTCTGACCCGGATTAACCGGATTTGGTCAGTTGAACGCCTGCAGGCCGGTCATCGCGCGGCCGAGCACGAGGGCGTGGATGTCGCTGGTGCCCTCGAGGGTGTTCACGGTCTCGAGGTTGAGCAGGTGGCGGATCACGTGGTACTCGTCGCTGATGCCGTTGCCGCCGTGCATGTCGCGTGCCATGCGGGCGATCTCGAGCGCCTTGCCGGTGGAGTTGCGCTTGATGATCGACACCATCTCGGGCGCGGCCCGGCCCTCGTCGCGCAGCCGCGATACACGCAGCACGGCCTGCAGGCCGATCGCGATCTCGCACTGCATGTCGGCGAGCTTCTTCTGGATCAGCTGGTTCGCGGCCAGGGGGCGTCCGAACTGGGTGCGCGCCATCGTGTAGCTGCGCGCGGCATGCCAGCAGAACTCGGCCGCGCCCAGCGCGCCCCAGGCGATGCCGAAGCGGGCGTTGTTCAGGCAGCCAAACGGGCCCTTGAGGCCGGTCGCGCCGGGCAGCAACTGTTCGTCGGGCACGAACACCTGGTCCATCACGATCTCGCCCGTCGGGCTGGCGCGCACCGAGAACTTGCCTTCGATCTTCCGGGTGTCCAGCCCCTTCATCCCGCGCTCGAGGATGAAGCCGCGGATGGTTCCGTCACGCGGGTTTCCGTCACCCCCGGCGCCGCCGCTCGCCTTTGCCCAGACGATCATGATGTCCGCGATCGGTGCATGGGTGATCCAGATCTTGTTGCCGGTGAGTAACCAGCCGCCGTCGACCTTCGCCGCGCGGGTCTTCATGCTGCCGGGATCGGACCCGTGGTCGGGCTCGGTCAAGCCGAAGCAGCCGAGCAGCTCGCCCGTGACCATCCGCGGCAGGTACTTCGCGCGCTGTTCGTCAGAGCCGTAGGCATGGATCGGGAACATGGACAGCGTGCTTTGCGTGCCGCACGCGGAACGGAACGCAGTGTCGACACGCTCGAGCTCGCGCATCGCCAGGCCGTAGGCGACATAGCTGATGCCGGCGCAGCCATGGCCGGTCAGCGTCGCGCCGAGCAGGCCGAGCTCGCCCATCTCGTTCATGATGCCGCGGTCGAAGGTCTCGTCGCGGTTCATGCGCAGGATGCGCGGCAGCAGCCGGTCCTGGGCATACGCGCGCGCCGCATCGCGGATCGCGCGTTCCTCGTCACTCAACTGGTCGTCGAGCAGGAACGGATCGTCCCAGGCGAACTCGCCCTGGAACTGGGTGGCCATGACCATGCCGGCCTGCCCTCCGCCCCGCCGTCGACCGTCCGGGACGCTCAGCCGTCGACGCGCTCCATCACCAGCGCCATGCCCTGGCCGACGCCGATGCACAGGCTGACCAGCGCATAGCGGCCGCCGGTACGCTGCAGCTGGCGTGCGGCGGTCAGCGCGATGCGCGCGCCCGAGGCGCCCAGCGGATGGCCGACGGCGATCGCGCCGCCGTTCATGTTCACCCGCGAATCCTCGAACGAGGTGCCGAGGCCCTTCAGGCAGGCGAGCACCTGCGCCGCGAAGGCTTCGTTGATCTCGATGACGTCCATGTCCTTGAGCGTCAGGCCGGCACGGGCCAGCGCCTTCTGCGAGGACGGCACCGGGCCGAAGCCCATGATGCGCGGCGGCACGCCGGCGGCAGCGGTCGCCAGGATGCGGGCGATCGGCTTCACGCCGGCCTTCTCGCCGATCGCACGGCTGCCGATCAGCAGCGCGGCTGCGCCGTCGTTCACGCCCGAAGCATTGCCTGCGGTGGTGACGCCGCCCTCGTTCAGCGGCTTCAGCTTCTGCAGCGCTTCCATCGTGGTGTCGGCACGCGGATGCTCGTCCTCGCTCACCACCTTCGGGTCACCCTTGCGCTGGGGGATGGTCACCGGCGCGATCTCGCCCTTGAAGAAACCCTCGCCCTTCGCAATCGCGTACTTGCGCTGCGAAGCGAGCGCGAAGACGTCCGCAGCGGCGCGTGGCACGTCGTAGTCATGCGCGAGGTTGTCCGCCGTCTGCGGCATCGAATCGTCGCCGAACTGCTTCTCGACCTTCGGGTTCGGGAATCGCGGGCCGATGGTCGAATCGAAGATACGCATCTCGCGGCTGTAGGCCGACTCGGCCTTGGCCATCACGAACGGCGCGCGGCTCATGCTCTCGACGCCACCGGCGATGAACAGGTCGCCCTCGCCCGCGGTCACCACCTGCGCGGCATAGGCCACTGCATTCAGGCCGCTGGCGCAGTTGCGCTGGAGCACCGTGCCACCGACCTCGATCGGCAGGCCGGCGAGCAGGCCGGCATGGCGCGCCACGCAGCGCGAGTCTTCGCCGCCCTGGTTGGCGCAGCCGATCACCAGGTCTTCGAGCTGTTCGGGCTTGAAGCCGCTGCGCGCCATCAGTTCCTTCATCACGCCGGCGAGCAGGTCGTCGGGGCGAACGCCGGCCAGTGCGCCGGAGTGGCGGCCGATGGGGGAGCGAAGTCCGTCGTACAGGTATGCGTCGAGCATGATGGTTTCCTTATTCGGGGGTGAGCAGCGACACGCCGAGCTTCGCCCGCCGGGTCATCCAGACGTTGGGACGGTAGCGCGGATCGCCGTAGATCCGGTACATGTTCGACAGCACCGCATGGATGCGCTCGACGCCGACGACATCGCCGAACTTGAGCGGCCCGTGCGGATAGTTCAGGCCCAGCGTGACCGCCTTGTCGATGTCGGCCGGCGACGCGGTCTTCATCTGTGCGATCGAGCAGCCGATGTTGCAGATCATCGCCACCACGCGCTGGGCGATGAAGCCCGGGCTGTCGCGCAGCACGGTGACCGGCGTGCCATCGGAGGCGAGCAGCCCGTGCGCCGCGGCGATCATCGCCGGGTCGGTCAGCGGCGTGCCCATGATGGTGCGCCGCTTGACCAGCGGGAACAGGGTGTCCACGGCAACGGTGCGCTTCGGGTCCAGCCCCTGCTCGACCGCGCAATGCGTCGCATCGGTGCCGTAAGGCGTGACAAGGATAAGCGCGCCGGCGCTCGGCGCCTCGCCGCGCTCGACGGTAGCACCCAGCTTCGACAGCAGCGCAGTCAACGCCTCGCAGCCATGCGGCTCGGCGCGGCTGACCCAGACACTCGCCGGGCTCGCATCCGGGGCGGGTGCCTCGGGCGCGACGATCGGCTTCATCTCGGCGTCGTATTCGTAGAAGCCGCGCTTCGTCTTGCGGCCGAGCACGCCGGCTTCATAGCGCGCGCGCATCAGCATCACCGGGCGGTAGCGCGGCTCGTCATAGAACTGCTGGTAGATCGCTTCCGACGCGGGATGGGTGACGTCGAGGCCGGTCAGTTCCATCAGTTCGAACGGCCCCATGCGGAAGCCGCCGACATCGCGCATCACGCGGTCGATGTCGACGATGCCGGCAAGGCTTTCCTGCAGCATGTGCGCCGACTCGATGGTGAAGCCGCGGCCGACCTGGTTCACGATGAAACCGGGCACGTCGACGCAGCGCACCGGCTCGCGGGTCATCCGCTTGCCGATCACCATCAGGGCATCGCCGACCCACGGCGCGCTCTGCACGCCGTCGATCACCTCGACCAGCTTCATCAGCGGCACCGGGTTGAAGAAGTGGAAGCCGGCGAAACGATGCGCGGTCTTCAGCTTCGCCGAGATGGTGGTCACCGACAGCGACGAGGTGTTGGTGGCCAGGATGCACTCGGGCGTCACCACCTGCTCGAGCTCGGCGAACACCGCCTGCTTGACGGCGAGGTTCTCGACGATCGCCTCGACCAGCAGGTGGCAGCGCGAATAGCCGGCCGTGGTGTCGATCACCTCGACGCGACCCAGCGCGGCGGCCGCGTCGGCGTCGGACAACTGCCCCTTCTCGGCGGCACGCTGGAACATCTTGCCGATGAACTCGCGCGCCTCGGCGGCGGCACCGGGCTTGGCGTCGTGCAGCAGCACATGCATGCCGCCGGCAGCGGCGACCTGGGCGATGCCGCGGCCCATGGCACCTGCGCCCAGAACGCCGACCACCAGGTCGGGACGATGCGGATCGAAACTCGGATCGGATGCCATCTGTAACTGTTCCTCCTGGACCCGAGGCACGCCGCAGGCCCGGACGGGCGCGACGGTCGGGCCTCGTTGTCAGCGCCCCTTGAACTGGGGCTTGCGCTTTTCCATGAAGGCGGTGCGGCCTTCCTTGTAGTCTTCTGTCGTGTAGCAGTAGTCGACCGCCTTCGCGCAGGCGTCGAGGTCGCGGTCGGCCGGATCCGAATGGATGTTCTTGATGATCAGCTTCACCGAGGCGATGGTCACCGGCGCATTGTTGGCGATCACCATCGCGTAGTCGCGGGTGTACTGCTCGAGCTGGTCGTTGGGCACCAATCGGTTGATCAGGCCCATCGTCACCGCCTCGGTCGCGGTGAAGCGACGGGCGGTGTAGAAGATCTCGGCCGCGAACGACGGGCCGACGATGTCGGCCAGCCGCTTGATGCCGGAGAACCGGTAGCCCAGGCCGAGCTTGGCGGCCGGCACGGAGTACTGGGAATCTTCCGAGGCGATGCGGATGTCGGCACCCAGCGCGATGCCCAGGCCGCCACCGATGCAGAAGCCGCGGATCATCGCGATCACCGGCTTGCCGCAGGCCTGCAGGCGATCGTTTGCATGGTCTGCCAGCGCGTTGTATTCCTTCACCGCCTCCATGGTGCCGCGGCGCTCGCCGAACTGCGAGATGTCGGCGCCGGACACGAAGGCCTTGTCGCCGGCACCGGTGATGATGATCACGCGGATCTCGGGGTCGGCCTCGAAGGCGTCGAGGATCTTCGGCAGCGATTCCCACATGTCGACGGACATCGCGTTATGGCGGGGCGGCTGGTTGAAAACGATCCAGCCGAGGGGACCTTCCTTGCGGACGATCATCCGCTCGGTGATGCCTTGCAGGGCGGGCAGCGCGTCGTTCATGCCGAACCTCTTCGAATGTGGCTTGGGTGACAGGAGCAGGGGCGGAGAACATAGCAGATTTGCCGGCCCCGGGAAAACGGGCTAACGTGCCGGCTGCATCACCGGAAAACGGCCAGGTACAGAGCCGACACGGTCAAAAAGACGGTAAAACCGAGGAGGAGTCATGTCGAGCACCAGCCACATCCGCCGGCGCGGACTGTCCGCGTTCGCGACTACCGCCGCCCTGTCGACGCTGTCATGGGCGGCTTCCATCACCGGAGCGATGCTGCTCGCAGGCACCGGACCTGCCGCGGCACAGGCCACGGCCCAGCCCTTCCCGAACAAGCCGCTGCAGATCATCGCGCCGTTCTCGGCGGGCGGCGACGCCGACCTGGCGGCGCGGGCCCTGGCCAACGTGCTGCCGCGCTACCTGAACGGACAGCAGGTGCTGGTGGTCAACCGCACCGGCGCCAGCGGCGCGATCGGCTCCGAGATGGTGGCGAAGGCAACGCCGGACGGCTACACCCTGCTGCTGGCACGGGTCGGCTCGCAGGCCGTGCTGCCGGCGCTCGCGCCCAAGCTCGGCTACCGGTGGAACGACTACACCTTCCTCGGGCTGCTCGAACTCAATCCGT
>JBIITW010000009.1:0-43443 GCA_044340265.1 Burkholderiales bacterium | reverse complement strand
GGTAAAGGGGGAGCCTCAGGGCGGGGCGACCCGCCCTGAGGCGGAGGACACGAGCCGCGCAGGGCGCCCCGCCGCCTCGGTCCGGCACCAGCCCCGGCCTCGATCCGTCCACCAGCCCAGAGCCCAGGACCCGCCGATGCAACCCTCACCCCAACCGCGATTCCTCGAAGTCGAGCTCCCGCTCCAGCCGATGCAGCACCTCGTCGCCGATCAGCTCGGCACGCCAGAGCTCGATCAGGCGCCGGCGTTCCGCATGCACCGCCGACTTGCGCGTCTGCCGCAGCGGTTCGTCGCCATCCAGCGACACCGGGCCGTGCGGGTCCAGCGTCTCCAGCCGCGCACGGTATTCGGCCGCGACCCCGCGCACGATGTCCTCGTGGACCCAGCCGTCGGCGAGTTGCCGGTCCAGTTCCTCGAGCGCCGCCTCGGCAAGCTTGTAGCGTGCCTGCGTTTCTTCCGCATGCGCAGCCCGGTCACCGCCGATGCGCAGCCGACGCACCAGCGGTCCCATAGTCAGCCCTTGCAGCACCAGCGTCACCAGGATCAACGTGAACACCAGGAAGATCACCAGGTCGCGATAAGGGAACGGTTCACCCGCTGCCGTCTGCAACGGCAGCGCCAGTGCGGCGGCGAGTGACACCACGCCGCGCATGCCGAACCAGCCGAGCAACACCGAGTGCTGCCAGGGCGGCTCCGGCTCGTTGGCACGGATCGAGCGCACCAGCAGCCTGGGCAGGCGTTCCCCGGTGAACACCCAGGCAAGCCTTGCCACGATCGCGGTCGCACTCACCGCCGTGGCATAGCCGGCCAGCGTCCAGCCGCTGTAGTCCTCGAGCCGTCCCAGGATCTGCGGCAACTGCAGGCCGATCAGGATGAAGATCAGCGTGTTGATCAGGAACGCAAAGATGGTCCAGACTGCACGCGCGGTCAGCCTTGCCTCGGGCGAGAACGCCTCCGGTGCATGGCGACCACGCACCAGGCCGGCCGCCACCACCGCCAGCACCGCAGACAGGCCGAGCGCATCGGCGATCAGGTAGGCGCTGTAGGGCAACACGATCGACAGCATGATCTCGGTCTGCGTATCGTCGAGTCGGCGATGGATGCGCACGAACAGCCAGCCGATCGCCACGCCGAAGGCGACGCCGCCCACCGCAAGCCAAGAGAACTCCAGCAGGGCCTCGCCGATCGAGAACGCACCGGTCATCGCGGCGGCAACGGCGAACTTGTACAGCACGAGGCCGGTGGCATCGTTGACCAGGCTTTCGCCTTCGGTCACCGACACCACGCGGCGCGGCAGGCGCATCCCCGACAGCATTGCACTGGTGGCACCGGCATCGGTCGGGGAGACGATGGCGCCCAGTGCGAAAGCCACCGCCCACGGCATGCCCGGCAGCAGCAGTTTCATCACGCAGCCGACCGCGAGCGTGGTCACCACCACCAGCCCGAGCGCGAGCAGCGAGATCGAACGCAGGTTGGCCCGGAAGTCGCGCCATGAGGTCGACAGCGCCGCCTGGTACAGCAGCGGCGGCAGCACGATGTACAGGATCAGTTCCGGATCGATCGGCAGGTGCGGCAGCCCGGGCACGAATGCGAGCAGGCCACCGCCGAGCACCAGTGCGATCGGGAACGGCAGGCCGGCACGCTGCGCGAGCCAGCCCAGCATGACCGCGATGAACAGCAGCAGGACGAGCGTCTGCAGGAGTTCCATTCAGCGCGGTGGCAGGCCGGCGAAGCCGAACCGGGCCTCGCACCATGCCGCCACCGCAAGCAGGGACGCGTCATCGCGCTCGGCACCGACCAGCTGCAGCCCGAGCGGCAATCCACCCGCACCGAGGCCGACCGGCAAGGTGATCGCGGGTGTCCCGAGCAGGGTCCAGATCGAGCAGAACACCGGGTCTCCGCTGGTGTCGATGCCTTCCGGCGCCTCGCCGGTCGCCGGCGGAGTCACCACCGCGTCGAAGTCCGCCATGAACCGGGCGAAGTCCTCGCGCAGGCGGCCGCGCTCGGCGAGTGCTTCGCGATAGGCCGCCTCTCCGATCGACGCGGCCTGGTCGAGGTATTCGTTCAACCAGTCGCTGATCAGGTCGCGGTGCGCAGCCTGCACCGACGTGAAATAGCGTACCGCCTCATGGCCCATGATCACGCGATGGACATCGTGCGCCTGCGCGAAGCGCGCCGGCAGTTCGACCGGGGCGACCTGCGCCCCGGCTGCGCCCAGCAGCGATTGCACACGTTCGAACGCCGCCTGCATCGTGGCCGATGCACGCGGCCAGACCGGCGTGCGTACGGCGGCCAGCCGGGGCGCACGGTCAGCCCGGGCATGCCAGCGCCCTGCCATGGACAGGGCCGGGTCGAGCCCGGCACCGGGATCGGCAAGTACCCGCGCGACCAGCGCGACGCCGGCGACCGAGCGCGCATAGCAGCCCGCCTGGTCGAGCGTGGGCGCGTAACTCAGCACGCCCTGCACCGGGAACACGGCAAGGCCCGGCTTGAAGCCGACGATGCCGCAGAACGCCGCCGGCCGGATCACCGAACCGTTGGTCTGCGTGGCCAGTGCCGCCGGCACGCAGCCCGCAGCGACCGCCGCCGCAGAACCACTCGACGACCCGCCCGGCGTATGCCCCGTATGCCACGGGTTGCGCGTCTCGCGCGGATGCATGAAAGCGAACTCGGTGGTCACCGTCTTGCCGAACACGAACGCGCCGGCTGCCTTCAGCCGTGCGACCAGCGGCGCGTCGGCGGTGGCGATGGTGGCGTCATGGATCGGCGAACCCATGCCGGTGACCAGGCCGCCGACATCGATGATGTCCTTCACGCCGAACGGGATGCCGGCAAGCAGCCCGGCCGTGCTGCCGCCCGGCGCCGGGACAGTCGCCGCCGCGCGCGCGCGGATCGCCGGCTCGTCGATCACCTTGAACGCATGGATCAGCGGCTCGACCGCCCGTGCCTGCGCGATGCAGGCCTGCGCATGGTCGACCGGCGACAGCCGGCCGGTTGCCATCGCTTCGACCAGTTCCGGCAGTGGCAGCCGAAGCGGCGAATCCACGGCCGGGCCAGGCACGCGGCCCGGGCCCTGGCCTGCCATGCCTGGCTGCGTCGCCATGGTCAGCGCCCGGTGAACCTGGCGGGACGCTTCTCGAGGAAGGCGAGCACGCCCTCGGCATAGTCTTCGGTGAAACCGAGCTCGCGCTGGCCGTCGGCCTCCTGCTGCAGCACGTCCTCGAGCGAGGTCTCGATGCCGGCCTTGATCGTCGCCGATATGCGCCGGTAGGAACGCGTCGGGCCGGCGGCCAGGCGTTGCGCGATCGCCAGCGCCTCGTCGGCCAGTGCCGCATCCTCCACCACCTTCCAGACCATGCCCCATGCCTGCGCCTGTTCGGCGCCGATCTTCTCGCCCAGCAATGCGCAGGCGTTCGCGCGCGCCGGCCCGATCAGGCGCGGCAGGAAGAAGCTCACGCCGCAGTCGGGCATCAGCCCGATGCGGCTGAAGGCCAGCACGAAACTCGCGCTCTTCGCGGCGACCACGATGTCGCAGGCCAGCGCGAGGCCGACACCCATGCCGGCGGCGACCCCGTTGACCGAACACACGACCGGGATCGGCGAATGGTAGAGCCGGGAGAACAGCGGGTTCTTCGCCTCCAGCGATGCACCCAGGTCATGCTTCTGCCCCTCGGGCAGCGGCTTGCGGTCGGTGAGGTCGACGCCTGAGCAGAAGCCGCGCCCGTTCGCGCCGAGCAGCAGCACGCGCGCACCGCTGTCCGGCGCGTCGATGCGGGCAAACGCATCGAACAGTTCATCCTGCATGCGCACGTTGAACGCGTTCAGGCGGTCGGGCCGGTTCAAGGTGATGCGGGCGATGCCCGCATCGATCGAGAAGGTGATGGTCTGGTAATCCACTGCTGTCACTCCTTGTTCCAGGTGGCGGCCAGCGCATGCCGCGCCGCCTCGTATTCGGACCTGAGCCGTGAGACGACCTCGGCGACCGGCAGGACGGCGTCGATCGCACCGACACCCTGCCCTGCACCCCAGACGGTCTTCCATGCCGCAGGCCGATCGTCGCGCTTGCGGTAGCTCGCCCCGGGATCAGGCGCCGGCAGGTTGTCCGGATCGAGCCCGGCGGCGGCGACCGACGGCTTCAGGTAGTTGGCAGGCACGCCGGAGAACAGCGGCGTGTACACGATGTCGGCGGCGCTCGCGTCGACGATCATCGACTTGTAGGCGTCGCCGGCGTTCGATTCGGTGGTGGCGATGAAGCGCGTGCCGATGTAGGCGAGGTCGGCACCCATCGCCTGCGCCGCGAGCACGCCGCTGCCGGTGGCCATCGCCCCCGAGAGCGCGATCAGGCCGTCATGGAAGGCGCGTACTTCGGACACCAGCGCGAACGGCGACAGGGTCCCTGCATGTCCACCCGCGCCGGCGCACACGAGGATCAACCCGTCGACACCCGCCTTCAGCGCGCGACGCGCATGCCGCGTGCTGACCACGTCGTGCAGCACGATGCCGCCATAGGCATGGATGCGCGGCACGATGTCGTCGGGCGCGGACAGCGAGGTGATGACCACCGGCACGCGGTTGGCGATGACCACCTCGAGGTCCTGCTCGAGCCGGCTGTTGGCCTTGTTGACGATCAGGTTCACCGCGTGCGGGGCGATCCGCGCGCCGGGATGGGCAGCCGCGAACGCTGCGCATCCCTGCGCGATCTGCTTCAGCCAGAGATCGAGCTGTTCCGGGGGCCGCGCATTCAGCGACGGCATCGAACCGATGATGCCGCTGGTGCATTGTGCGATCACCAGTTCCGGTCCCGACACCAGGAACATCGGAGCACCGATCACCGGCAGGGCGAGCCGCCCTTCGAGCATCGCAGGCAGCGCCATCAGCCGGCCCTCGCCCCGGCCTTCGGACCCGGACCTGCCTCGCCCGATTGACGGTCCACCACCGGCGCGCCGTACAGGTAGCCCTGTGCCCAGTCCACGCCGAGGTCGCGCAGTACCCGTGCCGTGCCCGCGTGCTCGACGCATTCGGCGACCGTGGTCAGCCTGAATTTCTGTGCAGTGCTCACGATCGTCTCCAGCAGTTGCCGGATGCGCGAATCGTCGACCGCGCGCGCGACCATCCAGCCTTCGATCTTGAGGTACTGGATAGGCAGGTCGGCGAGGTACTGGAACGACGAATACCCGCTCCCGAAATCATCGAGCGCCAGCAGGAAGCCAGCGTCGACCAGGGGTTTCAGGTTGGCCTTCAGCGAGGCAAGGTCGCCGCCCTGCCGCTCGGTGATCTCGACCACGAAGCTGCGCTCGACCGAGTCGGCCATGCCGACGCTGCCCGCCAGCGCAATCAGCCGTTCCACGTTCTGCGTGCTGGCGAGGAACTGCGGGGACAGGTTGATGAAGCAGGTCATGCGCTTGTGTGCGACGGCAGCAGCAGCAGCGCCGCGGCCGGCCCGGCCCGCGCGCGCGGACGCGGCCGGCGCCCGCGTCGGGATCACTTTCGCGCTCAGCGTGTGCGCGGCGATCGCCTGGTCGATCTCGGCCGACAGGTGCAACGACTCCGCCGCTTCGAGGAACTGCGACGCCGGGATGACCTGATCGCCCGGCGCGATGATGCGCGCGAACGCCTCGACCCCGACCTGGCCGCCGCTGCGCAGGTCGACGATAGGCTGAAAGGCTGCGACCACCCGCGACTCCTGCAACGCGGTCTGCACCTGCGAACGTTCCCAGACCACGCTGCCGCGTCGCCCGTCGGCGGCACCGATGCAGAGCACCCGGTCCCGCCCGCCCTGCTTCGCCTCGTAGAGCAGCCCGTCGGCCTCGGCCAGCATCTGCGCCGCCGAGTCGACCGCCGGGCGATAGACCGATACCCCCAGGCTGATCGTGACCTCGAGGTCGGCCGGGCCGGCGGCGAACGGCGAGGCCTTCACATGCTTGCGCATCCGCTCGCCCGCGGCCAGCGCGCCCGCTGCATCGAGCCCGTGGAAGCAGATCACGAATTCCTCGCCGCCCCAGCGCGCAACCCAGTCGCCACCGCGCAGCGTCGACTTCACCACCTGCGCGATATGGCGAAGCGCGCGGTCGCCGACCTCATGCCCGAACTGATCGTTGACCCGCTTGAAATGATCGATGTCGAGCAACGCCAGCGCGAACGGCGACCGGGTACGCCGCGCCCGGTTCCATTCGAGCTGCAGCCGCGCTTCGGCCGCACGACGGTTCGGCAGGCCGGTGAGGTGGTCCTCCATCGCCAGGCGGGTGATTTCCTGCTCGGCATGCTTGCGCTCGGAAACGTCACGCCCGACCGACACCCAGTGTTCCACCTGGCCGTCGCCGCCAGTCACCGGCACCACCGAGAGGTCGATCCAGAATGCGTGGCCGTCCTTCCGGTAATTGACCAGTTCCGCGCGCACCGCGCGACCGGCGCGCATCCGTGCGCGCATCCGGTCGAGCGCGGTGCCCGGGGTCTCCCGCCCCTGAAGGAACCGCGGATGGCGGCCGAGCACTTCGTCCGGCTCGTAGCCGGTGACCTGCACGAACGCACGGTTCACGTACTCGATCCTGAACGAAGGATCGGTGATCAGCACGAGGTCGTTCGACGCCTCGACGGCCGCCGACAGCAGCCGGCGCTGCGCGATGTCGCGGTCCACCCGCGACACGTTCACCGCCATGCACTGCAGTTCGTCGCGTTCCGCGGCCTGCTGCATGAACGCGATGATGTCGAGCGTGACCGGCTCGCGGTCGACGCCCAGCGTGCGCACCTGTGCACGGCCGGGCCTGCCGCTCTTCACCGACTGCTCGACGATCTCGACCAGCTTCTCGACCGGGATGAAGCGACCGGCCGGCACGCCGATCAGATGCTTCGGCTCGGTGCCCAGGAATGCGGCGAAGGCCTCGTCTGCCTGCACGATCAACCCGTCGGTCACCCGCAGCGAGAAGCGCCCGACGCTCAACGCGTCGAGGAATTCGTTCTGCAGCCGGTCGGTGAGCTGGCGCTCGCGCCGACCGACCGCGTCCATCAGTTCGGCCAGCGCCGCATCGACCAGCACGGTGGTCAGCCGGTCCGATGCGTCGAGCGCCTGGAGCAGGTGTGACCAGGTCGATGCCGCATCGCCGCCAGCCGCCGCGGCAGCGGCAGCAGTAAGTTCGTCGCGCATCGATGCCTCGACGGCAAGCAGGCTCGTCCAGGCGTCGGCAAGGTCGGCCGGCACGGGGTCTTCCCCCAGCGGCAGCAACGGAAGGTCGGGCGGTGGCGCCAGCTGCTGTCCGCATGCGGCCGCGGCGATCGCCTGCCGCAGCAGGCTGCGGTGCGCGTCCAGCGCAGTCAGCAGCGGCGCGAAGCGCCGCGAAGGCGCCGGGTCGACGCCCCCGGGCGCGTTCAACGCGTGCCGGCGGTCAACTGCACGCCGCCCCGCTGGTTGCCGCCGCGCCCGCGCGTGCACCCAGCGTGCGTTCGCCGGAACCCGACTGCAACGCGCCCCGACGCACGGCCGTCATCTCGGCAAGGATGGACACCGCAATCTCGGGCGGGGTCTTGCTGCCGATCGGCAGCCCCACCGGCCCGAACAGACGGGCGATCTCGGTTTCGGAGAGGTCGAAATCGGCGAGCCGGCGACGACGCTTCTCGTTGTTCGCGCGCGAACCGAGGGCACCGACATAGAACGCAGGCGACTTGAGCGCCTCCATCAACGCGAGGTCATCGAGTTTTGGATCGTGGGTGAGTGCCACCACCGCGCAACGGCTGTCCAGTTCCATCGCCACCACCGTGTCGTCCGGCATCGTGCGCACCAGGTCGACCCCGGGCACGTCCCAACCGAAAACATACTCGTCACGAGGGTCGCATACCGTGACGCGATAGTCGAGTGTCCGTGCCATCTCGGCAAGATAGCGTGACAACTGCCCCGCACCGATCAGCAACAGGCGCCAGAGCGGGCCATGGACGGTCTGAAGCGTCTTCCCGTCGAACGAGAGAATGGAGTTGCGCGAGCCCGGGGCGAGGCTCATGCGTCCGCTGTCCATGTCGAGGCTGCGCACCGTGAGTTCGCGCCGGTCGCTGGCGGCCAGCAGTTGCTCGAGCATGTCCAGCGAATGGGAGTCGCCTGCCGGATCGAGCACCGGCTCGACCACGATCGCCAGCCGTCCGCCGCAGGGCAGCCCGAACCGCTCGGCCTGCTCGCGCGTGACGCCATAGGTGAGAAGCTTTGGCCGGTCGGGCGCCGCCTGACCGGTCAGTTTCTCGATCATGTCGTCCTCGACGCAGCCGCCCGAGACCGATCCGGACACCATGCCGTCGCCGCGGATGGCGAGCATCGCGCCGACCGGGCGTGGCGCCGACCCCCAGGTTTCCACTACCGTGGCCAGGGTGACTCCGTGGCCTTCCTTGCGCCAGGCGACCGCCGAGCGCAGCACTTCAAGATCGACGCTGTCCATGGCAACAGCCTCCTGCCGGTAAAGCGATAGTCTATCCGTTGCACTGGTGCATGTCCGCGCCCGCGTGGCCTGCATGGCGACGGTGTCCTGCCGCCTTCTCAGCCCCCCGGCCTCAGCCCGGCACGAACATGCCGACCAGCGCGGCCGTGATGCAGGTGGCGAGCGTCCCGGACGCGATGGACCGCAGTCCGAGCGCCGCGATTTCCGCCCGCCGACCAGGAACCAGGGTGGCCAGGCCTCCGATCAGGATCCCCGCGCTGCCGAGGTTGGCGAAACCGCACAATGCATAGGTCATCAGCAGCCGGGAACGCGCAGACAGTGCCCCTTCGGGCAGCGCGGCCATCTGCAGGTAGGCGAGCAGTTCATTGAGCACGGTCTTCGTGCCGAGCAGCGAGCCGGCTGCCATCGACTCGCTCCACGGCACCCCGACCAGCCAGGCCACGGGCGCAAACAGCACGCCAAGCACGCGCTGCAGCGTCACCGGTGCCCCGGCGACATCCGGCAACCAGGCAATGACGAGGTTGGCCAGCGTCGCCAGCGCCACGAACACGACCAGCAACGCGATGATGTTCACCAGCAGCGATGCACCTTCGAGGGCACCGCGGGTGAGCGCATCGGTGGCCGAGACATCGGACGAGGCCAGGACCGGCAGCGGCTCGCCTGCTGCGGGCGCGGCAAACGGCACCATCAGCGCTGCAACGACGATCGCCACCGGGGTCGCGATCACCGAGGCGGCGACGATATGCGACAGCGCGTCGGGCAGCACCGGTCCAAGCACGCCGGCGTACAGCACCATCACCGTGCCCGCGACGGTGGCCATGCCGCCGGTCATCACCAGGAACAGTTCGCCGCGCGACAGGGAGGCGAGGTACGGCCGCACGACCAGCGGCGCCTCGACCATGCCCACCAGCACGTTTGCCGCCGCGGACATCCCGGCGACCCCGCCGATGCCGGGTACGCGGGTCAGTACCTGGGCCAGGCCCCGGATGATCCAGGGCAGGATGCGCCAGTGGAACAGCAGCGCCGACAACGCGCTCATCACCACGACGATCGGCAGCGCGCGGAACGCCAGCACGAAGGTGCTGCCGCTCCCGCTCTCGACGAACGGCGACGGCGCCCCGCCGAGGTAGCCGAACACCAGGGCGGTGGCCGCACCGGTGGCTGCATCCAGCGCGAGCACCGCATCGTCCAGGCCGGACAGCAGCGTGCGCACGCCTGGCACCAGACTCACCGCCGCACAGATCGCCAGGGACAGCGCGAGTCCGGACAGCACGATCTTCCACGGTATGCGTGACCGGTCCTCGCTGGCAAGCCAGGCCAGCGCGAGCAGCACCAGCGCGCCGAACGCGCTCTGCAACGGGCCGCTCAGAGGACTGCGGGGCCGGTTACCCGGGCCACCGCCTTCATCAGGCGCGGCGCCAGAGCGTGCCGGCGGCGCCGTCCTCGAGCACGATGCCGACGGCCAGCAGCTCCGCGCGGATGGCGTCGGCCCGGGCGAAATCGCGCGCCTTCTTCGCCGTCGCGCGGTCGGCGATCTTCGCCTCGATCGCCGCCGCATCGAGCCCGCCCCCGGCATCGCCGCCGGAGGCCGCCTGCAGGAAGACGAGCGGGTCGCGTTCCAGCAGCCCGAGCCTGCGTCCCAGCGCACGCAGCAGGCCGGCCGTGGCTGTGTCGCGCATGCGGTTCAGGTCGCCGGCGAGTTCGAACAGCACGGCGATCGCCTCGGGCGTGTTGAAGTCGTCATCCATCGCCGCCTTGAAGCGGGATGCACGCGGATCCGCCCAGTCGATCTCCACGACGGGGGCCTCGACGCCCTTCAGCGCGGTGTAGAGCCTCGCCAGCGCCTGGCGGGCGTCATCCAGGTGCTTGTCGGAATAGTTGAGCGGACTGCGGTAATGCGCACGCGCGATGAAGAAGCGCACCACCTCGGCATCGTAGCGCGCAAGCACCTCGCGCACGGTGAAGAAGTTGCCGAGCGATTTCGACATTTTCTCGTCGTCCACGCGCACGAACCCGTTGTGCATCCAGTAGCGCACGAACGGCTTGCCATTCGCGCCTTCGGACTGCGCGATCTCGTTTTCATGGTGCGGGAACTGCAGGTCCTGGCCGCCGCCATGGATGTCGAAGGTTTCGCCAAGCAGCGCCGCGGACATCGCGGAACACTCGATATGCCAGCCCGGCCGGCCTCGCCCCCAGGCCGATTCCCAGAACGGTTCGCCTTCCTTGCTGCTTTTCCAGAGGACGAAGTCGAGCGGATCGCGCTTGCCGGAATTCACCTCGACACGCTCACCCGCACGCAGGTCCTCGAGCGACTTTCCGGACAGCTTTCCGTACCCGGCGAAATCGCGCACGGAGTAGTTCACGTCGCCGTCGCTGGCGACATAGGCAAGCCGGCTGCGCTCCAGCCGCTCGATGATCTCCTGCATCTGAGGCACGTAGTCGGTCGCGCGCGGCTCATGGTCGGGCTTGATCACGCCCAGGGCAGCGGCATCCGCATCCATGGCGTCGATGAACCGCTGGGTCAGCGCGCCGATCGACTCGCCGTTCTCGGCGGCGCGACGGATGATCTTGTCGTCGATGTCGGTGATGTTGCGCACGTAGGTCACGTCGTAGCCGCTGGCGCGCAGCCAGCGGGTCACCAGGTCGAACACCACCATCACGCGGGCGTGGCCGAGGTGGCAATAGTCGTAAACGGTCATCCCGCACACATACATGCGCACCTTGCCCGGCTCCAGCGGAACGAACGGCTGCTTGTCGCGCGCAAGCGTGTTGTAGATTCGGAGCATCGGTGTCCTGGAAAGCGGTTGCAAGGATTACTTTTCGCGACCGTGCTGGTAGAATCAAGCGCCGGTCATGTACCGTAAGCTGTTGTCCTGATTAATTTTTTCACCAGCCCGGTCAGAAAAATATAACATATGCAGTCGCTGACAACCGCTCATGCCGCCGCCAACGTCCCGGCGCCGCCATACGTCGCACACCTGCGTGCATCCCGCACCGATCCGATGCGCAGTCGCGCGGTCGCCGTTGCGCTGGTCCTGGGCATCCTCTGCGGGGCCGGTCCGGCACGTGCCGACGATCTGTCCGACGTACAGGCGCTGGTCAAGCAGGGCAACCTGACCCAGGCCGTCGAACGCCTGAATGTATTCCTGGCGAAGAACCCGAAAGACGCGCGCGGGCGATTCCTGCGCGGACTGATCCTCACCGAACAGAAGCGGCCCGCCGACGCGATCCGTGTCTTCCTGGCGTTGACCGAGGACTACCCGGAACTGCCGGAGCCCTATAACAACCTCGCCGTGCTGTACGCCGCCCAGGGCCAGTTCGACCGCGCCCGGCAGATGCTCGAGTCGGCGATCCGCACCCATCCGAGTTATGCCACCGCGCACGAGAACCTCGGCGACATCTACGCGAAGATGGCATCAGAGGCCTATGACCGCGCGCTGCAGCTCGACCGTTCGAACGCGAGCGTGCAGACCAAGTTGTCACTGATCCGCGAACTGTTCTCGACCAACCCGAAGTTCCAGCGTCCGCCGCTGACCGGGGAAGCACCGAAGCAGGTCGTGATCGCCGCGCAGTCCACGGCTGCGCCCACGCCGCAACCGGCGAAGGCCGCAGCCGGTGCGGCGGTTGCGCCGGCCGCAGCGCCGACCACAGCGCCGACCGCAGCGCCGGCCACCAACCGGCCGGTGGTGGCGCGGGACACCGCATCTGCCACCGCCGATGCGCAGGCGGCCCAGGCCAGGGCAGCGGCGACAGCCGCGGCAACCTCCCCGGCTGCACCTGCCGCATCGGCACCGCCGCCTGCGGCGGCGGCGACCGGCGCGATCGCAGGCACCGAGGATGTGCTGCGCACCGTCGAGCAATGGGCGCAGGCATGGTCGGGCAACGACGTGAACCGCTACCTCGCGTTCTATGCAAAGGATTTCAAGGTCCCGGGCGGGGACTCGCGCACCGAATGGGAGAAGAGCCGCCGCGACCGGATCGCCAAGCCGAAGAAGATCGAAGTGCGCGTCAGTTCGCCGCAGGTGAAGCCACTCGGCCCGAACCGGATATCGGTCTCGTTCCGGCAGGACTACCGGTCGGACACCCTGAAGTCCAGCGCACCCAAGACACTGATCCTGGTCCGGGTCGGCGAGCGCTGGCTGATCGAACAGGAGCAGGTCGGACGGTGATCACGCGCGCCACACGGTCCGCCTGATCGTCACATCGCGACCCTGACATGACGCCATGACCCGATGACCCTATGACCCTATTCGCCCGCGTGCGGCAGGGCCGCATGAACGACCTGGTGCAGCCGGTGCTCGTGCTGACGCTTCTCGTGTCGCTGGGCAGCGCGCCGTTCTTCCTGCTCACGCCCGCAGAGGACGTGCATGCACTCGGGCGCCCGCAGGCCAGCATGGGTGCATCCGCCAGCACCGGGTCCTTGTATGCATCGATCGCTGCCACACTGGGTTCCGAATCGCGCACGACCAGCGATGTCGAGACCACGCTCGTGCGCGGCATCCTCGAACTCGCGCGCAGCAGGCCGGATGCCGCACTCGCCGAGATCGACCGCGTGCTGGTCGACAACCCGAACTTCCGGCTGGCGCACCTGGTGCGCGGCGACCTGCTGATGGCGCGCGGACGGCCGCTGACCGAGTTCGGCAATGCGTTGAAAGGTGCCGCCGGCACGATTACAGACCCGGCCGACCGTCTTGAACGCGTCGATGAATTGCGGGCCGAAGCCCGTGCCCGCCTGACCCGGCTCGCCGCGGAGCCGCCGCCCGACCGGTTGCCGCACCACATCCTCCAGCTCGATCCCCGGCAGCGCTTTGCGATCGTCGTGGACAGCGCGAAATCGACGCTCTATGTGTTCGAGCAGGTCGATGGCCGGTTGCGCTACCTGAAGGACTACTACATCAGCGTCGGGCGCAATGGCGTCGACAAGCTGCGCGAGGGCGACAAGCGTACGCCGCTCGGCGTCTACCATGTGCGCGCCAACCTGCCGCGCCAGAAACTGCCCGACTTCTACGGCAGCGGCGCCCTGCCGATCAACTACCCGAACGAGCTCGACCGGATCGAAGGCCGCACCGGCCACGGCATCTGGCTGCATGGCGTGCCCTCGGACACCTTCGCCCGGCCGCCGCAGTCATCCGACGGCTGCGTGGTGCTGGCGAACCCCGACTTCGACGCGCTGCTGCCACTGATGCAGATCGGGCTCACGCCGGTGATCATCGCCCCGCGCATCGAATGGGTCGAAGCCAGCACGATACAGTCCACCCGTGCATCACTGGCGCAGGCGGTCGAAGCCTGGCGGCGTGACTGGGAGGGCCGCGACATGCAGGCCTACCTGCGGCACTATTCGCCCGGCTTCACCAGCAACGGCACGGCTCGCGACCTTGCCGCCTGGTCGGAACAGAAGGGCAAGGTCAACGCGAGCAAGACCTGGGTGCGCATTGGACTGCGCAACACCAGCATGTTCCTGGATCCGAACCGCGATAACCTCGCCGTGGTGCAGTTCGAACAGGAATACTCGAGCAACAACCTCAACCAGCAGATGCGCAAGCGCCAGTACTGGCGGCTGGAAGGCGGCGTTTGGCGCATCGTCTACGAAGGCAACGCGTGATCCCGGCCCGGCCGAAGGGTCGCCCGGCGCCACGGAACAGGGAGTCGACGTGCATAGACTGATCAAGAGTTGGTTCCGGCAGTTCGTCCCGCAGTTCGCGCTGCAGTGGCTGCTCGCAGCCGTGCTGGGCGCCGGCCTCGCGGGCAGCGCGCTCGCGCAGAAGAACCCGCGAGTCGAATTCACCACCAACTACGGCCCGATCGTGGTCGAGCTCTATCCCGATCGCGCGCCCGAGTCGGTGCGCAACTTCCTGCAGTACGTCAAGGAAGGCCACTACGAAGGCACGGTGTTCCACCGGGTCATCCGCGGCTTCATGGTCCAGGGCGGCGGCTTCACCGCCGACTTCAAGGAGAAGCCGACCCGCGAACCGATCAAGAACGAAGCCGAGATGACGTTCAAGGCCGGCCTGCGGCACGAGATCGGCACGCTCGCGATGGCGCGCACCCGCGACCCGCACAGTGCAACCGCGCAGTTCTTCATCAACGTCGCACGCAACGACTTCCTCGACTTTCGCGAGCGCACCGTGGTCGGCTTCGGCTATGTCGTGTTCGGCCGGGTGATCAAGGGCCTGGAGACCGTCGACCAGATGCTGCAGGTGCCCACCGGGCCCGGGGGGCCGTTCAAGACCGACGTGCCGGCGAAGCTGCCGGTGATCGAGAAGGCAGTGATCCTCGGCGGCCGCTGAACGCCCGCCCGGACGCCTGCCCTTCCATCCATATCCTTCCAGAGGAGCCAATCCAGAATGATCAGACTGCATACCAGCGCCGGCGTGATCGGCCTTGAACTCGACGCCGAGAAGGCCCCGCTCACGGTCGCCAACTTCATCGAATATGCGAAGGCTGGCCACTACGACAACACGATCTTCCATCGCGTGATCGACGGATTCATGATCCAGGGCGGCGGCTTCGAGCCCGGGATGAAGCAGAAGAAGACGCGTGACCCGGTGACCAACGAGGCCGACAACGGCCTGAAGAACGACAAGTACACGGTGGCCATGGCGCGCACCTCCGAGCCGCATTCGGCCTCGGCGCAGTTCTTCATCAACGTCGCCGACAACGAATTCCTCAACTTCACGTCGCCGACCCCGCGCGGATGGGGCTACTGCGTGTTCGGCAAGGTGGTCGAGGGTCGCGAAGTGATCGACCAGCTGCGCAGCGTGGCCACCACCTCGCGTGCCGGCCACCAGGACGTGCCGGTCGAGGACGTGGTCATCACCCGCGCCGAAGTGGTCGAAGGCTGAGGAGCCAGCGGCCGCCGCGCACCGGGGCAGGCATGCCGGCAGGCCCGACGCTGCTGATCTCTGACCTGCACCTGTCGGCTGCGCGGCCCGGCACGACTGCCGCGTTCATCGCGCTGCTCGCGGGCCCCGCCCGCGACGCAGCGTCGCTCTATATCCTCGGCGACCTTTTCGACTACTGGATCGGCGACGAGGATATCGACGACCCGGAGGTCCGGCCGGTCATCGATGCGCTGTCGGCGCTGTCCAGGGCCGGCACGGCCGTGTCGTTCATGCATGGTAACCGCGACTTCCTGGTTGGTGAACGCTTTGCGTCCGCTACCGGCGTGCGCCTGCTGCCCGATCCGCTGCTGCTGGATCTCGATGGCGTCGCCACGCTGCTGATGCACGGCGACACCCTGTGCATCGAGGACGCCGGCTACAACCGCTTCCGCGCGACGGTGCGCGACCCGGCGTGGCAACGCGCGTTCCTCGACCGTCCGTTGCCGGAGCGGCGCGAGGAAGCGCAACGCCTGCGTGCGATGAGCGAGCGCGAAAAGCAGTCGAAGTCCGCCGAGATCATGGATGTGACACCGAGCGAGGTGCTGCGCACGCTGCGTGCATGCGGCTATCCACGGCTGGTGCATGGGCATACCCATCGGCCGGGACGACACCTGCATGCGGTCGATGGCAGGTCATGCGAACGCTGGGTGCTGCCGGACTGGCAGGATGCCGCAGCAGGCCTGGTTACCTCGGCAGGAGGCCGACTGCAGCCCTTCTGATGCCGTGCGCCTGCAGGGTCCGCCCTGCACCGTGCGTGCGGGCTTGCGCCCTCACCCGTCCAGCCCGCGCGCCAGGTCAGCCTTCAGGTCGACCACTGCTTCCAGTCCCACTGCGATCCTGATCAGCCCTTCGGTGACCCCGGCGGCGTCGCGGGTGGCCTGGGGGATGCGCCCGTGCGTGGTGGTCGCCGGATGCGTGATCGTGGTCTTGGTATCGCCGAGGTTGCCGGTGATCGACATCAGCTTCGTCGAGTCGATGATGCGCCAGGCCGCCTCGCGGCCGCCCTTCACCTCGAACGAGACCACGCCGCCGCCGCTCTTCTGCTGGCGCATCGCCAGTGCATGCTGCGGATGGGAGGCAAGCCCGGGATAGAGCACGCGCGCCACCTTCGGATGCTTCTCGAGCCAGGTCGCCAGTTCGAGCGCACGCGCGCTGTGCGCCTCCATCCGGATGCCCAGCGTCTCCATTCCCTTCAGGCATACCCAGGCGTTGAACGGGCTCATCGAAGGCCCGGCGTTGCGCATGAACTGCTGCATCGGGCCGTGTATCAGCGCCTTGCTGCCCAGCACGGCGCCACCGAGCACCCGTCCCTGGCCATCGAGGTACTTGGTCGCGGAGTGGATGATGATGTCGGCGCCCATCTCGAGCGGGCGCTGCAGCGCCGGCGAGCAGAAGCAGTTGTCGACGATCAGCACCGCACCCGCGCGATGGGCGATCGCTGCCAGTGCGCCGATGTCGGACACCTCGGTCAGCGGGTTGGACGGCGTCTCGACGAAGAACATCTTCGTCTCCGGACGCAGCGCGGCTTCCCAGGCGGACGGATCGGTCGGCGGCACGAACGACACCTGCAGGCCGAACTTCTCGAAGAAGTTGGTGAACAGCTGGACGGTCGAGCCGAACACGCCCTGCGAGATCACCACGTGGTCGCCGGCCTTGAACAGGGCCATGGTGACCGCCAGGATCGCGGACATGCCGGAGGCGGTCGCGACGCAGCATTCCGCACCCTCGAGCGCAGCCAGCCGCTCTTCGAAGGCTGTGACCGTCGGGTTGGTGAAGCGCGAATACACGTTGCGCCCCTCGATGCCCTTCTGGAAGGCATCGGCCGCCTGCTGGGCGTTGTCGAACACGAAGCTCGAGGTCAGGTACATCGCCTCGCTGTGCTCGCCGAACTGGCTGCGATGGATGCCGGTACGCACGGCGAGCGTTTCGAGCTGGTACTTGTCCATGAAGAATTCTGCGACGTGCGGGCGCCGGCTGTCAAACGTCGACGGTTGTCGGGCGGCACGGTCGGCATCGCGGTAATCTCTGCGACCCGACAGACCGACGATGCAGGAAGACGCCGATGATCCGCACGCCCGACGCAACGCCTTGTCCCCCGTCCCGGAACGGCAGGCCAGGCAATCGCCGCGCATTCGGCGCGATGGCAATGTCGTGGCTGCTTTGCGCCGCCGCTGCAGGTGCGTCGGCAGCCCAGCCGGCAGCCGCGCCGCCCACCCTGCCTTCCAGTCCGATGCGCATCGTGGTTCCGTTCGCGCCGGGCGGATCGACCGACGTGATGGCACGCATCATCGCGCAGCGCCTGGGCGAGCGGATGCGCCAGCCGGTGCTGGTGGAGAACCGCGCGGGCGCCAATGGCACCATCGGCGCAGCCCATGTCGCGAAGTCGCCCGGCGATGGACGCACGCTGCTGCTGGTGCAGGCCGGATACGCGTCCAACCCCAGCCTGTTCAAGACGCTGCCCTATGACCAGTCGCGCGACCTGCTGCCGGTGACCAACCTCGCATCCGGGCCGCTGGTGCTGGTGGTGCATCCTTCGCTGCCGGTGCGCTCGGTGAAGGAACTGATCGCCCTCGCGCGTGCGAAGCCCGGATCGCTGAACGTCGGGGTCCCGGGCACCGGTTCGCTCAACCACCTGGCGGCGGAACTGTTCAACCTGAACACCGGCATCCGGATGACCAGCGTGCCGTACAAGGGCACCGGCGGCGCGCTGGCCGATGTGCTGGCCGGCAATGTCGAGGCCTACTACATGAACCTGGTGCTCAGCCAGCCGTACGTGAAGAGCGGCAAGCTGCGCGCGATCGGCGTCACCAGCGCGAAGCGATCGCCGATCGCCGCCGACATCCCGGCGATCGCCGAGGCGGGCGTGCGCGACTTCGACCTGACTACCTGGTTCGGCCTGCTGGTGCCGGGGACCACGCCGCGCGACGTACTCGGCCGGGTGCACCAGGACGTGATGCAGGTGCTGGCGCTGGCCGACGTCCGCGACCGCCTCGCTGCCGACGGCCTGACCGTGGTCGGAGATACGCCGGAGCAGTTCGCGGCGTTCGTGGCCGCGGAGACCGCGAAAGCCGCGCGCATCATCAAGGCAGCGGGGATCAGCGTCGGCCAGTAGAAGGACGGGCGCCCGGAAACCGTCCGCCGGCTGCTCAGATGACCGAGCGCTCGGGCAGGATCGTGGACAGCACGCGCAGGTAGTTGCCGCCGAGGATGGCCGCGATGTCTTCCTCGCCGTAGCCGTGCCGCTGCAGGCCTTCCACCAGGTTCGGCAGGTCCTCGATCTCCTCGAAGCCACGCACCACCGGCGGTTCGGCGCCCGGCGTGTGTCCGTCGCGCAGGCTGCGCGGGCCGTCGTACTTCACGAAATCCATGCCCAGCGCCATGTGCTTCACGCCGACCAGCCCGACGATGTAGTCGATGTGCTGGAGCATCTGCTCGATCGACGATTCCTTGCCGGCAACCGTGAACGGCAGCGCGAGGATGCCGATGACGCCACCCTGCGCGGCGATCGCACGGATCTGGTCATCGTCGAGGTTGCGCATGTGGTCGTACACGCCGCAGGCATTGGCATGGCTGACGATCAGCGGCGCACTGGCCACTTCGAGCGACTGGTAGAAGCCCGCCTTCGCCATGTGCGACAGATCGACGACCATGCCCAGCCGGTTCATCTCGCGGATCACCTCCACGCCGAAGCGGGTCAACCCGCCACCGGTGCGGCTCTCCCACACGCCGTCGCCCAGTTCGTTGCGCAGGTTCCAGGTCGGCTGGATCGACCGCACGCCCAGCCGGTAGAAGTTGCGCAACTGGGCGATGCCGCCCTGCAGCGGCTTGCCGCCCTCGAGATGCAGGATGAACTTCACATGGTCGTGCAGCCGTGCGACCGGCAGGTCGCCGCGCGTCCTGACCAGCGAGAAGCGACTGCCTGCGGCCGACATCTCGGACAGGAACTGGTCCAGGTTGTCGAGCGTGGTCTCGAGGAAACGCCCGGTGTTCTGCGAATGCGCCCAGGAGTCGCCGCCCACGGCGTAGACGGACAGGTCGATCCGATCGCGGATCAGCCGTGGCACGATGGCGTCGCCCAGGGGGGACGACTCGCCCATCAGCATGCGGTGCACCTGCTCGTAGGCGTCGCGGTGGCCTTCGATGACCAGGTGCCGCTGCAGGATCTTCGATGCTTCCGTTTCCTTCATGCCCGTCCTGCTCCTGCTGCCGTCACTCCGCCGATTCCAGGTTCAGGTCCAGCTGCGTGCTGGACTCGCGGGAACGCTGGCGGTCGCCATCCTCGCGGTTGGCTTCCAGGCAGTTCAGGTACTCGGGCGTGACATCACCGGTGATGTACTGGCCGTCGAAGCAGGACGTCTCGAAGCGCGCGATCGACGGGTTGCCGGCGCGCACGTCCTCGATCAGGTCTTCGAGATCCTGGTAGATCAGGCGGTCGCAGCCGATCTCGCGGGCGATCTCATCGACCGAGCGCCCGGACGCAATCAGTTCGTTGCGCGTGGCCATGTCGATGCCGTAGACGTTCGGGAATCGCACCGGCGGCGCAGCCGACGCGAAATGCACCTTGCGCGCCCCTGCATCGCGCGCCATCTGCACGATCTCCTGGCTGGTCGTGCCGCGCACGATGGAGTCGTCGACGATCAGCACGTTCTTGCCCTTGAACTCGGTGCCCAGCGCATTGAGCTTCTGCCGCACCGACTTTCTGCGCACCGCCTGCCCGGGCATGATGAAGGTGCGCCCGATGTAGCGGTTCTTGATGAACCCTTCGCGATACGACAGGTTGAGGTGCTTGGCCAGCTGCATCGCAGCGGGACGGGACGAGTCGGGGATCGGCATCACGACATCGACATCCAGGCCAGGCAACTCGCGTTCGATCTTGCGCGCCAGGCTCTCGCCCATGCGCAGGCGGGTGTCGTAGACCGAAATGCCGTCGATCACCGAATCAGGGCGCGCGAGATAGACGAACTCGAAGATGCACGGCGCGAGCTCGGTGCGCTCGGCGCACTGGCGGCTCTGGAACACGCACTGTTCGTCGATGAACACCGCCTCGCCGGGCGCGACATCGCGCAGTGGCGTGAAGCCGAGCGCATCCAGCGCCACCGTCTCGGAGGACACCATGAACTCGGTCCCGGCTTCGGTCTCGCGGCTGCCGATCACCAGCGGACGGATGCCGAACGGATCGCGGAAGGCGAGCAGGCCGTAGCCGGCGATCATCGCGACCACCGCATACGCGCCGCGCACCCGCTTGTGCACGCCGGCGACTGCCTTGAAGATGGTGTTGGCATCAAGGTGGAAGCCAGCCGCGTTGCGCGCAAGTTCATGCGCCAGCACGTTGAGCAGCACCTCGGAATCCGAATCGGTGTTCACATGCCGCAGGTCGTCACGGAACAGTTCGCGGCGCAGTGCCTCGGAATTGGTGAGGTTGCCGTTGTGGCCGAGCACGATGCCGAACGGCGAGTTGACGTAGAAGGGCTGCGCCTCGGCCGATGACCAGGCAGAACCCGCCGTCGGGTAGCGCACATGCGCAATGCCGACGTTGCCGGCCAGGGTACGCATGTTGCGAGTGCGGAACACGTCGCGCACCAGCCCCGGACCCTTGTGCATGTGGAAGGTGTTGCCCTCGCTCGTGACCAGGCCTGCCGCATCCTGGCCGCGATGCTGGAGCAACAGCATTCCGTCGTACAACTCCTGGTTAACGGGAGTCTTTGCCACCATTCCGACGATGCCACACACTTGGCTTTCTCCCTTCGGCTCAATACCGTATATATCGGGGCGAAGGCGGAAGAAGTTAAGCCCCCCCGCGCGCCCCGTCCGGTCTGCCTTGGCTTTAGCGAGCCGGAGTATAGACCACCTGCTGCGGCCCGTCGTACCTGATCTTTCGCGCCAGGTCGGCCGGAAGGTAGGACCGCACCGACAGTGCCAGCACCTCGAGTGGCTGCGACAGCATCGCGTCGCGCCAGCCACGGTTCTCGGGCAGCCGCGTCAGCCCCGCAAGCAGCACCGCGATCAGCACGATCAGCAGCCCGCGCGCCAGCCCGAAGGCAAGTCCGAGCACGCGGTCGACGAAGCCCAGCTTGACCGCGCGCACCAGTTCGACGATCGCGAGCGTGACCAACACCATCGCCAGCAGGGTGGCGCCGAATACCAGCACGAAGGCGGCGAGCATGCGCAGCGAATCGTTCGGGATCGCAGCGGGAAGCAAGGGCGCGACCTTGTCAGCAAACCCACTGGCTGCCAGGAACGCAGCCACCCATGACACCAGCGACAACACCTCGCGCACGAAGCCGCGCAGCACGGCCACCAGCGCGGACACGCCGATCACCAGCAGCACACCGTAATCGAACCAGGTCATCGGTGCCGGTCCGCGCGCAGCACCGGCGCCGGGCGCGAGACGACGGCAACCGTCCGCGCGCTGCGACAGCGGTCAGGCACGTTCAGTAGCGCCTGGGGACCACGATGCCATCGGCCATGCCAAGGGCCTTGACCCGCTCGTTCGCCTGCTCGGCCGCCTGCCGGGTGGGGAACGGCCCGGCTCGCACCCGGGTCTTGTCACCGGTGGGCGTCTTGATCACTTCGGTATATGACCGGATTCCGGCCTTGACCAGTTGTGCGTGGCGATCCTTCGCCCGGTTTACCTCGGCGAACGCGCCGAGCTGGATGACGAAGCTCTTCGCCTCGGCGTCGCCGGGATCTGCGCCCTTCGCGGCGGCCACCTTCGCGGCGGCCACCTTCGCGGCGGCCGCCTTCGCGTCGGCGGCCTTCACTTCGGCCGCCCTCACTTCGGCCGCCCTGGCCTCGACGATCTTCGCTTCGGCAGTCTTCGCTTCTGCGGCCTTCGCTGCAGCGGCAGCCGTATCGGTCACGCGGCGCGGCGCGCCGGCCACTTCAATCTTCTGGTCGGCCGGCGTGGCCGAAGAGGGCACGGTCGAGGCCTGGGGCGTGCCCGCCGGCCGCGCCGGGGTCGTGTCGCCTGCAGGTGCCGGATCCGCAGCTGCAGCTGCAGATGCAGATGCAGATGCAGATGCAGATGCAGATGCAGATGCAGATGCAGAGGGTGCAGTCTCGAGCGTGCCGCTGGCCTTCGGAGGTGCCGACGGCCCCGCCGCAGGGCGCGGCGCGGCCTCGCCCTGCACCTTCGGTGCATAGGGTCCGCTGTTGGGCGACGGTATCTGCACGGCGATATCGTCGCCGACCGGCCTGGGTTCACTGTCGAGCACCATCGGCAACGTGACCACCACCAGCGTGGTCAATGCGATCGCGCCGATCAACCGCCGGCGGGCCCGTTTGCGGAGCTTGATTTCTTCGTCTGACGTGCTGCGTGCCATGCCTGTCTGTCTCGACCGAGGGTTGAACGCCGCGGGGCGCCCGAGCAGTCGTCCGACCAGCGCCTGCTCAGCGGGCCGCGCCAGGCACTGCCAGCACTTCAGCCACCGTATGGAACGACCCGAACACGACGATCCTATCACTTTCGCCTGCGCGTTCCTGCGCCCGTTGCCAGGCCTGCGCCACGCTCGTGCACTCGGTGGTCGGATCGAGCGCCGCAGCGCGCGTCAGGGCGTTTCGCAGCACCCCGAGATCGGCGGCACGCGCGGCGTCGACCGGCGCGATGAACCATTCGTCGATCCGGCCCTTCACGGCGCGCACGACGCCCTCTATGTCCTTGTCGGCCAGCATCGAGAACACCGCGAAAGTGCGCCCGGTGCCCTGCAGCCGCGCGAGGCTGGCATCGAGCACGGCTGCCGCATGGGGATTGTGGGCGACATCCAGCACCACCGTCGGTCGCCCCGGGAGTACCTGGAAACGCCCGGCGATCTCGGCCGTCAGCAGGCCGGTGCGCACGGCCTCGGCGCTGACCGGCAGGCGGTCGGCGATCTCGTCCAGTGCAGTGATCGCGGCCGACGCATTCGACAGCTGGTAGGCCCCGCGCAACGCCGGAAACGGCAGCCCGTAGCGGGCGCGCAGCACCGGGCGCGCGCTTGCGGCAGGCACGGGGGGTGAAGACGCATCGGCCTGGGCCTCGAAGACGGCACCTGCCGGGGGCGATGCGAAGCGCCGGTAGCGCCACTGGCCGCCGTCCTGCTCGGTGAAGTCGTAGTCGACGCCCGAGCGCAACAGGCGCGCGCCGATGGCGCCCGCATGGGCAACCAGCGCCGCCGGTGCATCGGGATCGGCGCAGATCGCGGGACGCCCCGTCCGATAGATGCCGGCTTTCTCGAAGCCGATCTTCTCGCGGGTGTCACCCAGGTATTCCATGTGGTCGAGCCCGATGCTGGTGACCACCGACACATCCGCATCGATGATGTTGACCGCATCCAGGCGGCCACCGAGGCCGACTTCCAGGACCGCGACATCGACGCGGCTTTCGATCATCAGCCATAGCGCGGCGAGCGTGCCGAACTCGAAGTAGGTGAGGCCGATGCCCCCACGCGCGGACTCCACTGCATCGAACGCCCGGCACAGGTCGGCGTCGGGCGCATCGTGGCGGGCGATGCGTACCCGCTCGTTGTAGCGCAGCAGGTGCGGCGACGTGTAGCAGCCGACGCGGTAGCCGGCACGGTCGAGGATCGCCTCGAGCATCGCGCAGGTCGAGCCCTTGCCATTGGTGCCGCCGACGGTGATCACCGGGAAACCGGGCGACCCGTCCGGCCCGGCCGGACACAACACGCGCCAGACCTCGGCCACCCGATCGAGCGTCAGCTCGATGGTCACCGGGTGCTGGTTCGAGATGAACTCGAGCCAGTCATCCAGGCTGCGCTCGAGACGGGGGCTGCCGCTCACCTGGCAGGCTGCGGCTGCGGCTGCGGCTGCCGCGACAGCAACGCGAGGAGCGAAGCCAGCCGGTCGCGCATCTCGCGCCGGTCGACGATCATGTCGATCGCGCCGTGTTCGAGCAGGAATTCGGCGCGCTGGAAGCCTTCGGGCAGCGTCTCGCGCACCGTCTGCTGGATCACCCGGGGGCCGGCGAAGCCGACCAGGGCACCGGGCTCGGCGATCACCACGTCGCCGATCATCGCGAAGCTCGCCGACACGCCACCCATGGTCGGATCGGTCAGCACCGAGATGAACGGCAGGCGTTCGTTCGCGAGCAGGGTCAGCGCCGCGCAGCACTTCGACATCTGCACCAGCGACAGCACGCCTTCCTGCATGCGGGCGCCGCCGGAGGCCGCGATGCAGACGAACGGCATGCGCTGTTCGATCGCGGTGCGCACGCCGCGCGCAAAACGCTCGCCAACCACCGAGCCCATCGACCCGCCCAGGAAGCGGAATTCGAAGGCGGCAACCACCACTGGCGCCGCATGGATGGTTCCCTGCATCACGACCAGCGCGTCGTCCTCGCCCGTGTCGCGCGTCGCAGCGGCGAGCCGGTCACTGTACTTCTTCGTGTCCTTGAACTTGAGGCTGTCGACCGGCCGCACCTCGGCACCGATCTCGTAGCGGCCGCCGGCATCGAGCAGCATGTCGATCCGCTCGCGCGCCCCGATGCGGTTGTGGAAACCGCAGCCGGGACACACCTGCAGGTTGTTGTCGAGGTCGGTGCGATAGAGCACCGTCTCGCAGCCGTCGCACTTGGTCCAGAGCCCTTCCGGGACGGTCTTGCGCGGCGCAGACTCGTCGCGCTTGATCTTCGGCGGCAGCAGCTTCTGCAGCCAGCTCATCCCGGGTCAGCCCTTCCGCGCGACGGCATCGATCGCCTGCCGGATGCCGCGCACGAACACGCCGACATTGGCCGCCTCGCTGCCCGCCACCGAACCTTCGATCTCCTCGACGATGCGGCTGCCGATCACCACTGCATCGGCAACCTTGGCGATGCCGGCCGCGCTCTGCGCATCACGGATGCCGAAGCCGACGCCGATCGGCACCGTGAGGTGCCGGCGCAGCACGTCCATCCGCGCGGATACGTCGCCGACCTGCAGGTGCTTCGCACCGGTGACACCGGTGAGCGACACGTAGTAGACATAGCCGCGGGCCAGCTTGGCGATCTCGCCGATGCGTGCGTCGGTGGTCGTCGGCGACAGCAGGTAGATCGGATCGAGCCCGGCCGCGGCCAGGCAGTCGACAAAGCCGCGCGACTCTTCGGGCGGCAGGTCGACCAGCAGCACGCCGTCGACGCCGGCGCCTGCCGCCCGACTGGCGAAAGCCTCGTAACCCATGGCTTCCACCGGGTTCGCATAGCCCATCAGCACGACCGGGGTGTCGGCATCGCGGCTGCGGAACTGCTCGACCACGTCGAGGATGCGACGCAGGGTGGTACCGCGTGCCAGTGCACGTTCGCTCGCCCGCTGGATGGTCGGACCATCGGCCTGGGGATCGGAGAACGGCACGCCCAGCTCGATCACGTCGGCACCGGCTGCCGCGAGTTCGTGCATCAGCGCAAGCGTCACGTCGAGCGACGGGTCGCCGGCGGTGATGTACGGGATGAGGGCGGCGCGGCCCTCCGCCTTCAGCTTCTGGAAACGACCTTCGATGCGCGACATCAGAGCGTGATCCCGGAGATACCTGCCACGGTATTGATGTCCTTGTCGCCGCGGCCTGACAGGTTGACCAGCAGCACCTGGTCCGGGCGCATCGTCGGCGCCATCCTGGCCGCCTGGGCCAGCGCATGCGCGGACTCGAGTGCAGGGATGATGCCTTCGAGCCTGCACAGCATGTGGAATGCCTCGAGCGCCTCGTCGTCGTTGATCGCGACATACTCGGCACGGCCGAGGTCCTTCAGCCAGGAATGCTCGGGGCCGACGCCCGGGTAGTCGAGGCCGGCGGATACCGAGTGGGTATCCAGGATCTGCCCGTCCTCGTTCTGCATCAGGTAGGTGCGGGTTCCGTGGAGCACGCCGGGGCGCCCGGCCGACAGCGGCGCCGCATGCTTGCCGGTCGCGACGCCCGATCCGCCGGCCTCGACGCCGATCAGGCGCACGCCCTCGACATCGATGTACGGATGGAAGATGCCCATCGCGTTCGACCCGCCGCCCACGCAGGCGATGCAGGCATCAGGCTGGCGGCCGATCAGTTCCGGCATCTGCCACAGGCACTCGTGGCCGACCACCGCGTTGAAGTCGCGCACCATCATCGGGTAGGGGTGCGGGCCGGCCACGCTGCCGATGATGTAGAACGTGTCCTCGACGTTGGTGACCCAGTCGCGCATCGCTTCGTTCAGCGCGTCCTTCAGGGTCTTCGAGCCGCTCTCGACGGGCACCACCTCAGCGCCCAGCAGCTTCATGCGGAACACGTTCGGCGATTGCCGCTTGACGTCCTCCGAACCCATGTAGACGGTGCATTTCATGCCGAAGCGTGCCGCCACGGTGGCACTGGCCACGCCATGCTGGCCGGCGCCGGTCTCGGCGATGATGCGCGGCTTGCCGATCTTGCGCGCGAGCAGGGCCTGCCCCATGGTGTTGTTGATCTTGTGCGCGCCCGTATGGTTCAGGTCTTCGCGCTTGAGGTAGACCTGTGCCCCGCCGAAATGCTCCGACCAGCGCCTGGCGTGGTAGATCGGGCTCGGGCGGCCGACATAGTGCTTCAGCTCGCGCGCCAGTTCGGCCATGAACTCCGGGTCGTTGCGGTACTTCAGGTAGCACTCGTTCAGTTCGTCGAGCGCGTGCATCAGCGTCTCGGCGACGAACACGCCACCGTACGGGCCGAAATGGCCGCGCTCGTCGGGCAGGTCATACATCTGCAAGGTGAACCTCCTCAATGAACTGCTCGATCAGGCGGGGATCCTTGATCCCCTTCTGCCCCGAATTCCGTTCGACGCCACTGGATACATCGACCGCCCATGGGCGCACCTGGCGCACCGCGTCGCGGACGTTGGTCGGCGTCAGGCCGCCTGAAAGGATCACCTCGCCGCGCATCGGCTCGGGTATCAGCGACCAGTCGAACGACTGGCCGGTACCGCCGTGCAGGCCGGGGACGAACGCATCGACCAGCAGCCCGCGTGCCAACGGCCTGAACTGCATCATCTGTTCGCTGGATTGTATCAAATCGACCCCGGGCCGAACCCGTATGGCCTGCACGAACGGTTTGTCGAACTGCGCGCAGAACGCGGGCGTCTCGGAGCCATGGAACTGCAGCAGGTCGAGCGGAACCTCGGCGAGCACTGCCCGCACCTGCTCCTGCGGCGCGTCCACGAACAGGCCGACCGACATCACGTACGGAGGCAGGCTGCCGGCAATGGCCGCAGCCTGTGCGGCCGTCACATGGCGCGGACTCGGGCCATAGAACACCAGGCCGATCGCATCGGCCCCCGCCTCCGCGGCCGTGCGCGCATCTTCGGCGTTGCGTATGCCGCAGATCTTCACGCGCGTGCGCCGGATGCTCATGCTGCGGCCCCCGGACAGGAGGAAAGCCGCTCCGCCATCGACGTTCGCGGGCCGGGAAGCGCGGGCGCCCGCCCAGGCGCGTATCCGACATCGGCCAGGTACAGGCCGCACGGGGAGAAGGTCGCCGCCGCGCGGGTCCGGTCGCGCGCCGCAAGCAGTTGACCCAGCCAGGCCGGCGTTTCGCGACCGCGACCGATGCGCACCACGCTGCCGATGATGTTGCGGATCATGTGGTGCAGGAAACCGTTGGCGCAGAATTCGAACGTGAAAAGCGCCCCCTGCTGGATGACGGTCGCCCGGTACAACCGGCGGATCGGCGATCGCGCCTGGCATTCGGCAGCCCGGAATGCGCTGAAGTCATGCTCGCCTTCCAGCGCGAGCAGTGCCTCGCGCATCGGATCGAGCGCGATGCGTTCATGGAGCCAGCCGACCGTGCCCGCGAGCAGGGCGGGCCGCACCGGATCGCTGAGCAGCACATAGCGGTAGCTGCGTGAGACGGCATCGAACCGGGCATGGAAGTCGTCGTGGACCTCGGTGGCCCCGACCACTGCGATCGCGTCGGGGAGCAGCGCATTGACGCCGCGCACCCAGGCCTGCAGCGGCCTCGCGACCGGCGCATCGAAATGCACCACCTGCATCAGTGCATGCACGCCGGTGTCGGTACGCCCGGCACAGATGGTCGACACGGGCGCCGCAGCGATGCCCGTGAGCGCACGCTCGAGGGCATCCTGCACCGAGCAGCCCGATGGCTGGCTCTGCCAGCCGCAGAAGTGGCTGCCGTCATACTCGATCTGGAGGGCGATCCGCATCACGCGAGGATAGCGCCAAAGCGTCCACCGGGCGCGCCGCCCGGTGCTGTGCACGACCCCGCCAGGCCAGAGACCCGGCGGCTCCGACCGCAGGGTTTCAGCCCAGGCGGGCCAGCATCGACTCGGCGTCGGCTTTCTGCTGCTCGTCGCCTTCCGCGATCACTTCGCGCAGGATCTCGCGAGCACCATCCTTGTCGCCCATCTCTTCATACGCCTTGGCCAGGTCGTACTTCGTATTGACGTCGTTCCAGTGCTCGTCCTTGGTCGGGTTGCGACCGTCGATGTTGGTCTCGCCCAGGTCGAGATCGACCCGCGGCAGGGTGGTTTCCTGCCAGTTCTGCGGCAGGCCTGCGGGATGGGTCATGTCGAAGGTGACCAGCTCGCCCGGGTTGGCCATGATCATCGTGTCCTGGCCCAGCGACGGCATCGTCGGCTGTCCGGAACCGCCCTCCGACGCGGCATCCGCCCCTTCTGCGCGCGCAGCCTCGAGCTTGAAGTCGAGGATGCTGCCGGTCGGCGGGCCGGAGTCGAGCAGGACATTGGTCGCCTGCGACTGGAACAGCGGATCGGGCAGGTTCGACGGCGCCTCGCCGGATGCCGACGGCATCATCGGTTCGAAGGTGAGGTCGGCTTCCGCGGTGGCCGCGCTCTCGGAAGAGGCCTCCAGCGGCAGGTCCGGCAATTCCGGCACCGAAGCCGCTTCGGGCGAACCGAAGTCGAGCGTGAAATCCATGTCGGTGGCGGTCACGCCGCCCTTGCCGTCGGCCGAACCGCCGATATCGACGATCTCTTCGTCACCGGTAGAGGTGGTGGTGCCACCGGGGGCTGCCGGCTCGAAGTCGAAGTCGACCATTGCCGGCGACTCCGCCGGTTTCGTGTCCTCGATGGTCAGGACCTGCGTCTTCTCGGTATCGATCGAACGGGCGGCTGCAGTGGCTGCGGCTGCAGCGACGGCTGCCGCTGCGGCCCCGCCAGCGATCGTGGCCAGGTTCCCGTCTGCGCCAGCGTCCGACTGCCGTCCCGCGTACAGCGGATTCGAAGGATCGATCGACGCGCCCATGCTGGCCGCCTGCTGCCAGGCTTCGCCTTCACCGCCGGTCAACGCATGGAGCTGCTTGGCCACCGCCTCGAACGCGGCCGTGTCGCTGCGCTTCATGTAGATGCCGAGCAGCTTCAGGTGCAGTTCATGCCTGGACGGCGTCCTGGCGATCGCCTCGCGCAGGATTTCCTCGGCCTGGTTGTCCCGGCCGTAGGTCAGATAGACCTCGGCTTCGGCCAGCGGATCCACTTCCTCGGCGCCTGCCTGGGTGGCGAGCATCGGCTCGACCAGCGAGTCGGTCGCAGCCGGCACGGCCTTGGCGACCGGCTCCGCCGCGGCGGTCGTCGAGGGGGCTACCCTCGCCTTCTGCTCGGCCGGCGCCTTGCGGCGGCGGGCCACCAGCGCCCCGATTCCGAGCAGTGCCACCAGGCCCAGGCCGAGTTCGGTCATGTACTGGGTGACGAATGCCAGCGCCTGGTCCATGAAGCTCGGCGCGGGCGGCGGCGGCGGCGGCGCCGGCACGGGCTTCGGCGCTGCGACCTCGACCGGCGGCACCGGCGCGACCGGCTCAGGCTTGACTTCAGGGGCGGCGGGTTCCGGCTTGACCTCGGGCGCGACCGGCTCAGGCTTGGCTTCCGGGACGACCGCCGGTGCCGGCTTGGTCTCGGGCGCTGCCGGCGCGGGCTTCGGCTCCGGCTTCGGCTCCGGCTTCACGGGCTCCGGCTTCACCGGTTCCGGTTTCGCAGGTTCGGCCTTCTTCGCGGGCTCGGCTGCCTTCGGCGGATCGGCCTTGGCCAGCTTCTGCAGGTCAGCCAGCTGCTTGCTCTGGATGTCGAGCAGCCGCTGCGCGTCCTTCAGCATCTTTTCCAGCGATGCGACACGGTCGTTCGCCTCGCGCAGCGCCTTCTCGCGCGCCGTCGCGTCTTCTTCCCTGGCGGCCTGTGCGGCTTTCGGGTCGCGGCCACCGGCCTTCGACGGATCGCCTTTCGACACGCGCAGTACATCCGAACCGGGTGCGGCTGCCGGCGCCTTCTCTTCGACCTTCGGCGTGATCCGACCCGACGCGGCCGGCCCGCCGTCAGCGGCTACCGGGGGGGCATCCTGCACCGCTCCGGCGACACGCTGCCGGTAGGCGTTGAAATCGGCGGCCTGGGCCCGTACTTCGCGCGCCGCTTCGCCGGAGGCCGTGGCACCCGCTGCGCTGGCGTCCGGGACCCGAAGCACCGCGCCGGTACGCAGGCGGTTCATGTTGTTGCCGTCGAAGGCACCCTTGTTCTCACGATAGAGCGAGACCAGCATCTGGTCGAGCGAGACGCCGGCCGGGCGCACCGACGCGGCGATCTTGCCGAGCGTCTCGCCGCGACGCACAGGACCGTATTCGCCGCTGCTTGCAGCCGCGGGCGCCGCATCGGCGGCAGCGGCCGGACGAGGCGCACGCGGGGCGGGCTTTTCTGCCACGGCACGGGGTGCCGGGGCAGGCTTCTCGACAGCCGCAGCAGCCGCAGGCGCGGCCGGCGCGGGAACGACCGGCGCCAACGGCGCAGCAACGACCGGGCGCGGGTCCACCACGGCAGGCTTCGCAGCCGCGGTCGGCGCGACCGGAGGCGCAACGACATCAGCCGCCGTGAATCCGGGCGGATCGATCAGCGACGTGTATTCGCGCATCAGCCGGCCGGAAGCCCAGACCAGTTCGACGAGAAGTTCGACGAACGGATCGTTGACCGCACGCGGCGAGGTCGCACGGACGATCAACGAACCGTCCCGGCGCTGCTCGATGGCCAGGCGGACCGAGGCGACGAACGCCGAGTATTCGAGATTGGCGCGCCGATAGGCTTCGGCGTTGGCGATGCGAACCTGCATCGTCGACAACTCGTCCTTTGTCGCATTCAGCTCGATTTCCGCATTGAGCGGCTGGCCAAGCGCGGAAAGAACGGTCATGCGGCCAAGACCGGCAGCGTCAGCCGCCGCGGGCAGGAAGACCGCAATCATCAGTGCGCAGGCTGCGAGCCCCGCGCGTAAGACGCTGGAAATGCTTGTGCGCACGGACCGTCCTTCAGGACTTGTCGGAGTTTGAATTTAACATCATGGGTTTACCGATGCAAGCTCACCCTGTCTCTGATATTACGGCACAAGCGCGGGATTTCTTTGGACATTTCTGCGCCACTGGGCAGGGCGAGCGGTATGCGTGTAGCGTCCGCGCAACGGTCGGTCTGGTAACAGCGGCGAAACGCCTGCCTTTAGCGCGACCGGAAATCGCATGGTCCTGTCCGATCGACGATCCCGCGGCCAGCCTCCCGGTGCGGCGGCCTCAGCCCGGGCCGGGACGATCGACCAGCAGTCGCAACATGCGCCGCAGCGGTTCGGCCGCGCCCCAAAGCAACTGGTCCCCGACCGTGAAACCGGTCAGGTAGGCACCGCCCATGGGCAGCTTGCGCAGCCGTCCGATCGGCACCTTCAACCCGCCGGTGACTGCAGCCGGCGTCAGCCGGGCGAGCGATTCCTCGCGCCGGTTGGGCACCACCTCTACCCAGTCGTTGCCGGCTGCGAGCAATGCTTCCACCTCGGCGAGCGGCAGGTCGCGGGTGAGCTTGATCGTGAGTGCCTGCGAATGGCAACGCATCGCGCCGACCCGCACGCACACCCCGTCGACCGGGATCGGGTCCGCCGACCGGCCGAGGATCTTGTTGCACTCGGCCATTCCCTTCCACTCTTCCCGGCTCTGGCCGTTGCCGAGGTCCTTGTCGATCCACGGCAGCAGGCTGCCCGCCAGCGCATGTCCGAACTGCTCGGTCGGGAAACCGGGGCTGCGCAGGTGGGCGGCGACCGCGCGGTCGATGTCCAGGATGTTCGACTTCGGGTCGGCCAGGAGGCCGCGCACCTCGTCATGCGCCGAACCCATCTGTGCCAGCAGTTCGCGCATGTTCTGGGCACCGGCACCGGACGCCGCCTGGTAGGTCATCGCCGTCACCCACTCGACCAGCCCCTCGCGGAACAGTCCGCCCATGGCCATCAGCATCAGGCTGACCGTGCAGTTGCCGCCGATGAAGTCCCGGCCGCCCGAGGCCAGCGCAGCATCGATCACGCCGCGATTGACGGGGTCGAGGATGATCACCGCGCCGTCCTGCATGCGCAGCGTCGACGCCGCATCGATCCAGTAACCGCTCCAGCCCGCCGCGCGCAGCTTCGGATGGATCGCGGTCGTGTAGTCGCCGCCCTGGCAGGAGATCAGCACGTCCATCGCGGCCAGCGCGTGGACGTCGTTCGCATCGGCCACCACGGGCGCCACGTTCGGCAACACCGCGGCTGCCTGTCCTGCCTGGGTGGTCGAGAACAGCGTGGTCTGGACGAGATCGAAATCGCGCTCGTCCTGCATGCGACCGACCAGCACCGAGCCGACCATCCCGCGCCAGCCGATCAGTCCGATCTTCATCATCTTGGCCATGTCGTCAGCCCTGGCCCAGTGCCGCCACGACGGCATCGCCCATCGCACGCGTACCGATGGTCGCCTCGCCCTTCTCGGCGATGTCGGACGTGCGCAGGCCCTTCTGCAGCACCGCGCTCACCGCGCCTTCGATCCGGCGCGCGAAGGCGTCCTGGTCGAGGCTGTAGCGCAGCAGCATCGCGGCGGAGAGGATGGTCGCCAGCGGATTGGCGATGTCCTTGCCGGCGATGTCCGGCGCCGAGCCATGGATCGGCTCGTACAGGCCCTTGCCGCCCGCATCGAGCGAGGCCGATGGCAGCATGCCGATCGAGCCGGTGAGCATCGAGGCCTCGTCGGACAGGATGTCGCCGAACATGTTGCCGGTGACGATCACGTCGAACTGGCGCGGGTTGCGCAGCAGCTGCATCGCCGCGTTGTCGACATACATGTGCGACAGCTCGACCGTGGGATAGTCCTTCGCCACTTCGGTGACGACATCGCGCCAGAGCTGCGAGGTCTCGAGCACATTGGCCTTGTCGACCGAACACAGACGACGGTTGCGCTTGAGTGCCGACTCGAAGCCGACCCGGGCGATGCGGCGGATCTCGGACTCCGCGTAGAGCATCGTATCGAAGCCCTCTCGCTCGCCAGCCGCGTTGGTGCGGATGCCGCGGGGCTGGCCGAAGTAGATGTCGCCGGTCAGTTCGCGGATGATCAGCACGTCCATGCCCGACACCACCTCGGGCTTGAGCGTCGAGGCCGCGGCCAGTTCAGGGTAGATCACCGCCGGGCGCAGGTTGGCGAACAGCTTCAGTTCCTTGCGCAGGCCGAGGATCGCCTGCTCGGGACGCTTGTCGCGCGGCAGCTTGTCCCACTGCCAGCCGCCGACCGACCCGAACAGGATGGCGTCGGCCGAGCGGGCGAGGTCGAGCGTCGCCTTCGGCAGCGGATCGCCCGACAGGTCATAGGCCGTGCCGCCCACCGGCGCCTCGGCCAGTTCGAGCTTCAGGCCCTGGGGTTCGAGCGCGCGCAATACACGGACCGCCTGCGCGATGATCTCGGCGCCGATGCCATCGCCCGGCAGGACTGCGATCTTCTTCATGGGGTCTCCGGGCCTTCTACAAGAACAGCCAGGGCTGGGCCGCCCTGTGCTTCGTTTCGAACGCGCGGATGTGGTCCGCGTGCTGCAGCGTCAGGCCGATCTCGTCCAGCCCGTTCATCAGGCAATGCTTGCTGAACGACTCGATGTCGAAGGCGAACTGCCGGCCCGAGGGCGTGGTCACCTTCTGGCTCTCGAGGTCGATGTCCAGGCGGTAGCCTTCGCTGGCGAAGGTCTCCTCGAACAGCACGTCCATCTCGGCCTTCGACAGGCGGATCGGCAGCAGGCCGTTCTTGAGGCTGTTGCTGTAGAAGATGTCGCCGAACGACGAGGCGATGACCACCTTGAAACCGTAATCCTGCAGCGCCCAGGGCGCGTGCTCGCGCGACGATCCGCAGCCGAAGTTCTCGCGGGCGAGCAGCACCTGCGCGCCCTGGAACCGGGTCTTGTTCAGGATGAAGTCTTCGTTCAGCGGGCGGTTGGTGTTGTCCATGCCAGGCTCGCCGGTGTCGAGGTAGCGCCAGGAGTCGAACAGGTTCGGGCCGAAGCCGGTGCGCTTGATCGACTTCAGGAACTGCTTCGGGATCACCGCGTCGGTGTCCACGTTGGCGCGGTCGAGCGGCGCGGCCAGCCCATTCAGTCGGATGAACTTGTCCATGGTCAGGCCCCCTTGCCGAGCGTGCGCACGTCGACGAAATGTCCGGACACCGCAGCAGCGGCGGCCATCGCCGGGCTGACCAGGTGCGTGCGCCCGCCCGCGCCCTGCCGGCCCTCGAAATTGCGGTTGGAGGTCGATGCGCAACGCTCGCCCGCCTCGAGCCGGTCGTCGTTCATGCCCAGGCACATCGAGCACCCCGGCTCGCGCCATTCGAACCCGGCGGCGGTGAACACCTCATGCAGGCCTTCCTTCTCGGCCTGCTCCTTCACCAGCCCGGAACCCGGCACCACCATCGCCAGCTTCACGTTCGCCGCGACCTTGCGGCCCTTGGCCACGGCCGCCGCCGCGCGCAGGTCTTCGATGCGCGAATTGGTGCAGGAACCGATGAACACCTTGTCGATCGCGATGTCCTGGATGCGCGTGTTCGGCTTCAGGCCCATGTACTTCAGTGCCCGCTCGATGCCGTCACGGCGCACCGGATCGGTCGCGTCCGCCGGATCGGGCACGCGCCCGCCGACCGGCACCACCATCTGCGGGCTGGTGCCCCAGGTCACCTGCGGCTCGATCGACGCGGCCGGCAGGTCGACGATGGCATCGAAACCGGCGCCTTCGTCGCTGACCAGCGTGCGCCAGTAGGCAACGGCGGCATCCCACTGTTCGGCCTTCGGCGCGAACGGCCGCCCCTTCACGTACTCGATCGTCTTCTCGTCGACCGCCACCATGCCAGCGCGGGCACCCGCCTCGATCGCCATGTTGCACAGGGTCATCCGGCCTTCGACCGACAGGCCGCGGATCGCCGAACCGGCGAATTCGATCGCATGGCCGGTGCCGCCAGCGGTACCGATCTTCCCGATCAGCGCCAGCACGATGTCCTTGGCGGTGACGCCTGCGCCGAGGTCGCCCTCGACCTTGACCAGCATCGACTTCGCCTTCTTCTGCACCAGCGTCTGGGTGGCCAGCACATGCTCCACCTCGGAGGTGCCGATGCCGAAGGCCAGCGCCGCCAGTGCACCATGCGTGCTGGTATGCGAATCGCCACAGACCAGCGTGGTACCGGGCAGCGTGAAGCCCTGCTCCGGCCCGATCACGTGCACGATGCCCTGCTGCTTCGACAGGAACGGGAAGTAGGCGCGCGCACCGTATTCGCGGATGTTCGCGTCGAGCGTATCCACCTGCAGCTTGGACACCGGGTCCTTGATGCCACCGGCCCAGTCGCGGGTCGGCGTGTTGTGGTCCGCCGTGGACATGATCGAGTTGACGTTCCAGGGCTTGCGCCCGGCGATCTTGAGCCCCTCGAAAGCCTGCGGGCTGGTCACTTCATGGACCAGGTGGCGATCGATGTAGAGCAGCACCGTACCGTCGTCCTGGGTGTGGACGACGTGGCTGTCGAACAGCTTGTCGTAGAGCGTGAGGGCCATGGTCTGGGGCGCACCGTTGATGAACCCGCGATTATGTCATGGACCCCGCCCGTCCGGCGGCGCCGGCACGGGCGCGGACCCGGGCCGCCCCCCCCGCCCTCCCCGCTCCCGCGCCGCGGGTCCGGCCCTACAGACCGACCGAGGACGCCACCAGCCGTGCGAGTTCGGCGCGCAACTGCTTGCGCACCTCGGCACAGGCCGGATCGTCGATCAGGTTCTTCATCTCGTACGGATCGAGGTCGAGGTCGTACAGCTCGTCGAGTTCGCCGTCGTCGCCCCGGTTGACCCAGTGCACCAGCTTGTAGCGGTCGGTGCGCACCGCCTTGTACGACATGCCGATCAGCCACGGCATCGCGTTCTCGCTGAAGTACTCGCACATGATCGAGGTGCGCCAGCCCGGGGTGGTTCCCGGGGCACTACCCTCCGGCCGGCCTTCCATCAGCGGCAGCAGCGACAGGCCCTGCACCTGCGGCCCGGGCGTGCCGCCGGCCAGCTCGATGCAGGTCGGGGCGATATCCAGCGCCAGCACCAGGTCGTCGATCCGCGTGCCCGCCTTCACCCGGGGCGGATAGCGGAAGGTGAACGGCGAGCGGATGCCCTCTTCATAGGCGAACCGGCGCTCGAGCCCGAGCCCGTGCTCGCCGAAGAAATAGCCGTTGTCGCCGAGGAACAGAATGAAGGTGTCGTCGAGCTGCCCGCTCTTCTCGAGCGCGTCGAACAACTGGCCGACGCCCTCGTCGACCGAAGCCATCATGCGCGCGCGAAGGCGCATCTCTTCCTGGTCGCCGCTCTTCACCGACTCGAGCAGCGCCTGCGAGGTCTCGGTGGCCTTGATCTCGAACGCCTCGCGCCACACCGGCTTGTCCTTCACCACCTCGGACATCGGGATCACGTTCGGCCGCGGCGGGAACATCGCGCCTTCGTACAACCCCTCGTGCCGCGGCGCCGCCTTGTAGCCGTTGCCCGGATCGAGCGTGAGCTTGCCGTCGGCCGCCTGCACCGCATCCGGATGCACCGCCTTGTGCGCGAAGAACAGCGAGAACGGCTTGTCGCGCTTGCGCGAGACGAACTCCACGGCACGCTGGTTGAGCAGGTCGGTGATGTAGCCGTCGCAGTTCGTGTAGACCCCGTTCTCGTTCAGGCGCGGGTTGAACAGGTTGCCATGGCCGTCGAAGCTGACCCAGTGGTCGTAGCCCGGGCGCGGCCCGCCCTCGTTGCCCATGTGCCACTTGCCGATGTGCGCGGTCTCGTAGCCGAGCTTCTGCAGTTCGAGGTGGTAGTTGGGCAGCCGGTGGCTGTGCGCATCGCGCGCGACGTTGTCGATGATGCCGTGCCGGCTCGCATACTGGCCGGTGACGATCGATGCCCGGTTGGGCGAACACAGCGGTGTAGTGTGGAAGGCGCGGGTGCACAGGGCACCTTCGGCGGCGATGCGGTCGATGTTCGGCGTCTTCATGTACGGGTGACCACCGGCGCCGAACTCGTCGAAGCGCAGGTCGTCGATCAGGATCACCAGCAGGTTGGGGCGCTTCACGGGGTTCGTCTCCATCGTTTCTGTGTTCAGCGCGGCTTGTAGATCGCCAGGGCCTCGGGCAGCATCGCCTCGATGTCGCGGATCCGGCTCGCGTTGGACGGGTGGGTGGACATCCATTCGGGCGTCGAGCGGCCCATCTTCGCGGATGCTTCGGCCATGCGCACCCACAGGTCGCGCGCGGCGCGCGGATCGTATCCCGCCCGGGCCATGTACGTCATGCCCAGCCGGTCGGCCTCGGTTTCCTGCAGTCGCGAGAACGGCAGGATCACGCCCAACGTCGCCCCTGCACCGAGTGCGCCCAGCAGCGCCTGGGTACTTGCCGAGTCCCGCCCGCTGGCGCCGGCGGCGATCGCCCCCGCGGTCAGGCCGGCCTGCACCAGCAGGCCCTGGCTCATGCGTTCGGCCCCGTGGCGGGCGGTCGCATGCGCGACCTCGTGGCCGATCACCGCCGCCAGGCCCGCTTCGTCGCGGGTGATCGGCAGGATGCCGGTGTACACCGCGACCTTGCCGCCCGGCAGGGCGAACGCGTTGACCATCTTGTCGTTGTCGATCAGCTTGAATTCCCACTGGAAGTCGGTGCGCCCGGTCGCCGCCGCTATGCGCGCACCGACGCGCGCCAGCAGGGCGGTCTTCGCCGGATCGGTCGACAGCCGTTCCTTCTTGAGGATCTCCTGGTAGGCCTGCAGGCCGAGCTTCATCTCGTCGCCGGGCGACAGCAGGATCAGCTGGCTGCGCCCGGAGATCGGGGCGGTCTCGCAGCTCACCAGCATCGGCCCGAGGCCGAGCGTGAGCACCAGGACAGCGGCCAGGGAGCGCAGCCGCTGCATCGCCGGAAGCCGTCTGCCAGGACCTGGGAATGAAGGATCCATCGTCATGTTCATCTCCTCGCGTTCGGCGGCCACATCAGTGCGGCTGCCGCGAACTGCATGCGCATGCAAGACGCGTCCCCGCCACCGTGCCGCCCTTTCCCCGACATTACCGCAGGTGGTCAGCCGGCGGGAGACGGATGGTCAGGCACCCGCCCGCGTACCGTCACCAGCAGCAGCAGGAACCCCAGCGCGGCGGCCAGGGCCGCCAGCGAGTAGGTGATTGCGGGGCCGTAGGCGGACCAGGCCAGGCCGGAAGCGAAGCCGCCCAGCGTGCCGCCCGCACCGAACGACAGTGCCGTGTACAGCGCCTGCCCCTTCGCCTGGTGCGCACCCTGGAACCAGCGGTGGATCAGTCCGATCGCCGCAGCATGGTAGGCGCCGAAGGTCGCCGCATGCATCGCCTGCGCCAGCACCAGTGCGACCGGCGACTGCACCAGCCAGCCGATGAGCAGGAAGCGCAGCGCAGCGATCGCGAACGTGGCCACCAGCAGCCGGTACAACCCGACGCGCGCCACCAGTTGCGGCATCCACCAGAAGACCGCCACCTCGCAAACTACGCCCAGCGCCCAGAGCCAGCCGACCGCCGACTTGCTGTAGCCGTTGTCGACAAGGTGCACCGAGAAGAACGAGTAGTAGGCGCCGTGCGCGGTCGCCATCAGGAAGCAGGCACCGAGCAGGCCGGCCACCTCGGGACGCTTCAGGATCGTTCGCGCCGGCACGTCCTCGCGCGCCGAGCGGTGCGCGGCCGACTCCGGGACCTGCCAGGTCGCAAGCAGCGCCACGGCATAGATCGCGATCACCAGCCACAGCCAGTCGCGCAGCGTCGCCACGTCGAGGAAGTAACCGATGCCCACCACCGCGAAGATGAAGCCGACCGAGCCCCAGAGTCGGATGCGGGCATAGCGCCCAGTGTCGCCATGCACATGGCCGAAGGTGGTCGCCTCGGCCAGCGGCATCGTAGCGCTGGTGAAGAAGCTCATCACCGCCAGCGTGATGAACATCACGAGGAAGCTGTTGCCGGCGAACAGGCCGAACATCGCGATGCCGCCGGCCAGCGCGGTCAGCCGCACGATGTGCATCCGGCTGCCGCGACGGTCGGCCAGCACGCCCCAGAGCATCGGCGCGAACATGCGCGAGGACTGGTTCACCGCCATCAGCAGGCCGATCTGCACGGCACTCATGCCGACCGAGTCGAAGTACAGGCTCAGGTAGGGCGTGAAGCCGCCGACATAGGCGAAGTAGAAGAAATAGAACGCGCCCAGGGACCAGGCCGTGCGCGCGGGTAGCGGCGACGTCATCGTGCGTGCGTGCGGGAGGCCGGACCGATACCGGCTGCGCGCTCAGGCCTCCGACGGGTCGGAGTCCTCGCGCCGGGCGGCAGACGCGGCCGCGGTGCCGTCCCCGCCAGCACGTGCAGCCGGGGCCAGCGCCGCGATGCGCGGCGTCGCGACCACCACGTCGGCGTTCTGCGCGCGATGGCGCAGCGCATGGTCGATCAGCGTCAGTGCCAGCATCGATTCACAGATCGGCGTGGCGCGGATGCCGACGCAGGGATCGTGGCGCCCGGTGGTCTCGACGATCACCGGCGCACCGCTGCGGTCGATCGACCGGCGCGGCAGGCGGATCGACGAGGTCGGCTTGACCGCGACATGCACGACGATGTCCTGCCCGGTCGAGATGCCGCCGAGCACGCCACCCGCGTTGTTCGACAGGAACCCTTCCGGCGTCATCTCGTCGCCATGCACCGTGCCCGGCTGGGTCACCGACTCGAAGCCGGCGCCGATCTCGACGCCCTTCACCGCGTTGATGTTCATCATCGCCCAGGCGATGTCGGCATCGAGCCGGTCATACACCGGCTCGCCCCAGCCGACCGGCACACCGGTGGCCACCGTGGTGATCTTCGCCCCGCAGGAGTCGCCCGACTTGCGCAGGCGGTCCATGAACGCCTCGAGCTCCGGCACGATGTCCGGGTCGGCGGAGAAGAACGGGTTGTCGTACACGCCATCCCAGGACTTGAACAGCAGCGGGATCGGGCCGAGCTGGGACATGCGGCCGCGGATCACGATGCCGTAGCGCTCGTGCAGCCACTTCTTCGCGATCGCGCCGGCCGCGCAGCGCACTGCGGTCTCGCGCGCCGAGCTGCGCCCGCCGCCGCGATAGTCGCGCTCGCCGAACTTCTGCCAGTAGGTGTAGTCGGCATGGCCGGGGCGGAAGGTGTCCTTGATCTTCGAGTAGTCCTTAGACCGCGCATCGACGTTGCGGATCAGCAGGCCGATCGGGGTGCCGGTGGTGCGGCCCTCGAACACGCCCGACAGGATCTCGACCACGTCGTCCTCGCGCCGCTGGGTGACATGGCGGGAAGTGCCCGGCTTGCGCCGGTCGAGCTCGACCTGGATGTCGGCCTCGGTGAGCGCCATCCCGGGCGGGCAGCCATCCACCACGCAGCCGATCGCGGGCCCGTGGCTTTCGCCGAACGAGGTGACGGTGAACAGGGTACCGAGCGTGCTTCCGGACATGGCTTGGGCGGGGGCCACCCGGTAGGCGGGCAGCTACGATGACAATGGACGTCGAGTCTAGCATTCGGCACCTGACGGCTCAAAAATCCGGGGGCGATCGCTTGACAGCAGGCGCAGCATCGTGAATCTTTCGTGACGTCCCGTCCGCTCGCTCGATACGCGGCCTAGCATGACGCGTCGTCGGTGGCGTGAGGGCCTGCCGATGCCCGCACGCTCCGGAGAAGACATCGCCATGCCGTCACCGATCTGCGCCTTCAGCGCCCCCCCCCCTCCCCCCACACACACGGGTTCGGTAAGGGGCTGATCGCACGCCCTCGCGGCCTGTGGTGTCTGCTGGCCGGATTGCTGCTGTGTCTGTTCTCGCCGATGGCCCCTGCACAGTCATTGACCGAGACCGTGCCGAGTGTCGTGCGGTCACAGCCCTATCCTCCGTTCATTCGATACACCGGTTACGTCCCGTTCGCCTTGGCTTCGGGATTTTCCAGCCTGGAGGATCCAGTCTATTTCTGGTGCAAGTACGATGCAAACGCCACGATCGTTTCTGTTACGCCTCAAGCGAACGAAAACTGGAATGTCGGCATCAACAACTGCCAGGTATCGGGGATGGGGGTCGCGCGCCAACGCTACTGCAGTACGCCCCCGCCGCCGGGATCCACGATTACCGGACAAAGCATCGGACTGGTCAGTTGTCCTGGTGACTCCCAGCGTGTGTGCCCGATCGCAAGCCCTGCCTATGCGCTGGACCCCGGCGGCCTGACCTGCTCGCGTCCGGCAAGGGTCAATCCGAAGCAACTCGGATCCTGTCACCCGCAGCGCGCCGGCACGGTTTTCGGCAACCCGATCGATTGCGGCAGCGGCAACAAGTTCGAGCGCGAAGTCGACTATGCCGCCCAGGGCAGCGGCGGCCTGCGCTTCGAACGCTTCTACAACAGCGCCGCCGATCCGCAGACGCTGGCGATGGGCATCCGGTGGCGCCACACCTGGATGCGAACGCTCGAAGTCACCGAACCGGCCGATGGTCGCGTTGCAGTGACCCGGGCCGACGGCAAGGTGCTCACCTTCATTCCCAGCGGCGCGACCTGGGTCCCGGACGCAGACGTGGCCGACCGGCTCGTCCGGCTGACCCATGCGAGCAACCAGCACATCGGATGGGAGCTTTTCGTCGCCGCGACCGAAGACGTCGAACGCTATGATGTTCTCGGGCGCCTGACGCAGGTGATGACCCGCAGCGGGCTGGTAACCACGGTCACCTACGACGCCGTGAATGTCCTGCTTCCAGTCACCGTCACGGATCCGTTCGGACGGCAACTGCAATTCGCCTATTCAGGTGCGCGCCCGCGCCTGGCTTCGGTCACCGATCCCGCTGGCCAGATCATTCGCTTCCGCTACGGCGGCAACGGGGCGTCGAGCGCAATGCTCACCGAAGTGGAATATCCCGGCGCGCTGATCCGCCGTTACCGCTACGGCAACCAGGCCGGTGAATCGCAGGGCGGCATCGACTTCGCGCCCGGGGGCGCGGTTGCCGCTCCGCACCTGCTGACCGGTGTGATCGACGAGCGCAATATCCGCGTCTCGACGTTCCGCTACGACACGCAGAACCGGGCGATCTCGACCGAGCGTGCGGGTGCCACCCGCCGCTATCAGATCACCTGGGGCACCAACGATACACAGCGCACCGTCACCGATCCTTTCGGCGTGGCTCGCGTGTATCAGTTCGCGCTGGTGGCGGGCATGCCCGCCTTGAGTTCGGTAGGCGCCCCGGTCTGCCCGTCCTGCGGCCCCGCCGCGCGCACGTACGATGTCAGCGGCAACCTCGCCAGCACCACCGACTGGAACGGCTTCCGCACCACCTACACCCACGACCTCGCGCGCAACCTGGAGACCAGCCGCACGGAGGGCCTGAGCGGTACGGGCACCGCACGCACGGAAACGCGCACGATCCAGACCGAATGGCACCCGAGCTTCCGCCTGCCGACGAAGATCACCGAGCGCAACCGCTCGAACGTCGCCCTGCGCGAGACGACGATGGTCTACGACACGCGCGGCAACCTCGTCTCGCGCACGATCCGGGATGTACCCACCGGCCAGCTGCGCACCTGGACCTGGGCCCACACCTACTCGACCACGATCCCTGGCCTGATCCTGCAGACCGTGCAGGACGGCCCGCGGCTCGACGTGCCAGACATCACCACCTGGACCTTCGATCCGGTCAACGGCAACCTGCTGTCGAAGTCCGAGCAGGTCAACACGTCGCTGTCACTGCTCACCACCTACGGCAACCATGACGCCCACGGTAATGCTCGCACGATCACCGACCCGAACGGCGTCGTCACCACGCTCGTCTTCGACGCCCGCCAGCGCCTGACCTCGACCACCACCGCCGGCGAGACGACCACCTACGCCTACGACCCCGCCGGCCTGCTCGACCGGGTGACCCAACCCGACGGCAGCTTCCTCGACTTCACCTACGACGA
>JBIITW010000135.1:0-13311 GCA_044340265.1 Burkholderiales bacterium | reverse complement strand
ACTCGACTTCGACCTGCACGCGGTTGCGGATCAGCGCGTACTCGGAGAAGTGCGACTGCAGTTGCTGCAGCTTGGCGGCATAGCGCCCGTCGAGCGGCGAGACTGCAGTCAGGGCGGTCAGCGCCGCGATTTCATTGCTCGACGCGGCGGGGGCTGCAGGACTTGCAGGAGAAACGTTCGACATGTTCGACTCGCATTGGCGGGCGTGCTGCGATGCAACGACCCACGGGGGCAGGATCGTAGCACGCGGGCGCGGAGCGGTTGCTACGCGCCCGGGGGGCGGGCCCGTGGGCCGGGTGTGGGCCGGGGGGGGGGCCGTTCAGGCCGTGGCGGGCCGGCCCGCCTGCTGGGCCGACCACCATGCGCGCAACACGCCCTGGGTGCCACCCTGGCGGATGATGTCCAGCGCGCGCTCCGGCAGCGGCTTGAAGGCCTGGCCGCTGCCCCGCGAATGGTTGAAGAATTCACCGCTGCGAAAGTCGATCTCGACCTCGTCGCCATCGTCGACCAGGCTGGCGATGCCTGCGCAGCCGGTCATGAAGGTGAAGCCCAGGCCGATCAGCGCACGGTAGGTGTTGTAGGGCATCGATTCGCAGGCGAGGGCGAGGCCCATCGCCTTCATCGCCACGTAGGCCTGGATGTGTGCCTTGCCCTTGCCGAAATTGCGCCCGGCGATCACCAGGTCGCCGGGCCTGGCGCGCTGATGGAAGTCGGGCCGGCTGGTCTCGAACAGGTGCGGGATCAGCACCTCGGGATCCATCACGCGCCGGATCACGTAGTCGAACGAGATCATCTGCGCGTCGTGCTCGACATCGTCGCCGAAGCGGTGGCAGGTGCCGCGGTAATGCCACTCGACCGCGCTCATTGCGGGAACGCATCCATGCCGAGGAAGGGCCGCGGGTCGGTAATCCGGCCGGTGATGGCCGAGGCGGCCACAGTGGCCGGGCTGCCGAGGTAGCACTTCGAGTCCTTCGGCCCCATGCGCCCGGCATGGTTGGTGGCGGCCGTCGAGATCGACACTTCGCCCGAATCCATCAATCCCATGTTGCCCCCGGCGCACGGGCCGCATCCGGCGGGCAGCACCATCGCGCCCGCATCCATGAACACGCCGGTCAGGCCCTGCTCGGCCAGCCGGTGCGCGCACTGCACGGTGCCCGGCACCACGAACAGGCGCGTGCCGTCGGCGACCCGGCGTCCCTTCAGGATGCGCGCGGCCACTTCGAAGTCTTCATACATGCCCGAGCCGCACGAGCCGATGTAGGCATGCTGTATCGCCAGCCCGGCGACCGCGGACAGGTCGGCGGCGTTGGACGGGCTGCCCGGCAATGCCACCTGCGGCTCGAGCGCCGACAGGTCGAAGGTGAATTCCGCTTCGTAGTGCGCGTCGGCGTCGCTGAACACGGGTTCGAACGGTGCCGAGGCGCGCTGCCGGCACCAGTCGAGCACCTGCGCGGAGGGCGGGACGAACACGCCGGCCACGCCGGCTTCGGTCGGTGAATTGCACAGCGCCACCCGCTCGTGCACGTCCAGCGGGTCGAGCCCTTCGCCGGCCAGCTCCAGGTAGCGGTAGTCGATGTCGATCGCCTGCGGTCCGTTCAGCAGCGCATGGGTGAGCCGGAAGCCGGCGTCGCGGCAGGACACGCCCGGTTGCAGCCGGCCGGTGAGGGTGACCTTCACCGACGGCGGCACCGTGGTCCACAGCGTGCCCATCGCGAGCACGCTGACCACCTCGGGGCCTGCGCGCACCGGCACTGCGCCGATGGCGCCGAAGTTGGAGCAGTGCATGTCGCTGGCGAACATGAACATGCCGGGCGTGACCAGCCCGGTTTCCATCGGGAAGATGTGCCCGTGGCCGCCCTGGCCGACATCGAAGAAGCGCCCCACATTCCAGTCGCGTGCCACCTTGCGGATCGCGGCCCCGCGCGCCGCTGCCCGCGGGCTCAGGTAGAGCACCTCATGGTCGGTGGCGAACACCACGCGCTCGGGATGCGACAGGCGGTCGATGCCCAGTGCATCGAGCTCGCGCCGTGCGCCCTCGACATGGCCGTCATGCACGAACACCAGCGCCGGCTCGGGATACACGACGTCCCAGGGCGCGACGGTCGATGTGCCGCTCGCCCGCGCGAGCACCTTCTCGACGGCGGTCATGCCCATGGCGATGTCCGCTGTCGCTGCGGAAGGCGAGGGGCGTCCGGCACGCTCATTCCTGCGGGATCTTCGCCGCCGCGATCACCTTCGCCCACTTGTCCTTCTCGGACGCGATGAAGCGCGCGAACTCGTCGGGCGTGTTGCCGACCACCTGGAAGCCGTCTTCCGTGAGTCGGGCGCGCACCTCGGCCGAGCCCAGCGCCTTCACGAACTCGGCATGCAGCCGGCGGATGATCTCGGCCGGCGTGCCCGCGGGCGCCAGCACGCCATGCCAGTTGATCACCTCGTAGCCGGGCAGGGTGTCGTTCATCGCGGCGAGCTTCGGAGCATTCGGTATCGGCTTCGCCCCGGTATGCGCGATCACGCGCAGCTTGCCCGCGTTGACCAGCGGCCACGAGGTGCCCTGGCCGCTGAACATCATCGAAACCTCGCCGCCGACCACCGCCATCGTCGCCGGTCCGGTGCCCTTGTACGGGATGTGCAGTACGTCGATCCGGCCGATGCTTTCCAGCAGGGCGCCGCCCAGGTGCGAGGCACTGCCGCTGCCCGCCGATGAATAGGTGAGCTGGCCCGGACGGGTGCGTGCCAGCGCGAGCACGTCCTTCAGGCTCTTCGCCGGCAGCGACGGATGCACGACCAGCATCAGCGGGCTGGCGATGGCGAGCGTGATCGGCGCGAAGTCGCGGATCGGATCGTACGGAAGCTTGCGATACAGGGCCGGGTTTATCGCCAGCGTGCCGACATGGCCCATGAACAGCGTGTAGCCATCGGGTGCGGCGCGTGCAGCGACCTCGGCACCGATGTTGCCGCCGGCACCGGCGCGGTTCTCGATGACCACGGTCTGGCCGAGGCTTTCCGAGGCGCGCGCGCCGAGCGCACGCGCGACGATGTCGGTGGAGCCGCCGGGCGCGAACGGCACCACGATGCGCAGCGACTTCGCCGGCCAGGCCTGGGCATGCACGCTGGACGGAGCGAACGCCGTCGTGGCCACCGCCATCGCGGTCATCGTCATCGCGAGGGAAAGCGCGGTGGCGGGGGCGGGGGCCGTCCCGGCCATCCTTCCGGTCTGTGGTCTGCAATTGCGGTTCATCATCGACGCCTCCAGCCAGGCTTTTGCCCGGAAGCTACAATGTTAGCAAACGTGGCAGTCCGCCACCGGAGGAGCAGGAAGATGGCTGATGTGAAGACGGGCATGAAGACCATCGTGATGGTCGCCCCTACCGGGTCGCGCTACATGAAGACCGATCATCCGTCGATTCCGCTGTCGCCGCGCGAGATCGCCGACGATGTCGCAGCCTGCGTCGAGGCGGGCGCGTCGGTGGCCCACCTGCATGCGCGCGGTCCCGATGGCCGTTCGACCCAGGAGCCCGACGTCTACCGTGAGATCATCGAACGCATCCGCGCGGCGACCGACGTGGTGATCCAGCTGTCGATCGGTGCCAAGGGCTTCACCGTCGACGAGGCGTTGCGTCCGCTGGTGCTCGAGCCCGAGATGGCATCGCTGCCGATGCGCAACGTCGCGACGCAGCCGGAAGAAGTGCACCAGATGGCGGCCGCCATGAAGCAGCGCCATGTGGTGCCCAGCGTCGATGGCTCATCAGTGGCGATGTTCGAGGCCGTCGGCGGCCTGCATCGAAGCGGTGTGTTCGCCGATCCGCTCTGCCTCGGGTTCATCCTGGGCGAGCCTGCGACCCGCGAGGAGGCCGAGGCCCGGCTGCGATCGTTCGCCGCGGCCGCGCCGGCTGGTGCGATGTGGTGGTGTGCGAAGGGCGGCGCTTTCGCCGGCGACGTCGCGGCGCTGGCGGTCGGCATGGGCGGGCACCTGCGCGCGGGCCTGGAAGACGTGGTCCCGGGCGAGGGCGGGCAGGCAGTCGGCAACGTCGAACTGGTCCAGCGCGCGGCGGGCATCGCCCGTTCGCTCGGTCGCGAGACGGCGACCGCTGCGGAAGTACGCGAGATGTTCCGGCGCGCGCGCGGTTAACTCACCTTGCCGCTGCGCAGGTCTTCCGCGATTGCAGCGGCGCTGCGTTGCGCCACCGGGCCGTAGCCACCGCCGCCCGGGGTGAACACCCGCAGCCGGTCGCCGGCCTGCAGCACCAGCATGCCCTTGGACGGCACGGTCTCGATGCGCCCGTCCACGCGCAGGATTTCCGAGGTCGCCAGCGCGCCGTCGCCGCCGCCGGCAAGGCCGGGCGCCTGCGCATAGTGCCGTTCGCCCCGGTGCGAGATCGACACCGGGCCATGCAGTACGAGGTACTCGCGCTCCAGGCCGCAGCCGCCTCGGAATGCGCCAGTGCCGCCGGAGTCTGCGCGGATCGCACAACGCAGCAGGCGTATCGGCGCTTCGAGTTCCAGCACTTCAGCGGTGAGGCTCATGCCGTTGGTCATGTCGGTCGCGATGCCGTCGATGCCGTCATGGCCTAGCGCGGCGCCACTGCCGCCGTTGATCAGGTCGGTGACCACGAAGCGGCGCGCCGGTGCGTGCGTGCCGGCCTGTGCGTCCTGCGGCCACTCGCCACCGAAGGCGAGCACCAGCACCGAGGCTGCAGACGCGGCCGGGAAGCGCTCGGGCAGCACCTGCGCCAGCGCGCCGACGATGCACGAGGCGATGCGCTTCATCACCGGGGTCCGGCCATTCACGGGTGCCGGTGCATCCGGGTTGACCAGGCTGCGTGGTGGCAGCTTCACCGTCACCGGGCGGAAGCAGCCGCCGTTGGTCGGGATCGCCGGGTCGGTGATCGCGCGCACGCCATAGAACGCGGCCGAGTGCACGCCGGAGGGCACGATGTTCAGCGGGCCGCGCACCTGCGCACTGGTGCCCTCGAAGTCGAATGCGACATTGCCCTGGCCGTCGAGGGTCACCGCCACTTCGATGCGGATGCGCCGGTCGAGGTCGATGCCGTCATTGTCGAGGTAGTCGACATAGTGATACGTGCCCGCGGGCAGGGCGGCCAGCGCCTTGCGCGTCATCGCCTCCGAGCGGTCGAGCAGTTCGGCGAACAGCGCGCCGAGCTGCGGCCACCCGTAGCGGGCGCCGGTCTCGGCGAGCCGGCGCAGCGCGATCTTGCCGGCGGCGAGCTGCGCATTGAGATCGCCCTGCAGGGTGTCGGGCATGCGCACGTTCTGCCGGATCAGCCGCAACAGGCCATCGTCGATCACCCCGCGGTGTGCAAGGCGCAGCGCCGGAAGGCGCAGCCCCTCGTGGAAGATCTCGGTGGCATGGGTCGGCACCGAGCCGGCCATGATGCCGCCGACATCGACCTGGTGTGCCATCGATGCGCTCAGCGCGACCACCCGTCCGTCGACCACCAGCGGCATCACCAGCGCGATGTCGGGCAGGTGCGTGCCGCCGAGGTAGGGGTCGTTCATGATGTACACGTCGCCGTCTTCCATCGAAGGCACCGGGTACTGCGCGAGGATGCTGCGCACCGAGAACACCAGCGAGCCGAGGTGGCTCGGGTTGGAGCGCGACTGTGCGATCACCGTGCCGTCTGCATCGAACAGGCTGCATGACGCATCGAGTGCTTCCTTCACCACCGGCGAGAACGAGCCGCGGATCAGGCTCCACTGCATCTCCTCGACGATGCTCTCGAGGCGGTAGCGGATGACTTCCAGCAGCACGGGATCGGTCACCGGGTTCATGTCGGCTGCCTCGAGAGGATCAGTTCACCGCCGGGTGCGACCGCTGCGCGCCAGCCCGAGGGCACCAGCGTGGTGGTGTCGATCTGTTCCACCAGTGCCGGCCCGCTGAAGCACTCGCCGGCAGCAAGTCCGGCACGCTCGATGATGCGTGCCTCGACCCGTGCCTCGACCCGTGCCTGAGCACCGGGCAGCCAGATCGCGCGGTGGCGCTGGGGCAGGGCTGGCAGGGTCGACATTGCCGTCGCGTCGGCCGATGTCGCAGCCGGCGGTCCGGCGGCATCAAGTTCGTAGCCGGAGGCGATGCCATGGACGCTGCGCAGGTTCACGATGCGTGCCGGCTCGCGCGAACTGTGGCCGTAGATGCGTTCGTGCGCCTCGAGGAAATCTTCATACAACCGTGCCAGCATGGTCGTCGGGTCGCTGGAGCCCAGTGGCACCGACACATAGCTCGACTGGCCGATGAAACAGACATCGGCGAGGTGGCGGATCGACATGCCGTGCCCGTAGGCGTCTGCATGGCCCTCTTCGCGCATCGCCGCGGCGCAGGTTTCGTCTAGCGCGGCCAGTTGCGCGAGGATATCCGCCGGATCCGCGCCGGCGATCGGCCTGGCACACGCCACCAGCGCCTCATGCTCGACGGGTGCGGCCAGCAGGCCGATCGCCGACAGCACGCCCGGGTGTCGCGGCACCAGCACCTCGGCGATATCGAGCTCCTCGGCCAGGGCGCAGGCATGCAGCCCGCCACCGCCGCCCAGCGCGACCAGGCTGAAGCCGCGCGGGTCGATGCCGCGATGGATCGATGCCAGGCGTATGCCCTCGGCCATCTGCGCATTCACCACGCGATGGATGCCCAGCGCTGCGCGCTCGACGTCCAGGCCAAGTGGACCTGCGATGCGTTCGAGGATCGCGGCACGCGCGCAATCGACATCGAGCGCGACCGTGCCGCCGGCGAAGTTCGCCGGATCGAGCCAGCCGAGCGCGAGCGAGGCATCGGTCACCGTCGGTTCAGTGCCGCCACGCGCATAGCAGGCCGGACCGGGATCGGCGCCCGCCGAGTGCGGGCCCACGCGCAGCGTGCCGGCGCCATCGAGCCAGGCGAGGCTGCCACCACCGGCACCGATCGCGTTCACGTCGACCATCGCCACGCGCACCGGGTGGCCTTCGATCGAACCTTCCGAGCGCAGCAGTGGCACGCCATCGGCGGCCAGTGCGATGTCGCAACTGGTGCCGCCGATGTCCACCGAGATCAGGTCGCGCCGGCCGACCGCGCGGCCGGTCATCGCGCCGCCGATCGCGCCGGCTGCAGGCCCGGACAGGAACAGGCGCACCGGCCGCGCGCGCGCGACGCTGGCGGAACTGACGCCGCCGCGCGACTGCATGATCTGCAGCCGGGCGGGGACACCGGCTTCGGCGAGTCCCTTCTCCATCTGCGACAGGTACTGGTCGAGCACCGGCTTCACATAGGCATCGAACGCGGTGACGCAGGCGCGTTCGTATTCACGGAATGCCGGGTCCACCTCGGACGACAGCGATACCGCGAGTCGCGGATGCTTCTGCAGGATCAGCTCGCGCGCGCGCCGTTCCTGCGCCGGGTCGAGGAAGGAGAACAGGAACACGATCGCGATCGCGCGCACGTCGAGCGCGACCAGTTCATCGACCGCGGCCAGCAGCGCGGCCTCGTCGAGCGGCTGCACCACGGCGCCGCGTGCATCGAGGCGGGCCGGAACGTCACGCCGCAGGTGGCGCGGTGCCAGGAATACCGGCGCCTGCGGCTTGAGCACCGTGTCGTAGATCTCGCGCCGGTTGCCGCGGCCGATCTCGAGCAGGTCGCGGAACCCCTCGGTCGCGATGAAGCCGATGCGCGCACCCTTGCGTTCGATCACCGCGTTGGTCGCCACCGTCGTGCCATGCACGAAGCGGCTGATGGATGCCGGATCGACGCCCCAGGCGTCGCGCAGGTGGTTCACGGCGTCGAGCACTGCACGTGCCGGGTTGGACGGCGTGCTGCGTAGCTTGGCCAGCCTGAGCGTGCCATCGGGCAGCACGCACACCAGGTCGGTGAAGGTGCCGCCGATGTCGATGCCGACGACGGCCTGGCCTCGACTGCTCATCGGTTCGCCAGCTCCGCCAGCGTGGCGGCGAGCACGCGCGCGCCTGCGGCCAGGTCTGCGGGCTTCGCGTTCTCGGCTTCGTTGTGGCTGATGCCGCGCTCGCAGGGCACGAAGATCATGCCGGTCGGGCACAGGCGGCTCAGGTACATCGCGTCATGGCTCGCGCCCGAGGGCAGGCGCATCGAGGGCAACCCGACCGCGCCGGCGGCGGCCTCGACCAGGTCGACGATCGACGGGTCGAAGCCGGTGGGGTCATCATGCAGCGTCGGCGTGATCGTGACTTCGCAGGGACCGGCCAGTGCGCGGCAGGTCGGCTCGACCGCATCGCCCAGCCGGGCGATCGTTGCCGCGTCGGGATGGCGGATGTCGACCGAGAACAGCACATGGCTGGGGACCGAATTCGGCGAGTTGGGCGTGACCAGCATGCGCCCGACGGTGAAGCGGGTGACATCGGACGGATCGGCGGTCAGTTCGCGCAGCGCGGCGATCATCGCCACCGCGTGGCGAAGTGCGTCGCGGCGCAGCGACACCGGGGCAGTGCCGGCATGCGCACTCTCGCCCGACACCTCGACATTGAACCAGCGCATGCCCTGGATGCCGGTGACCGCTCCGATCTGCAGCGCCGCCGATTCGAGCAGCGGCCCCTGCTCGATATGCGATTCGACATAGGCGGCGACGCGGCCGCCGGCCGGTCGGCGCGCTGCGTCGGGGGTGGCGGCCAGCGTCTGCGCCAGCGCGTCGGCGAGGCGGATGCCCGCGTTGTCGCGCACCTCGGCGAAGTCCTCGACCGTGCGCGCACCGGCGAACACCATCGAGCCCATCGTACACGGCGGAAAGCGGCCGCCTTCCTCGTTGGTCCAGGCCACGACCTCGACCGGTGCCCGCGTGCGCACGCCGGCGGCGTCCATCGCCTCCAGCGCCTCCAGGCCGGCGAGCACGCCATAGATGCCGTCGAAGCGACCGCCCTTGGGCTGGCTGTCCATGTGGCTGCCGGTCATCACCGGCGCGGCGTCCGGATCGAGCCCCTCGCGCCGGAGGAACAGGTTGCCGATCGCATCGACACTCACCGCGAGTCCGAGTTCACGCGCCCACGACAGCAGCAGGGCGCGCGCCTCGATGTCCTCGGGTGACAGGGCGGGGCGGTTCACGCCCGCGCCGGGGATGGCTCCGATGCGGGCCATTTCGGCCAGCCGGTCACAGAGCCGGCGCTCGTCCACCGCCGAGGCGGCAGCGAGGGAATCCTCGCGCAGTGCGGCCACGGTCACTCTATCTTCGCGCCGGAGTCGCGGATCACCTTCGCCCACAACGCGATCTCGGAGGCGATGACCGCACGCAGTTCTTCCGGCGTGCTCGAGCGCGGCTCGAAGCCGATGTCGAGCAGCCGCTTGCGCAGTTCCGGATTGGCCAGCGCCTTCACCACCTCGCCGTTGAGGCGGGTGACGATCTCTTTCGGCACCGTGGCCGGCGCCATGATGCCGAACCAGTTCTCGGCGGCATAACCCTTGAGGCCCGACTCGGCGACCGTCGGCACATCGGGCAGCACGTTCGAGCGGCGCGACGTGGCCACCGCGAGGGCGCGCAGCTTGCCTCCGCGTATGTGGTGCAGCACCGCGGGCACGCTGTCGAACAGCAGTACCACCTGGCCGCCGAACAGGTCGGCCAGCGCCGGTGCGCTGCCCTTGTAGGGCACGTGCACCGCGTCGATCTTCGCCATCGAGCGCAGCAGTTCCTGTTCGAGGTGCGACAGCGTGCCGTTGCCCTGCGAGGCCCAGCTCAGCTGGCCCGGCCGCGAGCGGGCCAGGGCGATCAGGTCCTGCACGTTCTTCACCGGCAGGGACGGATGGGCGATCAGCACATGCGGCGAATTGGCCGCGAGCGAGATCGGCGCGAGGTCCTTCTGCAGGTCGTAGCCCAGCTTCTGGTACAGCGTCGCACTGATCGCATGCGTGGTGACCGCGGCCATCAGCAGCACATAGCCGTCCGCCGGTGCCTTGGCGACGATCTCGGCGCCGATGTTGCCGCCGGCGCCCGGGCGGTTCTCGAACAGGATCTGCTGGCCCAGCGTTTCCTGCAGCCGCGCGGCGATCGGCCGGCCGACCAGGTCGACGGCGCCGGCCGGCGGGAAGGGGGCGATCAGCCGGATCGGGCGGGTCGGCCAGGTCTGTGCCGATGCCGGTGCCACCGGCACGGTGATCAGCAGGGCGGGCAGCACGGCGGCGGCGGCCACTGCGACCACTGCGGCCGGAAGGCAGCGTGCACGTGCGCGGGGAAGGGCGGTGCTGGAAGAGAGATGGAACACGCGAAACTCCGGGAGAGGACGGTGGATCGGGACGAGCAATAAGCGTACCGTCACGGCCGAGAATACCCACAAAACACGAGAAGGGCGCCCGGGTGAACCGTGGCAAGCCCGCGAACAGGAGACAGGATGATCACGTTCCGCCGTCCAGCGCCCGTGCATGCGCGGGTTGCTCGCGCAGTGCTGCTTCCGGCAGTGCTGTGGCTCGCCGCCGCGCCCGGTGTCGCCAGCGCCCAGGAGTTTCCTGCCCGGCCCGTACGTATCGTGATCGGATTCCCGCCGGGCGGACCGGCCGACTTCTTTGCGCGCACGCTCGCCGAGCCGCTGTCGAAACAGTGGGGACAGCCGGTCCTGGTCGACAACCGGGCCGGGGCCAACGGCCTGATCGCCGCCGAGTTCGTGCTGCGTGCACCGGTGGACGGACACACCCTGTACCTGTCCAGTGCCGGCGCGCTGGTGATCCAGCAGCACCTGCAGCTGAAGATGCCGTTCGAGACGCTGGTCGATTTCGCGCCGGTGTCGCATGTGGTGTCGGTGCCGGAACTGCTGGTCGCGCATCCGGCGCTGCCCGCGGCGAACGTGAAGGAACTGGTCGCGCTCGCGCGCCGGCGGCCGGGACAGATCACCTTCGCATCGACCAGCACCGGCAGCATGCCGCACCTGGCCGGCGAGCAGTTCAAGTCGGCGGCGAACATCGACATCACCCATGTGCCGTTCAAGGGCGCAGCCCCGGCGGTCACCGACGTGGTGGCTGGCCATGTGCAGATCCTGTTCGCCGACCTGCCCATCCTGTTGCCGCAGGTGAAGGGCGGCAAGCTGCGGCCGCTGGTGCTGGCCAGCAACCGCCGTCATCCGCTGCTGTCGGACATCCCGACCACCGCGGAAGTCGGCATGCCTGGCGTGCTCGCCGACAACTGGTATGGGGTGATGGTGCCGGTGAAGACGCCTGCGGCGACGATCGCCCGCCTCAACCAGTCGCTGGTGAAGGCGCTGCAGGAGCCGGCGGTGCGCACCCGGCTCGCCGACCAGGGTGCGGAGGCCACCGGCGGCACGCCGGAACAGTTCGCCGGCTTCATCCGCACCGAAGCCGCGCGCTGGGGGCAGGTGGTGAAGGCGGCAGGCCTGAAACCGGAGTGAAGCCCGGGCGGTGGCCGCTCAGGCGATGATGCCGCCACCGAGACAGACCTTCGATTCGTAGACCACCACCGACTGGCCGGGCGTCACGGCCCACTGCGGCTCCGAGAACGCGACTTCGAAGGCCGTGGCGCCTGCCGCAGGCAGCGCGCAGGCGGTGTCCGACTGCCGGTAGCGGGTCTTGGCCGCATAGACCCAGTCGACATGGGGCGGCTGGCCGGATACCCAGCTGGCATCGATCGCGGACACGCGGTCGGCGAGCAGCGCAGGATGATCATGCCCCTGCACCACATAGAGGACGTTGTTCACGAGGTCCTTGCGCGCGACATACCAAGCTTCGCCCGGGCTGCCGTCGGCGCGGCCACCGATGCCCAGGCCCTGGCGCTGGCCGATCGTGTAGTACATCAGGCCGATATGCTCGCCGACCACGGTCTCGTCGAGCATGCGCGTCTCGCCGGGCTCCTTCGGCAGGTAACGATTCAGGAACTCGCGAAACGGTCGTTCGCCGATGAAGCAGATGCCGGTGCTGTCCTTCTTGTCGGCCACCGGCAGCCCTTCGCGGCGCGCGATCTCGCGCACTTCGCGCTTGGGCAACTGGCCGAGCGGAAACAGCGTGCGCGACAGCTGCGCCTGGTTCAGGCGGTGCAGGAAGTAGCTCTGGTCCTTGGTGCCGTCTTCCGCCTTGAGCAGCTGGAAGAGCCCGTCGCGTTCGCGCACCTGGGCATAGTGGCCGGTGGCGATCATGTCGGCACCGAGTCCCAGCGCATGGTCGAGGAAGGCCCGGAACTTGATCTCGGCATTGCACAGCACGTCCGGATTCGGCGTGCGTCCCGCCTGGTACTCGGACAGGAAGGTCGAGAACACCCGGTCCTTGTACTCCGCGGCGAAGTTGACCTGGTCGATCTCGATGCCGATCCGGTCTGCGACCGATACCGCGTCGACCAGGTCGTCGCGGGAACTGCAGTACTGGTCGGTGTCGTCGTCCTCCCAGTTCTTCATGAACAGGCCGACGACATTCCAGCCCTGCTGTTTCAGCAACAGCGCGGCCACCGATGAATCGACGCCGCCGGACATGCCGACCACCACCGTGCGGCCCTTCATCGTGCGCGGCCGCTCGGCGCCTGGGCAGGGCGCCTGCTCACGGGTAGTGCCTGATCAGGTCGAGCGGGAACCGGCGCCCGGACAGGTAGTCCTCGACGCATTCGAGCAGCAGCGGGCTGCGATGCCGGTCGCGACCGGCCCGGATCTCGTCGGCGGTCTGCCACAGCGCGCGCACGATACCGGTGTCGAGGACGCGTTCCGGCTCGTGGCCGGTGATCTCGCCGGCGAACGCGAAGCGCAGGTAGGTCATCGGCGAGTCGGCCATCGGCAGGCTGTAGATGCCCACCAGCGCCGTCGGCGTGAAATGGTAGGCCGATTCCTCGAGTGTTTCGCGGGTTACCGCGTCGAGCAGGGTCTCGCCCGGATCCCAGTGCCCGGCCGGCTGGTTCAGGCGCAGGCCGGTGCTCGTCTGTTCCTCGATCAGCAGGAAGCGTCCATCGCGTTCGACGATGGCAGCGACCACCACGTTCGGCTTCCAGATTTCTTCACTCATGGCCGGATTGTAATCGCGGCCGGGAAACACGCCGGGAGCCCCAAAAGAAAAACGGGCCCGAAGGCCCGTTTCTCAAGCGAGAAAGCTCGCGGGAAGAATTACTTCTTCTCGGCTTTTTTCTCGGTCTTCTTGGCGTCGTCTTTCTTCGGCTCGGCAGCAACGACGATCGACGAAGCGGTAACAGCAGCGAACAGGCCGGCCAGGACAGCAGCGATCATTTTTTTCATGGTATTTCCTCTAGAGGTTGGACTGTCTGTACAACTTGCCGAAGTACCTCGGCACTGACAGTAACGAGCCTTTGCATGAACGGTTGACAGGACCACGCAAGGGTTCGGCAACCGCAAGCAGGCATGCCTCTTGCGGCGGGCGGCAGTGTAACCGAGCTT
>JBIITW010000134.1:0-13332 GCA_044340265.1 Burkholderiales bacterium | reverse complement strand
GCTACCGCCGCGCCCGGCGAGTTGAAGATCGGCAGCGGGCTCACGCCGGCCACCGCCGGCACCGCCCGCGACAGCGTGAACTGGGCGAGCACGATCGCGTCGCAGCCCGAGATCTCGCGGGCCCTGGCGGCGACCAGGGCATCGTGCCGCGCCGGGTCGCCCCCGGCCAGCGCGTCGAAGGCACCGTCGACCACGTACGGAACGAGTTCGATCTTCCGGCCGCGCGCGGCGGCTACATCGAGCATCTCGGCCGAGAAGGACGGGATGGTGGGCCCGACGGTGGCCATCACCGCGAACTTCGAACCGGCATCGAGCGCCTGTTCGATCATCGCCTCGTTGGGCCCGATCATCGGGATCGGGAATTCCTTCGCACAGGCATCGATCACGTCGCGGAACGCCGAGCAGGTGAACACGATGCCCTCGGCATGGCGCGAGAGTGCATAGCGCACCAGCGTGCGGAAGGCGTCGTACATCTCCGGCACCACGCCCCCGGCCTGCCGCACCCAGGTGAACAGGCCGTCGTCTAGCAGGTTGCTGGCGCGCGCCTCGGGCCAGTCGCTGGCGAAGGCACGCACGGCTGCGTCCATCGCGTCCTTGTGGACGCTGAACAGGACGACGTTCGGATGCGTCGGCATGGGGTCACCTCCTCGTTGGTGCCGCGGAGGATAGCGCATCGGCCTCTGGAACAGCCCCGGCACCCGTGCAAGAATGAAGGCCTCCCCGAGCACACCTGGAGCCTGCCATGGCCCGCTATCGCAGCTTTGCCGAACACCTCGATCCGAAGGTCGGCCCGAAGCGCATCCTGGCCCTCGATGGCGGCGGCCTGCGTGGCGTGCTCACGCTGGGCATGCTGCGCGAGATCGAGACCCTGCTGCGGGCGCGGCACGGTGGCGATCCCGACTTCCGGCTGTGCGACTACTTCGACCTGATCGCCGGCACTTCCACCGGCGCGATCATCGCGGCGGCACTGTCGCTCGGGATGAGCGTGGACGAGGTGCATGACCACTACATGGCCCTGGGCAACGTCGTGTTCAAGCGCAGCCTGCTGCGCTGGGGCGCGCTGCGCGCGAAGTTCGACGGCGACAAGGTGCGCGACGCGCTGATCGGCGTGCTCGGCGAGCGCACGATGGACAGCAAGGACTTCCGCACCGGCCTGCTGGTGGTCACCAAGCGGCTCGATACCGGCAGCGCATGGCCGATCAGCAACAACCCGAAGGCACGCTACTTCCGTGGTGGCACCCGGTCGACCACCATCCCGAATGCCGACTACCCGCTGTGGCAGGTGGTGCGGGCGAGCACCGCGGCACCGTACTTCTTCGATCCCGAGACGCTGCGCATCGGGCGGGCGACCGGAGGGCTGAAGGCCGTGGTCGGCGACTTCGTCGACGGCGGCGTCACGCCATCGAACAACCCCGCACTGCAGGCGCTGATGACGGCGACGATGGAAGGCTATCGGCTCGACTGGAGGGTCGGAGAAAGCGAGATGCTGGTGGTGTCGGTGGGCACGGGCAAGGCCAACGCCGAGGTCGGGCATGCCGGCATCCTCAAGGGCACGGCTGCGATCCATGCGGTGATGTCGTTGAGTGCGTTGATGGAAGACTGCGCCGACCAGGTCGAGACCGTGATGCAGTGGCTGTCGAACAGCCCGACCGCGCGCCGCATCGACCGCGAGCTGGACAAGGCGCAGCCGCCGCTCGGCGGTACGCCGATGTTCAGCTACCTGCGCTACAACGTGCTGCTGCAGGAAGAATGGTGCGCATCCGTGCTGGGCGAGACGCTCGGTGCCAAGGCCCTGAAGAACCTCGAGGCGATGGACAAGCCGGAGAACATCCCCGAACTCGACCGCCTTGGCCGCATCGCGGGCAGGAAGCTGGTGAAGGCGGCGCATTTCGTCGACGCGTTCGACACGCCGGCGAAGTGACCGACGCCCCGGCCTGGCATGCCGCCTGCGCCGTCTCGGATCTGATCGAGGGCGCGGCCCTGGCCAGCGTGCGCAGCCGGCGCCTGATGATGATCACGGTCGACGAACAGATGTATGCGTTCGATGATTTCTGCCCGCACGCGGGCGGGCCGATGCATCGCGGCGAGTTCGACGGGCTGGTGCTCACCTGTCCTTTGCACGGCTGGCAGTTCGACCTCGGAGACGGCGGCCGCGAACTGCACGGCCTTGCCCCGTTGCCGATGTACCCGGTGAGAGTGCTGGACGGCAGCGTCCAGGTCTTCCTGTAGCATCCGCAGGCGCCGCCCGCGTCTGTCGCGGGTCGTGTCGGTTGACACTATGCGACCGAGGCGGCGAGGATGCGCTTCCGGCAATCGATCTCGAGGCAGCCATGGCGTTCGCAACCCGTGCAATCCTGGTGGTCACGGCCATCGTGCTCTCGACGGGCGCCATCTCCGTGCACGCCGACTGCGTCGATTTCAGCCCGCAGCGGGCCAAGGCCGCCGGTGCTGCACTGGCACGCAATCCGCCTACGGCCGCTCAGCTCGGTGTTCCCGATCTCGAAGGGCTCGCCCTCGACGGTCCGCGCACCACCGGCGACCCGATGTGCGACGGGCCGGGCCCGTACAAGCGCTTCTACTTCACCAGCACCCTCACGTTCGGCGAACTGGTGGCGCGCTGGTACCCGAACATCCAGGCCCGGATCGAAGCCGATGGCATGAAGCGCGAATGGTTCCGGAACCCGTACCACGAGCGAGGGTTCAACCTGACCACCGGTACCCGGGTCGAGTTCGTGCTCGACGGCCAGGGATCGAACGCCAAGGTGAGGCTGGTCAACGTGATGCCGGCTGCACGGCTCGCGCCGCTGACCGTGTCGAACCAGCCCTACACGGCGGCCGAGATATCCGACTGGACGCCTTGGCCGGGCGGCCCGAAAGGGCCCCGGCAATTCGTCCGCGCGGACCAGGACGCTGCGACCGCAGCACCCGCCAGTGTGCCGTCCGCGGCCAACCCTTCGCCCGCTGTGGCCGCGCCGACAGCACCCGCCGCCGTGCCGGCGGCGACTGCAGGCGTTCCCGCGGCCAGCACCAGCCCATCCACCGTGAACTGTCCGCCGCGGCAGGCGCAAGGCGGCGCCGCCGAGGGCCAGCGCGCCGGCGCCGAGGTCGGCGGGGCGGTACTTGGCGGTGGATGGGGGCGCAGCCTGGGCGCTGCACTGGGCGGCGCCTTGGGTTCGGTCACCGGTGGTGCCCAGGGCACCCAGCGGCCAGCAGCGGATCCGAACTGCCCCTGAAGACCGGGGTCTGATCCCACCGATCTGTGACCCTACGGATCGGTGGAGGTGATCTGGAGGCCAGGGGCGACCCGCCCACGGCGGCCGCGACGGACAGTTTTCGGCGGAGGCTTCAATGCCCTACCGATTTCAGCCGCCTTCGAAAACACTCAAGGCGCACCAAGCGCCATGCTCTGTCGGGTTCGGTGTGGCTTTTACAAGTCGCCTTCCAGGAATTGCGCTCGACCCAGGCCGAAGGACCAATCTGCCTGGGTGCTTTCGACGACGCTGATGATGAGGTCTGCAGGAGGAATGCCCAACAAGACCAGACGCGCACTCATTGCGGCGTACATCGCCTGTTTCTGCGCGTTCGTGCGGCCTTGCTGGGTGACTTGCAAGATCACGAGCTTGTGGGTACGGGGGTAGCCGAGGCCCGAATCGAGGGTACGAATCCGGCCGGGCCGGTGCTCGTGGATGATCTGGTACTTGTCCAGTTCTGGCGCTGCGAAGTGGCTGATCATCACTTCCTGAATGGCATCGGATAGAGCCGTAAGCTCCGCTTCGGTACGACCTTCGATGAGGTCAATTCGAACCAGGGGCATGGGGTTTTGTGGGCTCAGGTCATGGAAGTGAACGCGACTCCTGCCAAGTTGCGCGCGAGGCGGATGTCGCGTCTGTGCGCTGCCATACGGACCGATCCCGAGTCAACGGAGTCCGGCTCTGGCCCGACCGGTCCTGCGGGTGGCCGCGGGCCTTACACCGGCTGAATGGCAATGCGCCGCGCCGCTGCCGCGCTGACCTGAGCCTCGCTGCCTTCGCTGCGCGCCCGCAGTTGGCCGCAGCCACCATCCACGTCCTGCCCGGCCGAATGGCGCAGCTTGGTGAGGATGCCGCGGCTGTGCAGCCGCCGCGCCATTTCGGTCGAACGTTCCCGGCTGGGTCGCTGCCAGGGCAAGCCGGGCACGCTGTTGTAGGGGATCAGGTTCAGCACCGCGTACTGGCCGTGCAGCAGTTGCACGATGCCGTCGATCTCGTCGTCGCCGTCGTTCACGCCCTGCATCAACGTCCACTGGTACTGGATAGGGTAGCCAGTGGCTTGCGCGTAGGCAGTACCTGCGGCCACCAGTTCGGCCGGCGTGATGCGGGCAGCACGGGGCAGCAGCTGTTCGCGCAGGCCCGGCTTGGTGGTGTGCAGGCTCAGCGCCAGCGCCGGGCGCACCTGTCCTTCGCGCAGCGCCATCAGGCGTTCGAAGGCACGCGGGTCGCCCACGGTGCTGAAGACCAGGTTCTTGTGGCCGATGTTGCCCAGCGTGCCCATCAGCTCGATGGCCTCGAGCACGGCATCCAGGTTGTGCGCCGGCTCGCCCATGCCCATGAAGACCACTTTCTTCACTGGCCGCAACGTGCGGGCCAGGGCCAGCTGCGCCACGATCTCGGCGCTGCCCAGCTGGCGCAGCAGGCCACCCTGCCCCGTCATGCAGAAACCGCAGCCCACGGCACAGCCCACCTGGGTGCTGACGCACAGGCCGGGAATGCGCTCGGGCGTCAGCAGCACGCTTTCCACGGTCTTGCCGTCGGCCAGCTTCACCAGCAGGCGTTCGCTGCCGTCTTCAGCCGGGTGGCGCTGTTGCAGTGTGGCCAGGCCCTGCAGCGTGGCTTGCCAGGCGGGCAGGCCGTGCCGCACACGCTGGGGCAGGAAGTGCTCGGGCTGGCTGCGGCGCGGGCCCTGCGGCAAGGCCTGAACCCACAGGCGCAACAGGTGCGCCACATGGCGCGGGCCCGCGCCCTGGCTGTGCAGATGGGTAATGAGTTCCTTGATCTGGTTCATGGCAGAGGATTGGATCATGCAAGGGACCACCCATGACCTGCATCAGCGCCGTGGCCGGCGTTCCTGCATCGACAATTCGCGTCCATTGCAGGTGTTGCTGCGCATGGCCGGGATGGTAGCGGTCTTCATCGCGCTAATGCAGCGCATTTGCAGCACAAGGGCCGCACATGGGCGTATGTGCACTGCGCAGGGGCGTCTGAAAGCGCTATTCGCAGAGGTCGCCGCCGAAGGTGTCGAACACGCGCGCCCAGCTGTTCTTTGCCCACAGCATCAGCGATGAACCGATCTTCCGCGCACAGGCTTCTCGCTTGGCGTCCACGTACGACTGCGCGACCGCGGCCAGGAGGCCCGGGTGCTGCTGATGCACGTCGGTGCGCAGCCGGCGCGGCATGGCGCTGGTTGCGTCCGGTGACCCAGGTGATCGAGCGCCAGTCGGCGCCGTACTCGTCCTCGAGCAGGCCGCGCACCCAGGTCGCCGCCGCGGATGCAGAAAGCAGGTGTCTGATCGTTCAAGACGGCCTCTGGGGATGAGGATTCAGTTGCGTGCACAGCGGCGCGCGGCCAGCTTGCCACCGAACCACCCGGTGTCCCGACAGCCAGCCGTCGAGTTCATCCGGGGCGGGCGCACGGCCTGCGAACGCGCATGCACGCGCCTCCAGTGATGCAGGGTCGATGTCCCAGCGCATGATCCTGCCCTGCTCGGTACGCAGCCAGAGTTTCCCGTCGGCGGTGAACTGGATGGCCTCGGGTGGGTCTTCGAGCGCGCTTCCGGACGCGAGCAGGAGACGCTGGCGGGCACTGCTGCCCTTTCCCGCGGCCGCCTCGCTGGATGCCGCTCCCGCATGGGATTCCAGTGCCAGTGTCCAGCGTGCGCCCGGCGTATCGCCACCGCTGGCACGGTCTGCCTCGATGCCCAGGCGCGCGGACAGGGCGCCGTCCATCCGCTGTGCTGCGTTCCGCTGCCAGCCGGGTTCGAGCGTGCCGCGTGCGGGATCGCCTTCGGCGAGCACTGTCGACAGGTGCTGGGTGCCCGACAGGCGCCACAGGATGACCGAGCGGTCGGCATGCCCCGTCAGCAGCCAGCGGCGGTCGCTCGCGAAGCGCGTTCGCACCACGCGTTCAGGGAAGCCCTTCAACAACAGCTCGCTGCCGGGCTGGGCCATCGCATCGACACGGACCTGGTCGCCGTCACCCAGCGCAAGCAGGCGCCCGTCGGGCGAAAGGGCGTGCGGGCTGTAGTCGAGCCAGTCCCGGGATGTCACCAGCGGCAGCCCGCCACCGAACACGTCCATCGCCGGCGCAGCGCCGGCGTTCCATCGGAAACGCGTGCCGTCGAGCATCACTGCGAACAGCGTGCCAGCGGATGCATCGAAGGCGAGTGCGCCGGTGGTGTCCATCGTGCGCAGTTCCAGCCGTGCACATTGCGCGAGGTCCGTGACCATGATCCGGCCCATGCCATCGGTGACGGCCAGCCGGCTGCCGTCCTGGGAAAACACGATGCCGTTCGGGGCGACTCGCTGCAGCACGAAAGGCTGGCACCGGTGTATGCCGACCCCGGTGTTCCATATCTTGACTTCGACCGATGAGCGGGACGCGGACAATGCGGCCGCGAACAACGAGCCATCGGCCGAGAGCGCCGCAGCCACCACCGGCTGTCCGCGCACCAGCCGCTCAGGCGCGGCAGCCGGCTGTTTCAGGTCGACCAGGAACGCGCCGTCCTCGGCGATCGCCAGCAGGCGTGTTCCATCCATGGTGAAGGACAGTTCATGCACGCGTCCGATCTCGAGCTGCAACGGCGCAGGCAGTGGCGTGCTGCCGCCCTCGAGCGACTGAAGGTCGATCGTCGTGCGCCGGCAGTCGGTGGTCGCATCGTCCGGCGTACACCGCGCGATCGCGACGCGATCGAGACCGCCATGGACCGCGGTGGCGGGCGCCCGACCAGTGCCCGCGGCGGGCGGTACGATTGTCCGGACCTGGCGCGGATGCGCCGACAGGACGTCCACCAGAGCCAGCGTCGCCGAGCCGTCACGGCTCAGCCGCTGTGCCAGCGCGGCACGCAGCAGCGCGCGGGCCGGTTGCAGGTCACGCTCGGTGAGCGCGGAGGCGACGAGCGTGGATGCCACCGTATCGCGGCCTGCGTCGACCTCGCCGATCGCCTTCACGCCCGCGAACGCCGCGACCGAGAGCAGGGCCACGCCACCGGCGGCAATGGCACGTCGGTTGCGCCTCATCGTGGCAAGGTCTTCCCCGTCGAGCGCATCGGGGCTCACGCCGCGCATCTTCGCGAGGAGGCCAACCACCACCTGGCGGAACGGCCTGTCGCGCAGCGTCGGTGGCCGGCTGCGGTCGAGCGTGCGCAGGTCGCCGTACAGCGGCACGCCACTGAAGCGGCCCGCCAGGCACCGGGGCAGCGCAGTGGTCCGGGCCCAGTCGAAATCGGAGCGATCGGCGCTGGTCTCGACCTCGCCTGCAGTGACTACAATCAACAGGCGGTCCGTGCCGCGATGGGCCAGCCACCATTCGATCTCCTTGGTGCACCAGGCCGAATTCGCCGCCTGTGGTGAGGCCAGAAACACGAACCAGCGCGAGCCCTCTAGGTGGGGCTCGATACTCCCCCATACCGACACGTCGACCCCAAGGCTGCTCTGGTCCAGGAAGATGTCGCTGGTCCGGCGTTTCCAGAGTGGCCTCGCGAACTGCTCGAGTGCCTTCTCGAGCGATGCGGCCAGCACCTGGTCGGGCGAGCGGCTGTATGAGACGAACGCATCGTGGGTGGCAGCCATCGGTATCCTCCCGGTGATGTCCGGGCGAGCGTGTCGGGCGGAAACTGCACGCTGCAAAGTATGCATCGGAACGCCTTTACCGGTGCACGATGCTGTACTTTCTCGATGTCGCGCGCGACGGGCGCGGCTTGATCTTCCCGAGCGAGACGGCAACGATGACAGACCTGCAACCCCTTCCTTCGACGCCCACCGGCCGCTATCGCCACTACAAGGGCAACCCCTACGAAGTCGTCGGCGTGGTCCGCCACAGCGAGACGCTGGAGCCGCTGGTGCTCTATCGCGCGCTGTACGGTGAAAGCGGCCTGTGGGTGCGGCCGCACGCCATGTTCTTCGGCGAGGTCGAGGTCGACGGCGTGGTGCAGCCGCGCTTTGCGTTCGTCGGAGATCAGCTGCCCGGCAGGATGCCCGGCGCCAGCGTGTAGCAGTAGTCGGAGACATCCCCGGGCTTGCAGAACCAGACGCGGTCCTTCAGCGGATGGTTCACGCAATGCGCGAGCGCATTGCGCAGCACGCGCAGCCGGAACGGCTGGCCGAACACGTACGGATGGATCGACAGGTTGCACACCAGCGGCGCGTGTTCGCTCTGCTCGACCATCTCGTCGAACTGGTCTACCAGCATGTCGCAGAACTCGTGCGCGCTGTGCTGGCGGTGCACGACGGCCGGCGAATCGTTGAGTTCGACCGGATAGGGCACCGACAGGATGGGGCCCGACCGGGTGCGTAGCCAGAACGGCTGGTCGTCGCACGGCCAGTCCATCAGGTAGCGGTAGCCGGCTTCCTTCAGCAGGTCGGGCGTGGTCGCGTTCTCGTAGGCGCCGGCACCCATCCAGCCGGTGGCCGGAACACCTGCCGCGGCGAACGTGTCGGTGACGTCCTTGATGACCCGCGCCTCGTCCTCTTCCCAGAGGAAGTCCTTCAGGTTCTCGGCATTGGTGCGGCCGTGGCCGACGATCTCGTCGCCGCGCTTGCGGATCGCATCGATGATCTGCGGATAGTGTTCGCAGAGCAGGCTGTTGGCGTTGTGCGCGGCCGGCAGCTTGAACTGGTCGAACATGTCGAAGAAGCGCCAGATGCCGATCCGGTTTCCGTAGTCGCGCCAGGAATAGTTTCGCTGGGTCTGCGGCTCGCCATGCTTCGCGTTGTCATGGCCGCGGCCCTTGCCGAACGCGAACACCTCGACGTTGGTGGTGATGCAGAACGCCAGGCGCTTGCCGCCCGGCCAGTCGTAGTTTTTGCGCTCGTTCAGCGGTACGTAGTCGTAGCGTGTCTGAGTGGGTACGAGCCCTTTTTTCATCACTGTTCCCGTTGCGTCCATGCGGGCCCCGCCGAAATCGGCGATGTCACCCGGATGGCAAAGAATATCACTGCGGGCTCAGCTTCAAGCCTCGGTACACCCGACCCCAGCGCTCGAAATCCTGCGCCCACATCTTCTCCAGGTCGGCGGCCGAGCCGGGCTCGGGATCCAGGTCGAGCATGCGTGCGCGCTCGAGCACTTCCGGCACGGCCAGTGCTGCATTGGCCGCGCCGTTGATGGCGGTGATCACCGGTGCCGGCACGCCGCGCCGACCGAAGAAGCCAAACCAGCCGAGCGCCGTATAGCCGGGCGAGGCTTCGGACATGGTCGCCACGTTGGGCGAGTTGGGCGGCCGCTTCGCGCCGCTGGTGGCGACCGCGTGCACCTTGCCCGAGTTCATGTGCTGGAGGAACGAAGAGTAGCCGGCAATCGCGAGCTCGACCCGGCCCGAGATGAGGTCGGCGGGAATCTGGCTCGACCCCTTGTACGGGATGTGCAGGAAGTCGAGGCCGGTCCGCTCCTTGAGCAGCTCCATCGCCAGGTGCGGAAAGCCTCCCTCGCCGTTGGTGGCCAGGCGCAGCTTGCCCGGGTTCGCCTTCGAGAAGGCGATCAGTTCCGGCAGGGTCTTCTGCGGCAGGCCCGGATATGACACGAGCACCAGGTAGTTCGAGAACACCGGCGCGATCGCGACGAACGACTTGCGCACGTCGAATGGCTGCTTGTTCACGTTGGGTGCCACTGCCATGCCACCCATCTGTCCGAGCACCAGCGTGTAGCCATCCGGTTCGGCCTGCAGGGCGGCCTGCAGGCCGATCAGTCCGGAGGCGCCAGGGCGGTTGTCGATGATCAGGGGTTGCCCGCCGAGATGGGCGCTCATCCGTGGCGCGATCAGCCGCGCGATGGTGTCGGCGAGGTCGCCGGCACCGAACGGCGTGATCACGCGGATCGGCTTGACCGGATAGGACTGCGCCGCGGCGGCGCCGGCGATGAACGCAGCGACCAGGCCGGCTGCGAGTGCCGCGCCGATGCGCTGGAAGCCATTGTGAAGGGCGGGGATTGCGCGGTCGTCGCGCAAGCGGTGGCTGTTGCGTTCGTTGCGGTTCATGTCGATCCTCCGTTGATCGAAGCTATCACGCACGATCCGCGCCGGACAACCGGATCGGCCTCCTGCCACGCGATCTGCTACGTTCGCATCGGCACCGTCCCGCCGCCCTGGAGAACGCAGACATGGAAACGACCCCCGCCACGCGCAGCGGACCGCTCGCGCGCTTTCGCATCCTCGACCTCACCCGGGTGCGCTCCGGCCCGACCGCGGTGCGCCAGCTCGGCGACTGGGGTGCGGACGTGATCAAGATCGAGACGCCGCAGGTACTCGGCATATCGGATGGCTGGGGCGACAACCGCGACGGCGCCGACTTCCAGAACCTTCACCGGAACAAGCGCAGCCTCACGCTGAACCTGAAGGATCCGGACGGGCTGGCGGTGTTCATGAAGCTGGTCGAGCGCGCGGACGTGGTGGTGGAGAACTACCGTCCCGACGTCAAGTTCCGGCTTGGCATCGACTACGACTCGCTGAAGGCGGTCAATCCGCGCATCGTGCTCGCCAGCATCTCCGGCTTCGGCCAGGACGGACCGTACGCGAAACGCCCCGGCTTCGACCAGGTGACGCAGGGCATGGGCGGCCTGATGGCGATCACCGGCGAGCCCGACGGCAGCCCGATGCGCGCCGGCTGTGCGGTGTCCGATTCCGCAGCCGGGCTGTATTGCGCGCTGGGCATCATGACCGCGCTGCTCGAGCGCGAGACATCGGGGATCGGGCAGTGGGTAGAGGTGTCGCTGCTCAATGCGATGATCGCGCTGCTCGACTTCCAGGCTGCGCGCTGGACGGTCGAGGGCAAGGTCGCGACGCGCGCCGGCAACGACCACCCGACGATCAGTCCCACCGGTGTGTTTCGCACGGTGGACGGCCATGTCAACGTCGCGGCCGGCAGCGACGACATGTTCGCCAAGCTCTGCACGGCGCTGGGCATCGAGGAACTGAAGGACGATCCGTCGTTCAAGGACCTGAAAGGCCGCGTGAAGAACCGCGTCGAACTGAACCGCCGGTTGCAGGAGCGGATCGAGACCGGCACCAGTGCGCACTGGATGGAACGGTTCGAGGCATGCAGTGTCGCCGGCGGGCCGATCTACTCGATGGACCAGGTGTTCGGCGACCCGCAGGTCAGGCACAACGCGATGGCGGTGCCGGTGGCCCATCCCCAGCTCGGTGCGATTTCGCTGGTGAACCAGCCGGTGCGGCTGTCGCGAACGCCACACGAGATCCGCAGCGCGACGCCGGATTGCGGCGGGCAGACCGACGACATCCTGCGCGAGATCGGGATGGATGAGCCGGGCATCGCGGCGTTGCGGGCGCGCAACGTGGTGTGACGGCGGGCCGCCAGTCCAGGCGCAAGCCCGTCGGCGTCCGGCCTTGACGGCGCCGGATTCGCGGCGTACGGTCGATTCCGGTGCGCCACGGGCGGCGCGCCGGTGCAGGTCCCGGGCCGGGCGGTTGCCGGATACGGGCGGACGTCGAGGCGCTCAGCGTCGCGGCGGATCAGGTCGAACGACACGCACTCGAGGAGGCTCACGCATGACCACGCACCCGCCTGGCTGGCAGTGGATGGCACTGCTCGCGCTGACCGTCGTGCCCGTCCCCACCGTGGACGCGCAGGGCACGCCGGGCAGGCCGATCCGGCTGATCGTCACCTCGGCGCCAGGAGGACCGGCCGATGTGCAGGGCCGCCTGATGGTCCCGAAGATGAGCGAGATGCTCGGCAGCCCCGTGGTGGTGGACAACCGGGCCAGCTCCAACGGCGTGATCGGCATGGAGATCGCCGCGCGCGCCGCGCCCGATGGCCACACGCTGGTGATCGGCAACAGCGGCACCGTGGCGATCAACGCGACGCTGTACAAGAGCCTGTCCTACGATCCCGAGCGCGACTTCACCGCGATCAGCCAGATGTCGACCACCGGGATGATCGTGGCCGGCCATCCGCGCATCCCGGGCACGACCATCCAGGACCTTGCTGCCTTCGCGAAGACGCGCAGGGGCGGGTTGAACGTCGCCATCCCGGGCTCGACCGGCCAGGCCGCCGGCGATGCCCTGTGGAAGCTGCTCGGCATCGAGATGACCAATGTCAACTACAAGGGCAGCGCGCCGTCCGAGCGCGCGGTGGTCGCCGGCGAAGCCGATGTCTCGCTGCTCACGCCGCTCGCCAGCGCCGTGCACCTCAAGAGCGGGCAGATGAAGGCCTTCGGCATCACCAGTGCGAAGCGCTCGCCGGTGCTGCCCGAAGTGCCGGCGCTGGTCGAGCAGGGGCTGGCCGGCTACGACATCCAGTTCTGGAGCGGCCTGCTCGGGCCTGCCGGGATGCCGCCCGCGATGGTGTCGCGCGTGCACCAGGCGGCGGTACAGGCGCTGCAGGCCCCCGAGGTGGGCGACCGGTTCCGCCAGTTCGGCCTGGTGGTTGTCGGCAACACGCCGGCGGAGTTCCGCGACATCGTCCAGCGCGACATCGCCAACTTCCGCCGCATCATCATCGAGTCGGGCATGCCCCGGCTCTGACCCGCACCACAAGGAGTCCCTGCATGTCCGTACCTCCGTTGCCCGAGGGCGACCTCGCCTACAGCTACTTCCCGGACAACTACCGCTGGTCGCACGGCATGCTGATCGCCCTCGGCGGCGCACCCTGGGGCGGGGCCGAGATCGGCGAGGTGCACCGGGTCGGCCTGCGGCTGAAGGACTGTGTCGGCGATGACGTCGCATGGTTCCGCACCTGGGCCGACGAGGCCGACCGGCTGACGGAGATCGCCCGCGGCAAGGCCGCGCAGGGGCGTGCCCACAGTGCCGCCGCACTGCTGCTGCGTGCGGCCCATTACCATCATGTCGGCGAGCGGTTCACCCAGCCCAAGACCGAGGAGAGCCAGGCGGCCTACCGGCGCGGGGTCGATGCGTTCCGCGAGGCCGCGCGGCTTGCGCCCTGGCTGCGCATCGAACATGTCGAGGTGCCGTATGAAGGCACCCACCTGCCGGGGGTGATCGTGCATGCCGACCGATCCGGGCGCAACGGACCCTCCGGCCCCGGGCCGGTGATGCTGTTCCTCGATGGCTTCGACGTGACCAAGGAGATCCAGTATTTCCGTGGCGTGCCCGACCTCGTCGCACGCGGGGTG
>JBIITW010000133.1:0-13354 GCA_044340265.1 Burkholderiales bacterium | reverse complement strand
CGGCGTCGCGCTCAAGGGCGACGTCGTGTTCGCCGCGGTGGTGGGCGAGATATCGCGTACCCCGGTCGGGCCCTGGCAGACCAAGGAGTACCGCGGCGAAGGCGCGGGCACCCGGCACCTGCTCACCCATGGCATGCATACCGACTACGCGGTGTGCGCCGACTGTTCCGACCTGAACATCGTCTGGACACAGACCGGCGTGGTGCAGCTGAAGATCGCCACCTACGGCAAGGCCGAGGCGGCCTGGGGTTCGGACCGGGCAAAGATGCCGATGTCCGAACTCAACGCCATCGTGAAGATGACCCGGGTGATCGCCGCGGTCGAGCAATGGGCCGATGGCTTCGAGCGCGACAATGTCTACCAGTCGCCGACCGGCCCGCTGTTCCCGAAGGTGAACATCGGCGCCATCGAAGGCGGCGCGCCGTACCGTCCGAACTATTTTCCCGGCGTGTGCACGATCTATGTCGACATCCGCATGCCACCGCAGGTGCGCCCGGTCGAGATCAAGGCGCAGCTCGAGCGGGTGCTCGACGGCCTCGGCATCGAGTACGAGATGGACCTCTACAAGTCGCTGCTCGGCCATGAAGGCAAGGGCGTGGAGCCGCTGGTTGGCGCTGCGGAGGGCATCTACCAGCACCTGTTCGGCGAGGCGATCCGGCACGAGGCACCCGACCGGGCCAGCATCTGGACCGACACCAACGTCTACAACGAACTGGGCATCCCGGCGATCAAGATCGGCCCGCGCGGGCGGCGCATCGGCCCGCGCGCAGAAGAGATCGAGATCGACGTGATGGTCAAGGCGGCGCAGATCTATGCGCTGATGGCGCTGGACATCTGTTCCCGGCCGCGTCCGGTGAAAGGCTGAACGGATGAAGGGGCCGGTGAGCGGGGCTCCTGCGGGCGGCGATGCCGCGCCCGCCCGCAACCGCGTCGACCCGAAGAAGCTGCTTCTCGGCAAGTGGACCGCAGTGGTGCCCCGCGACCGCGAGAAGCATTTCCTGGTGGTGAAGGTGCTCGACCCGGACATGGCCGGCGGCCCGGCCACCCGGGTGCAGCTCGAAGCGGTGCTTTCGCGCCGGGTACTGACCGTACCCTGGCGCGAACTCGAGGATGCGTCGGTCTGGAAGCAGGGCTGGGTGCAGGCGTCCTAGGCGAGGATCATCCGCGCGTCGGCGATGAACAGTCCGTCGGCGGTGGCGATGACCGGGTTGAGGTCGATCTCGGCGATCCCGCCACCGGCGCCGCCCATGCCAGCGACCTGCGCCACCTTCACCAGCAGTGCGGCCAGCGCCTCGCGGTCGACCGGCGGCAGGCCGCGCACCCCGTCCAGCATCTTCTGCGCACGGATGTCGCCGATCATCTCGAGGGCATCGGCATGGGTCAGCGGCAACGACCGGAACACGACGTCGCGCACCGCTTCGACGAAGATGCCGCCGACGCCGAACAGCAGCACCGGCCCGAACTGGGGATCCTGCGAAACACCGATGATCAGTTCCACGCCGCGCGCGGCCATCGGCGATGCAAGCACGCCTTCGATGCGGGCGCCCGGCGCGTGGCGTTCCACCGAGGCAAGGATGTCCTCGACCGCCTTGCCCGTGGCAGCCTCGCCCTGGACGCCGAGCCGGACGCCGCCGGCGTCCGACTTGTGGAGCACATCGGGGGAGACGATCTTCAGCGCGAGCGGCATTTCGCCTAGCGCCGCGATCGCGGTTGCGGCATCGCCTGCCGCATGCAGCAGGCAGGCCGGGGCCAGTTGCACCCCGCAGGCCGAGAGCAGCGCGCGAGCCTCGGTCTCGAGCAGGGCGCTGCGGCCCGCGGCGCGGGCGGCGGCGATCACCTTCGCGGCGCCCTCCGGCAGCACCGAAGCGGCGTCGGCCGATCGGGCGGCGGCGGGGGCTTGTGCGGCGGCAGCAGACAGGCGGCGCCTGGCCTCGGAATAGTCGGCAGCCGAAGCCAGGCACTGCGCCGCGATCTCGATGTGGCGGTAGAACGGCACGCCCGCCTTGCGCAACACATCGAGCGCCGGTGTACGGTAGTGTGCATAGTGCGACTGCACGACCACCGGCTTGCCATGGCTGCGCATCAGTTCGGCGAGGTCGCGGGCGACCTTGAACTCCATCTCGGCGACGCCCTCGCCGTAGCGACGCGCATAGCCGCCGAAGAACCCGGTGAGCATCAAGGCATCGACGTTCGGGTCGGCGAGGATCGCTGCGCCGCACAGTCCGTAATACTCGGCGCGCGGATCGGTGCCGCCACCGGCGTCCACCGGGTTGGAGATCGCCGATGCATTGGGCACGATCTCGTGGATGCGCGCCTGCGTGGCCTCGGACAGCGGGGCGATCACCAGGCCGCGTTCGGACAGGGCTTCGGCGGCGACGGTGATCACGCCGCCGCCTTCGGAAAGCACGGCCACCCGGCGCGAGCGCATCGGTGGCAGCAGGTGCAATGCCTCGGCCACCGGATACAGGCAGTCGGACCGTTCCAGCAGCGTGACGCCAGCCTGCTTGAGCACGCCGGTGGCGACCGTGTAGTCGCCGGCGAGCGAGCCGCTGTGGGAGCGGGCGGCACGCACGCCGTCGGCGGTGCGCCCGGCCTTGAACATCACGATCGGCTTTTTCGGCGTCACGCCGCGCGCGGCCTCGATGAACGCGCGCCCGTCCTTGAAGCCTTCGATGTACGAGATCACCGCGCCGGTGTCGGGATCGTCGCCCATCGCCGACAGGTACTCGTGGAACTGGATGTCCGACTGGTTGCCCACGGACAGCAGCGTGTTGAAGCCGAAATACTGGTGGAACTGCGCTTCGGCAAGGATGGACAGCATCACGTTGGCCGAATTCGCCAGCATCGCCGCCGGCCCGCGCGGGATGTCGAACCAGGCGATCGCGTTGCAGGCCTCGCGCGCGGTGAAGATGCCGTTGGTGTTCGGGCCGATCAGCCGGACGCCATGCCGGCGCGCGATCTCGACCGTGCGTTCCTCGAGCAGGCGTCCTGCCTCGCTCGCCTCGCTGAAACCGCCGGCCAGCAGCAGTGCGCCCTTCACGCCCTTGCGTCCACAGGCCTCGATCACCTCGGGTGCCGACTTTGCCGGGGTGCAGACCAGCGCAAGATCGACGTCCCCCGGTACCGCCTCGATCGTCGGGTAGCACTTCAGCCCGAGGATCTCGCTCGCCTTCGGATTGATCGGGACGATCTCGCCCTTGTAGTGGTCCGCGATCAGGGTGCGGATCGCCCGGTAGCCGCGTTTCTCCGGGTCGCTCGAGGCGCCGATCACGGCCAGCCGCCGCGGGTTGAGGATGCGATCGAGGGGATGGGGCATGGTTGGCCTGCGGTCGGCTTGAGGTGGTTTCGGGTACGAGTGTAGTCGGCAGACCGGGCGCGGACAATCACGTCGACAGGACCGACCTGTCATGCGGCGAAACATGCATCATCGGCGGATGGACATCCTCTACCTGCTGATCCCGTTGTCCGTGGTGCTTGCCATCGCCATCGGAGCCGCCTTCTGGTGGGCGGTGCGCAACGACCAGTTCGAGGACATGGAAGGCCCGGCCCACCGGCTGCTCCTGGATGACGATGACCGGGCGCAGCCGGTGCCGCCCGCGGACCTGCCGGCCGCTGAACCATCCGGCTCGTCCTCCGGACCGTCTGGCGCATCCGGCGACCGTCGCCCGGTGGACGGACCGCGGCAGTAGGGATCGCCCGATGGCGCGGGACTGATTCCTGCGACATCGCGCGCCAAGGTCGCCGTACCGCCGATCCGGACCCTGCAGGGCAGCGTCCCGCATCGGGGTTGATCCATATCAACAAACCGTCTTCGCTGCGTTGCGATGATGGGTCGCCGCCATCGGAAGGCGGCACAACCAGTATCCGGACGGAGTGCACGACTATGCAGGCGGCAGCAGCGGGTTATCGAGAAGAGACCTACAACTACCGGGTGGTGCGCCAGTTCGCGATCATGACCGTGGTCTGGGGCGTGGTGGGCATGCTGGTCGGCGTGATCATCGCGGCGCAGCTCGCCTGGCCGGAGCTGCTGCCATCGGTGCCGTGGCTGTCCTACGGGCGCCTGCGGCCCCTGCACACCAATGCGGTGATCTTCGCGTTCGGCGGCTGCGCGCTGTTCGCCACCTCATACTACGTGGTGCAACGCACCTGCCATGCCAGGCTGATCTCGGACCGGCTGGCCGGCTTCACGTTCTGGGGCTGGCAGGCGGTGATCGTGCTCGCTGCGGTGACCCTCCCGCTGGGCATGACCCAGGGCAAGGAATATGCGGAGCTCGAGTGGCCGATCGACCTGCTGATCGCCGTCGTCTGGGTCAGCTATGCGATCGTCTTCTTCGGCACGATCATGAAGCGCCGGATACCGCACATCTACGTCGCGAACTGGTTCTTCGGCGCGTTCATCCTGACCGTCGCGATCCTGCACATCGTGAACAGTGCATCCAGCCCGGCGTCGTTCACCAAGTCGTATTCGGCGTACGCCGGCGTGCAGGACGCGATGATCCAGTGGTGGTACGGCCACAACGCGGTCGGCTTCTTCCTGACGGCAGGCTTCCTGGGCATGATGTACTACTTCATCCCGAAGCAGGCCGAGCGCCCGGTCTACTCGTACCGGCTGTCGGTGGTGCACTTCTGGGCGCTGATCTTCACCTACATGTGGGCCGGCCCGCACCACCTGCACTACACGGCGCTGCCTGACTGGGCGCAGTCGCTGGGCATGGTGTTCTCGCTGATCCTGCTGGCACCGTCCTGGGGCGGCATGATCAACGGCATCATGACGCTGTCGGGTGCCTGGCACAAGCTGCGCACCGACCCGATCCTGAAGTTCCTGGTGACCTCGCTGTCGTTCTACGGCATGTCGACCTTCGAGGGGCCGATGATGTCGATCAAGACGGTCAATGCGCTGTCGCATTACACCGACTGGACCATCGGCCATGTGCACTCCGGCGCACTCGGCTGGGTCGGCATGATCACGATCGGCAGCATGTACTACCTGATCCCGCGGCTGTTCGGACGCACCGAGATGTACAGCGTGCGCGCGATCACGCTCCACTTCTGGGTGGCCACCATCGGCATCGTCCTCTACATCACCGCGATGTGGATCGCCGGCGTGATGCAGGGCCTGATGTGGCGGGCGGTGAATTCGGACGGGACGCTGACCTACACCTTCGTCGAGAGCGTCAAGGCCAGCTGGCCCTACTACGTGGTCCGCCTCGCGGGTGGCGTGCTCTACCTGGGCGGCATGCTGATCATGTGCTGGAACGTGTGGAAGACCGTCGCCGGCAGCCGGCCGGTGGATGCGCCTATCCCCGCACCGGCGCTGGCACACGCATAGCAGGCCGCAGGGGCCCGGCTGGCCGGGCTCCCGTCGACCCACCGTCCGGCAACTGCCGGGCAGGTCCGGAAACGAACGCAGCAACGAGAGGTATCGAAATCATGGGCATGGATAGCGGGCATCAGGCGATCGAGAAGAATGTCGGCTGGATGGTGCTGTTGGTGATCCTGGTGGTGAGTGTCGGCGGGCTGGTGCAGATCGTGCCGCTGTTCTTCCAGCGCTCGACCACCGAGCCGGTGACCGGGCTCAAGCCGTACACGGCGCTGCAGCAGGCCGGTCGCGACGTGTACATCCGCGAAGGCTGCTACAACTGCCATTCGCAGATGGTCCGGCCGCTGCGCGCAGAGACGGAACGCTACGGCCACTATTCGGTCGCCGGCGAATTCGTCTACGACCACCCGTTCCAGTGGGGGAGCAAGCGCACCGGTCCGGACCTCGCACGCGTCGGTGGCCGCTACTCCGACGAGTGGCACCGGATCCACTTCAACAATCCGCGCGACGTGGTGCCCGAGTCGAACATGCCTTCCTATCCCTGGCTGGGCCGCACGCCGGTGGACGGGGCCTCGCTGGGCGGCCGCCTGCGCGCGCTGGCGCGCGTCGGCGTGCCCTATACCGACGCGGAGATCGCCGGTGCGGAGCAGGCGGTGGAGGGACGCACCGAACTGGATGCACTGATCGCCTACATGCAGGTGCTCGGCACCAGCCTGAAGGCTGCGCCGGCGCCGGTCGCGGCCAACTGAGGAGCACGTCATGACCATCGGCAACCTGCAATCCATCATCACGCTGATCGCCTTCGTGTCCTTCATCGGCATCGTCTGGTGGGCCTACTCCAAGCGGCAGCGGACCGCCTTCAGCGAAGCCGAGCGCATTCCCCTCGATGACGACGCGCCGTACCGGCCTTCCGCCGGGGCGAAGCCGCCGATCGATTCCGGTTCAAGGGAGGACAGGTAATGTCGGATTTCATCTACAGCTGGGTCGGCATCGCGATCGCGGTGGTGACCATCGTGTCCATCCTCGCCTGCGCCTGGTTCCTGAAGGCGAACACCGTGCGCCGGCTGCCCGAAGGCGCGGACCCGGGCACGACCGGGCACCTGTGGGACGGCGACCTTGCTGAATGGAACAATCCGCTGCCCAGGTGGTGGATGTACCTGTTCTACATCACCATCGTGTTCGGACTCCTGTACCTTGCGCTCTACCCGGGCCTGGCGGTGTACGGCGGGGCGCTGGGCTGGAGTTCGGCCGGACAGCACGCCACCGAGTCGAAGCGCTGGGACAGCCGATACGCCGCGATGTTCGACGTGTACCTGAAGCAGGAGATTCCCGTCGTGGCCCGCGACCCTGCGGCGCGCGAGATGGGCCAGCGGCTGTTCGTGACCTACTGTGCGCAATGCCACGCATCGGATGCCGGGGGCTCGCGGGGCTTCCCGAACCTGCGCGACAACGACTGGATCTGGGGCGGGGAGCCGGCGCAGGTCCATGAATCGATCGCGAAGGGGCGCCAGGCGATGATGCCGCCGATGATCGAGGCGATCGGCGCCGAGAACGTGAAGGCGGTGGCCAACCATGTCCGCTCATTGTCCGGACTGCCGCATGATGCGGGGCTCGCGGCCCAGGGCAAGGAGAAGTTCGAGCAGGTCTGCGTCGCCTGCCACGGCATGGATGCGAAGGGCAATCCCGCGCTCGGCGCGCCCAACCTGACCGACAGGGTGTGGTTGTACGGCTCGTCGGAAGAGGCGATCGTCGAGGCGATCACCCGCGGCCGCAACGGGGTGATGCCTGCGCAACAGGAGTTCCTCGGGGCCGGCAAGGTGCACCTGCTTGCGGCCTATGTCTGGGGACTCTCGCGTGAACCGAGGAAGTGATGCCGGCGGCGGCCCCGGCCGGGCCGTGGTGCCGCCTGCGCCCGGCGCGGTGAAGCCGCCTGTCGAAGACTCCCTGTTCGAGATCCGGCGCAAGCTCTACCCGCGCGCCGTCACCGGCTTCCTGGCGCGGCAGCGGGTGCTGCTGGTGGTGCTTACCCAGCTGGCGTTCTACGGCACGGCCTGGCTCGAATGGAACGACCGGCAGGCCATGCTGTTCGACCTCGCCGCGCGCAAGTTCTACATCTTCGGCTTCGTGTTCTGGCCGCAGGACTTCATCTTCCTCACCGGCCTGCTGGTCATCGCCGCGCTGTCGCTGTTCCTGTTCACCGCGATCGCCGGTCGGCTGTGGTGCGGCTATGCCTGTCCGCAGACGGTGTACACCGAGCTCTTCATGTGGATCGAGCGCAAGGTCGAAGGCGACCGCATGGCACGGATGCGCCTGGACGGACAGCCGCTGTCGGGCCGCAAGCTGCGGCTGAAGGCGACCAAGCACGCGCTGTGGATACTGCTCGCGTTCTGGACCGGCTTCACCTTCGTCGGCTATTTCACGCCGATCCGCGAGCTTGGCGCCTCCCTCGTATCGTTCACGCTGGGGCCGTGGGAGACGTTCTGGATGCTGTTCTACGGTTTCGCCACCTGGGGCAACGCCGGCTTCATGCGCGAGCAGGTATGCAAGTACATGTGCCCCTATGCGCGTTTCCAGAGCGTGATGTTCGATCCGGACACCCTGATCGTCACCTACGACACGCAACGCGGAGAGCCGAGGGGCTCGCGCGGCAAGTCCGCGGACCCGCGTGCCAGCGGCCTGGGCGACTGCGTGGACTGCGGCATCTGCGTACAGGTCTGTCCGACCGGCATCGACATCCGCAACGGGCTGCAGTACGAATGCATCGGCTGCGGTGCATGCGTCGACGGTTGCAACCAGGTGATGGGCAAGATGGGCTATCCGAAGGGGCTGATCCGCTATTCGACCGAGAATGCGATCGCGGGCCGCTATGGCGACCGGGACATCCTGCGCCACCTGCTGCGTCCGCGCACGCTGCTCTACAGCGGATTGCTGCTGGCCGTCACGTTGACCGTCGTCGCGGGCATCCTGCTGCGTACTCCGGTCATGATGAACATCATCCGCGACCGCGGGAACATGGTGCGCGAACTCGAGGACGGTCGCCTGGAGAACGTCTACCGCGTGCAGATCATGAACGTGCGCGAGGCGCCGCGCAGCTTCGTGCTGTCGGCACGGGGCATCGACGGCATCGAACTGGTGGTGAGCGAAGCGCAGCCGATACGCATCGTCTCTGCCGGGGCGCGCATCGTGCCACTCGAACTGCGCGTGCCGGCCGGTGCGGTTCGGCCAGGCTCGACCCCGGTCTGGATCAAGGTCGAAGCCGCCGACGATGCCGGTGTCGTGCGGGAAGAGAAGACGGTGTTTCTCTCGCGCTGAATCGCAGTCCCCACCCAAAACCCCGATCATTCAAGTACCCGCCGGAGCCCGCCATGTCCCTTCCGAACCGCGCCGTTGCCGCCCCCGCAGAAGCCGCCGGCCGGCGATCCGGTCCCTGGTATCGCGAGCCGTGGCCCTGGCTGCTGTTCTTTCCGCCGGCGGTCGCCGTGGTCGCGGGCACGATCACCATGGGCATCGCGTTCAAGACGTTCGACGGGGTCGTGTCGGACGACTACTACCGGCAGGGCCTCGCTATCAACCGCAGCCTCGACCGGGACGCCAGGGCGCGCGAGCGCGGGCTTTCCGCCAGTCTGCAGTTCAACCCGGCGGGCGACCGCGTGCGGGTGGCGATGGCCGGGGACGCGTCCTCCGCGCGGCCGCTGCACCTGCAGCTGGTCCGCGCCGCGCGCAGCGGTGACGACCAGGACGTCACCCTCGTCCAGGTGGCTCCCGGCCTGTACGAAGGAACGCTGGCGCGGGCCGTGCAGGGGCGCTGGCATCTTCGCCTCGAGGACGAGGCCGGACAGTGGCGGATCTCGGCCACTGCGCAGCTGCCGATCGACCAGCCGGTCGCACTCGCCCCGCCTTCGACAACCCAGTCTGCACCGGAGGAGCCGAAATGGAGCGTTCCCAGAAGCTGATCTACATCCTGTGGCCCTCGTTCCTCGTGGCGGGCGTGGCACAGGTGGCGTTCTTCACCGTGTTCGATCCGGCCGACCTGCATCTGTTCGGTGACCCGGTGGCGGTGAGCGAGCTTTCTGCGTACACGGTCGGCTTCTTCCTGTTCTGGATGTTCGCCGCCTCGGCGAGCGCACTGACCTGTTTCCTGCTGCGCGGTTCGGCCGAGATAAACGGCATCTGCCCGATCCCGGATGCAGCGGACCGGCCGGCCGGTTGTGCGCGCCGCGGCGATTCGGAGGAGTGCCGGTGACCTGCCGGTCGCCGGCGTCGCTCAGGGTGCCCGCGGTGCGGGCCGGGCTTGCCTGACATGGACGCTGCAGCGACGATGTTCTGGCCGACGCTTGCCTCCGCTGCGCTGGTCGGCCTCGCGGGCGGCGTGCACTGCGTGGGCATGTGCGGCGGCATCGTCGGCGCACTGGCCGGGGCGACAGGACAGCGCCGGCCGTCGATGCGCCTGCACCTGGCCTACAGCACCGGGCGGATCGCCAGTTACGCACTGGCAGGTGCGCTCGCCGGCGGCGCCGGCGGCGTGCTCGGCTGGGCCGGCAGCGCGGCGATGGGTGCGCGCGGAAGTGCGCTCGGCCAGTCGCTCTTCATGCTGGTGGCGAGCCTGATGCTGATCGTGCTCGGGCTCTACCTTTCCGGCCTTGCGCCGGCCGTACGCCATGTCGAGACGCTGGGGGCGGGCCTCTGGCGCAGGCTGCAGCCGATCGCGCGGCCGCTGCTGCCTGCGGCCACGGTGCCGCGCGCGACCGCCCTCGGTGCGATCTGGGGCTTCCTGCCCTGCGGCCTGGTCTACGCGATGCTGGCCACCGCGATGGCGACCGGCAGCCCGCTGCACGGGGCTGCCGTGCTCGTCGCGTTCGGGCTGGGTACGCTGCCCAACCTTCTCGCGGTGGGGTTCTGGCTGTCGCGTTTCCGCACGATCGTCCGTTCGCCGCGCGCACGCATGGCGGCCGGACTCGCGGTGTGCGTGTTCGGCCTGTACGGGCTGGTGCTGTTCGGACAGGCGCTGATGACCGGTACCGACCCGCATGCGCACCACCACCACGCCGCGGCCGTGGACGCTGCCGGTCGTGCACTGGACGACACCTGCGCTTGACGTGGATCAAGATGCGCGCGACGGCATCGGTCGAGACTCGCTGCATCGTTGCGATCCGTACCGGCGGCAACGATCCCAGCGTTGGCGCAGGTTGCCGGTGCGTGTCCCAGCGGAGCGCGTTGCAATGCCCGATCTCGGTTTCGATCCCTTACTCGTGCAGCGCCTCGACCGTCCGGGGCCGCGCTACACGTCCTACCCCACGGCCGACCGCTTCACCAGCAGCTTCACCGCGAAGCAGTATGCGGTGCATGCGCGGCGCCGCCACCTGGGTGGCCAGCATCGCGGGCTGTCGCTCTACATCCACATCCCGTTCTGCCGCACGGTCTGCTTCTACTGTGCCTGCAACAAGGTGGTGACTGGCGACCGCACGCGCGCGATCCCCTACATCGACCATCTCGACCGCGAACTCGAGATGCAGAGCGAACTGTATGAAGGTGGCGGGCGGCGGGTCGACCAGCTGCACTGGGGCGGTGGCAGCCCGACCTTCCTGACCCTCGCCCAGATGCGCCGGCTGATGAAGAGCGTGCGCAAGAACTTCACGCTTGCCGAGGACCATGCGGGCGACTTCGCCATCGAGGTCGATCCACGCTTCATCGACGCGACGACCGTCGCGGGCCTGCGCGGCATCGGCTTCAACCGGCTGTCGCTCGGCGTCCAGGATTTCGATCCGGTCGTCCAGAAGAAGGTGAACCGGGTGCAGTCGCTGGAAGAGACGGCGGCGGTGGTGAGGACCGGGCGCGAGGAGGGCTTCAAGTCGATCAACATCGACCTCATCTACGGCCTGCCGGCGCAGACCGTACAGTCCTTCGACGAGACCCTGTCGAAGGTGATCGACCTCGGGCCCGACCGCATCGCGCTGTACAACTACGCGCATCTGCCGCACCTGTTCAAGCCGCAGCGGCGGATCGCCGAGGCGGACCTGCCGAGCGCCGGCGAGCGACTGGACATCCTGCAGCACGCGGTGTGCCGCTTCGGGGATGCCGGTTACCGCTACATCGGCATGGACCACTTCGCCCGGCCGGACGACGAGCTTTCGGTGGCGCAGGAGCAGGGACGGCTGCGCCGCAACTTCATGGGTTACACGCCGCACGCGGACACCGACATCATCGGTGTCGGGGTCTCGGCGATCAGCAGCGTGGGCGCTTCATACAGCCAGAACGTGCACCAGGTCGATGCCTATTACGCGGCGCTGGAGAAGGGCGACCTGCCCGTGGTGCGCGGGATCGAGCTGGATGCGGACGATCTCCTGCGACGCACGATCATCCAGGGCCTGATGTGCCACTTCCTGCTTTACGTGCCTTCGATCGAACAGGCCTACCTGATCGATTTCAACACCTACTTCGCGCGCGAGCTCGAGGAATTGCGGGCATTCGAGGCGGCGGGGCTGCTGACCATCGAGCCTCAGGACCGGCCAGAGTGGATCACGGTGACGCCCAGGGGGCGTTTCCTGGTGCGCAACCTGTGCATGGTGTTCGATCGCCACCTGCGCGACCGGCCGGTCGAGGGGCGCTATTCGAAGACGGTCTGATCCGGGCGCAGAGGGTGCCGATGGCGCCGACCCGGTCAGTGGTCATCGCGGACATGGGGTTCGTAACCATGCGTCGGCTCGCCGGTGTCCGGGTCGATGAAGTCCTCGATGCCGATTTCAGCCTCGGCCTCGTGCACGGCATCGGCGCCAGCCATCTCCGCCAGGTCGTCCGGGTCGTCGTCGGCCGGCCCGGGGGAGTCACGGTCGGCCATCGCTGCCTTGCGCGACGAGAACGGCCCTACCAGGGCCTCGGTTTCCGAGTCGCGCCAGTAGAAGCCTCCTTCGCCCTCGACGATGGACGGCTGGCGCGCAGCCTTCGCTTCGGGACCGGCGGCCGCCGGCCGATCGTTCTTCCGCGGCGCGATGTCATTGGCGCCGCGGCCTGCAGTGGACTTGGCCATGGATGCTCTCCTGAGTCGAGGTTCAGGTTAGCGCGTGCATCGCCTGCTGGCAAATCAGTCGCGTACTTCGATGATCGCGCGCAGCGCCGTGAAGTCGACGATCTCGATCTCGCGGCGGTCGATGCGGATCAGCCCTTCTTCGTTGAAGCGGGAGAACAGGCGGCTCACGGTCTCGAGCGTGAGGCCGAGGTAGCTGCCGATCTCCTCGCGCGTCATGCGCAGCCGGAAGCGCACCGCCGAGTAGCCCAGGTTGGCGAATCGTTGCGACAGGCCGATCAGGAACGCGCTCAACCGCGCATCCGCCTTCATCCCTGCAAGCAGCAGCATCAGGCCCTGGTCGCGCATGATGTCGCGGCTCATGATCTTGTGGAAATGGTGCTGCAGCGCCGGGATCTCGCGCAGCAGTTCTTCGAGCCGCTCGAACGGCACCACGCACACCTCGCTGTCCTCGAGCGCCACCGCACCGAAATTCTGGCGATCGGTGCTGATGGCGTCCAGGCCCAGGATCTCGCCGGACAGGTAGAAGCCGGTGATCTTTTCCGACCCGTCTTCCGACAGATCGATGGTCTTGAAGGCGCCGGTGCGCACTGCATAGAGATTGCGGAACGGATCACCGATGCGATACAGCGAGGAGCCGCGTCGGGTGGCCTGCCGCGACGAAATGATGCTGTCGAGCCGGTCGATCTCCACCGGGGACAATCCGACGGGCAGGCAGAGCTCCTGCAGGCTGCATGAACTGCAGGTGGCCTTGATGTGGGCGGGCGAGGCAACGATCGGGATGCTGGCGGGAATCGGTCGTGGGGAGGTCAAGGGTGCGTTACCTGTTGCCAGTCGGAGAAAGGGCTGCCGGGGCAGGCACGGGCAGGACACAGGCCTGTCCGGGGGGGGCACGATCCGGGCGTGGTTGCGGCACGCCTTCGAGGCATTCTGGCAGACGGTGAGGGCCGGATGGCCCTGACCGTCGACGCGCAGGCGCACTCGAACAGTCATTGAATGCTACATTTCCGTGA
>JBIITW010000339.1:0-3450 GCA_044340265.1 Burkholderiales bacterium | reverse complement strand
GCTCTGATCGCGCCGGATGGGTGGCGGTGTGGATCTCCTTCAGCTTGGTCATCGACACCTGCGTATAGATCTGCGTGGTCTCCAGGTTGGCGTGTCCCAGCATGGCCTGAATGAAGCGGATATCGGCGCCGTTCTCCAGCATGTGCGTGGCCATCGCGTGGCGAAACACGTGGCAGGCGCCGGGCGTGGTGATGCCGGCGGCTTCCACATGCCGGCGCATCAGGTCGCCCAGGAAGCGTGCGCTCATCGGCTGGCCGAAGTCGTCGAGGAACAAGGTCTGGTCGTCGTAGCCCGCGACGATCTCGGGGCGCACCTCCACGAGGTACTTGTCCACCCACGCGCAGGCGCGGCTGCCGATGGGGATGAAGCGATCCTTGCGCCCCTTGCCCTGGTGGATCATCAGCGTGCCGCGCTCGGTGTCCAGGTCGTAGAGCTTCAAGCCCATCAACTCCATGCGCCGGATGCCCGACGAGTAGAACACCTCCATCACGGCGCGATTGCGGATGCCCAAGAGCGTCGCCGGGTCGGCCTGGTTGAGGATGCCTTCGACCTGCGCCACCGAGAGGATGGTCTTGGGCAACGCCTTGGGTTTCTTGGGCAACTCCAGATCGGCGGCGGGGTTGTGCAGCAGATGATGGCTGCGCACCATCCAGCGGAACCACGCCGTCAATGCGTTGAGCAGCCCGAGCTGCGCGATCACTGACAGCGGCGCGCCGTTGCTCTTGCGGTACTGGTGCAGTGTGCGCTGGTAGCGCTCCAGCACCGGGCGGGTGATCTGCGTGGGCGCACTGATCGCGCGCTCGTCGCACCAGACGATGAAGCGCAGCACGGCGGCGCGGCGCGTGGCCATCGTGTGCTCCGAAAACCCCGCCGCCAGTGCCCATTCGCAGTAAGCGTCGAGGTAGACATGCAGCGGGTTGCCCGGTGCCGGGTCGTGCGGGTTCAGGCCCTTCCTGCGATGCCGCCGCTTCGGGTTGAGCGTGCGCGGGGGCATGTCATGCCTGGGCAGCGGCTAAAGAAGCAGCAGCAGGTGCGGCGGCGCTGTGCGCGTATGACGTGCGTTGGCGTGTCGGTCCGGAGCAATGGATTTCGGCGTCAATGCTGGGCTGATCGGCTGCACCCCCCGTGGATGCTGGCATTGCAGCCGATTCACCGCCGCGCGACTTGGCCGCAACCGGGCCGCACTCGCCCCGCAACCGCCCCGCAACTTCGGGTGCCTGCCCCCGCGACTTCGCAACCGCAGGTGCAGGGTCTCGCGCGGCCAGTGCCGCCAATGCGTCCGCGTCGATCAGGCCGGCGACCTGCGCGCGGGCGTCGTCGCGTACCTCGTAGGCCAGCTCGTAGAGGTACTTGCCGCCCGGGCCTTCGCGGTGCGTGAGCACGTATTCGAACTCGACCAGGCGCTCCAGGTGCAGACGCAATTGCGTGTCGCCCCAGTTGATTGCCTCGCGCAGGACGCGGCGGCTGAAGCGAAAGTCGCTGCGTCGGATCGCCTGGCACGCGCACTGCGTGCTCACGTGCGCATCAATCAGGCGCAGCAGCCGCCGCGTCTGCGGTGGCAATTCGTCCAGGCTTCGGCCCAGCACGTCGTGCGCGATGCGGTTGGCCAGCTCGATGTCGGCCAGCGTGACTTCGATGTACTCGATGATCTGACCATCGTGACCGGGGCGCTGATGGGTCTTCACTTCGCGCTGGTGCTGATGCAGGAAGGCGATCGTGTCGATCAAGGTGAGGTACTTCTCGTGATCGCGCCGCAGCCGCGTGCTCTGGTCGGGGAAGGTCAGGTGTTTGGCGTAGGGGTTGAGCACGTCCAGCGGCCGCAGCAGGCGCTGCGCGTTCTGGTGCAGGGTAATGAGCGCCTCGCGCTCGCGACGGGCGATGAGCCCTTCGAGCGTGCGTCGGTCGCGCTGCAATTGATGAATCGCCCGTGTCTGCTCGCGCCCTTCATCGACGGCCAGCACCAGGCAACGGTTCATCAGCTCTTCGTCCAGGTCGCGCGCGGTCGTGGTGAACAGCAAGGCCACCGGGCCTTCAACGCGGTATTGCTGGGTGATGAGGTTGCCCGACGGGTCTTTACCGGTGCTGGCGATGGTCAACTCGCCTTCGGACTGCAACAGCTTCAAGGCGTAGCTCGCACGGCTGGCGCCTTCCTCCTCGACGACGGCCAGCGCCTTGTGCCTGAGGTTGGTCTCGCCCATGTAGAACAGACTCTGCCCGGTCATGGCGCTGTACTTGATCTTCTCCTCCTCGGGCACGAAGGCGAGCACGCCATCCATGAGACTGGTCTTGCCCGCCGCGCTCGATGACTGGATCACCACGCCCAGCGGGCGGTCGAGCTTGCGACTCACCGCGGCAAGGTAGCCCACCAGCTTGTTGGTCTCCTCCCCCACCAACCCACAGGCGGCGAAGTCGGCCAGGATGCGCGCTGCAAGGTTCGGCGATCGCATGAGCTCGAGCGCTGCCTCGCGCTCGGCGTCCGACATGCGCAGGCCGGCGGGCTCAGGGGCGAGCGTCTTGGCCACCGCCGCTTCCTGCAAGCCTTCCAGGCGCATGAGCACGCGTCCGAGGTCAGCCTTGAGGATGTCATCGCGCAACTGCAATTCCAGCGCGGCATGGGTGATGTAGCTCTGCCGCTGCTTCGCGCTGTACAGGTCCAGCGTGTCCACGTAGAAGGCGTCACCGCGCGCGGCCAGCAGATTCACCTTGAGCAGCTCGAACGACAGGTTCTTGGCGAGACCCCGCACGCGGTAGCGCCGGTCGCCCAGGGTGAGCGTGATTTCGTTGTCCTTCACCTCGCACGGCACATCGTCTGCCGCCATCGCAGGCACCGGGCTGGCGGGCAGCGCCACCGCATCCAGAACAGCAGCGGCTAAAGACGGAACATCCGGCACCACGGCGCACACCTCGGCCCGCGGCTCAGAGACTTCTTCTTTAGCCGCCACGGCCGTCATGAACGGCTCGCTGTCCGGCGATGTCGGCGGCTGTCCTTTCCCGAGCCACACGCTCTTTCGGATCAGCAAGCCCAGCGACTTCGCCGCAGGGCGCACCTTGAGCGCGTACTCGTTGGCATCCATGCCCTTGGGGAACTGGGCGCGAAAGCACTCGATGCCCTCGGCCATCAGCCGCTCGCCTACCTTGCCCGCGCCGCGCTCGCCCGCCTCGTCGCGGTCGTAGGCGATCAGCACGCGCTGCGTGCCGTAGCGCTTGAACGCGGCCACGTGCTCTTCGGTGAAGCCTTCGATGCCGTAGGCCGCCGTCACGTTACGATACCCCGCGCACCAGAAGGTCAGCGCGTCGATCAGCGCCTCAGTCAGGATGATTTCGCGCGAGGCCATGAGCGCAGCCAGGTTGAACACGCCGCGGCTGCGCCCGTCACGCGTGGGCAGGTACAGGTGCTTGGGCGTGCCGGTTCTGAGGTTGTCCAGCAGCTTCCTGCCGTAGACCTCCACC
>JBIITW010000132.1:0-13519 GCA_044340265.1 Burkholderiales bacterium | reverse complement strand
CAGCGCCGCCGCAAGGCCACCGGCTGCGACCAGCCCGGAGATCACGTACGGCAGGCCGACGATCTCGGGCGTGGCCAGCACGATCACGTCCTGCCCGAGGGTGATCTCGGCCAGCTGCACGATGCCGTCCATGTTGATGTCGACCACCGACAGCAGCCGCGGATCGACCTTGCTCCAGGCCGCCACCCAGGCTGGCAGGTCGGCGAAACTGTCACCGACCAGCAGCGTGTAGATGTCGAACTTGGCCAGCACCGCCAGTGCGGGCGCGGTGAAGTAGAGCAGGAAGATGAAGAACAGCGACCAGAACACCGAGCGGCGCGCCTCCTTCACCGACGGCGTCGTGTAGTAGCGCATCAGGATGTGCGGAAGCGCCGCGGTACCGACCATCAGGCAGAACACCAGCGCGAGGAAGTTCAGCCGCGCAGTGTCGCGGGCCTCTTCGGTGGCGCCCGGGAACGGCGTTGCATGCGGCCTGGGCGGTGCGGCTCGTGCGTTGTTCGCATTGCGCGCGGCAGTCCACGCGGTGCGCGCAGCGGCAGCGCTGGCCGGGTAACCGGCGAGTGCCTTCTCTGCGGCCGCCACCGCTTCCGCCGGGGCGTTGGACGCCTTGAGCGCCTCGACCTTCTTCACCAGATCGGCCCGGCCGGTTTCCCATGACCCCGGAAGGGCCTTGATCTGCGCGTCGAGTGCAGCCGCCCGCTCGCGGAAGATGCCGCGCACCTCGAGTTCCTTCGGATCGGCGGTAAGCACCTTCTCGCGCTCGGTGACCTTCTCGAGCACCGTGCCGTAGACCACCTGCGGCACCGGGATGCCGGTGTGCTTGTAGGCCAGCATCATCACCGGGATCATGTAGGCGATGATCAGGATGATGTACTGCGCGACCTGGGTCCAGGTCACTGCCCGCATGCCGCCCAGGAACGAGCAGACCAGGATGCCGAGCAGGCCGACGAACACGCCGACGCCGAACTCGAGGCCGGTGAAGCGCGCGGTGATCAGGCCGACGCCGTAGATCTGCGCCACGACATAGACGAACGACGCGAGGATCGCGGCGAACACGCCGATGGTGCGCACGATGTTGCCGCCGTAGCGCTCGCCGAGGAAGTCGGGGATGGTGAACTGGCCGAACTTGCGCAGGTAGGGCGCAAGGAACAGCGCGACCAGCACATAGCCGCCGGTCCAGCCCATGATGAAGGCGAGCCCGTCATAGCCCTGCAGGTACAGGCCGCCCGCCATGCCGATGAACGAGGCTGCCGACATCCAGTCGGAACCGGTGGCCATGCCGTTGAACACGGCAGGGACCCGCCGTCCTGCGACGTAGTATTCGGACAGGTCGGTGGTGCGGCTCATGATGCCGATGCCGGCATACAGGCCGATGGTGGCCAGCAGGAACAGGTAGCCGAGCGTCTTGTTCGGGACGCCCATGAACTCGAGCATCGCGACGCAGAGCAGGAACACGAAGAAGCCACCCGTGTAGAAGGTGTAGTACTTCTTCAGCTGCTGGGTGAATGTCTTCTGCGAGAAGGGTACGGCGCTCATTCGTCGTCTCCTTCCGACACGCCGTACTCCTTGTCGAGCCGGTTCATGTACCAGGCGTAGTAGCCGATGATCACCACGTAGACGATCAGCGCGCCCTGGGCACCCATGTAGAAGCCGAGCGGGAAGCCCAGGATGACGATCTCGTTCAGTTCGCGCGCAAAAAAGCTGGCGACGAACGTGACCAGGAACCAGATCGACAACAGGATCGCGGTGATCCTGAGGTTCCGGCTCCAGTACTCCTCATGACGCTGGGTGAGCTGCATGGTTTCCCCCTCCTGTGAACGACGAGTTACGTGCTGCGTCTGCGTGCACACGCGTGCGACCGCGGCCTGCGGTCGATCGCGCCTTGACTGTCTACGGTGCGCCGTACCGTGCCGGTGCTGCGCGACCTGCATCTCCTCCATGGCCGGGCGCCCGCGGAAGGCGAGGCCCGCACCTGCTTCAACCGTCTGACGCGGCGTTGCAGGACTGGTTTATGAAGCCATGATTAACAGGTTACCGAGTCCGGGCGGGCGTGCCAAGCCCCCCGGCACGAATAGGACGATTTCACGACCGGCGCGAGACACGACTGACACGTCGCCCGCGTCAGGATGATCGCGACCCGGGCCGTCGCCGCCGCACTCAGGAGGGCAGCGCCTCGCTGGCGACGCGCAGCACCAGGTACACCTTCGCGATGTAGGCGAGCGCCCAGGCCATGGCCACCAGCGCGAACGCCACCAGCCCGATGTGCTGGTCGACCACGAAGCGCGGCGTGATGAATCGCGCCGCCGTGCGCACCGGCGAGGTCATTGCCGCCAGCACCCGGTAGAAGACGTTGGACTCCCGGGAAGGACCGGCCAGCAGGGCAAGCACGCCCTGGCCGAGCAGCGCAAGGCCGGCGATCTCGGCGACGGCCTTGAGCACGATCACGACGTTGTACCAGAGGGTCAGGGAACTCACTGGCGCCCCCCGCCCCGGCGCCCTCGCCCGGGCCTCATCAGCTGCCGTCGACCTTGATGCCGACCTGCTTCACGATCTTCGTCCAGCGCGCGATCTCGCTTCGCACCAGCTGGTCATGCTGCTCGGGCGTCGAGCCGACCGGCTCGGCGCCCTGGCTGGACAGCCGGTCGCGCACCGTCGGGTCCTGGATGGCCTTGGCGAGCGCGCCGTTGATCGTCTTCACCACCACGGCTGGCACGTTTGCCGGGGCCAGCATGCCGAAGCCGGACGAGACCTCGTAGCCAGGAAACCCCTGCTCGGCGATCGTCGGCACGTCGGGCAGCGCTCGCGACCGTTTCGCGCTGGTCACGCCCAGCGGACGCAGCTTGCCCGCCTGCACATGCGACACGAACACGGGCATCGATGCCGCCATCAGGATCACATAGCCGCCCACGACATCGGTGATGGCCTGGCCCGAACCCTTGTACGGCACGTGTACGTAGCTTCCGCCGTTCATCGAGCTCAGCAATTCCATCGCAAGATGTCCGACGGTACCCGCACCCGAGGATGCGTAGTTGAGCTTGCCAGGGTTCTTGCGTGCGAGCGCAGCCAGCTCGCGCACGTTCTTCACCGGCAGCGACGGGTGCGCGACGATCATCGTCGGCACGTCGGCGGCGACGCCGAGCATGGTGAAATCCTTGATGCTGTCGTAGGGCAGCTTGGGCAGGATCGCGGCGTTGAAGACATGCGCCGACGACACGAAGCCGACGACATAGCCGTCCGCCGGCGACCTGGCCAGCACCTCGGTGCCGATCGTGCTGCCGGCACCGCCGCGGTTCTCGATGACGAAGGTCTGCCCGAGGATCTCCTGCATGCGGGTGGCCACGCCGCGCGCGATGATGTCGGTGTTTCCGCCCGGCGGGAACGGCACGATCATCCGGATCGGCTTGGCCGGATAGGTCTGCGCGACCGACTGCGCAGGCAGGGCGGCGCCGATCGCCAGCGAGATCGCGGAAATCGACAGCAGCGCGGACTGCCCGAAGGGACGTTGCGCGCGTGGCGTGCGGTGGTTCATCTGCTGCTCCTCCTGTGTTTCCCGCGCCCGCCGGCCAGGACGGGCGGCGTTCACGGGACGGCATGCATGGCACGGTGGGCTCTGGGGCCCATCCGCGGCGCGGCCTTGTCGGCCACCTTGAAGTCTACTTCACTTGACCGGCACGGCCTCGCCGAAGTTCGCCGTGCGTTTCACGCTGCGGGAAAGCACCGCCTGGCCCTGCAGCAGCGCAGGATTGTCGTTGCCCACCCGCACAGTGCCCGAAGCCTCGTCGCCGCGAACGGTCGCGAGGATCTCGTGGCGCACCGTCTTGCCAGCGACCTCTGCATTGAAGATCACGTTGATGTCGTTGCCGACCATCTCGGCGAACACCACGGTCGCCGGCCGCCCGCCCAGGGAAGCGCTGCCGGTGAGCAGCTGGAAGCGCTGCTCGAGGTCGAATTCGACCGGCAGCACCTGCCCGCCGGCAACCGGCATCCTGCCCTGCCAGCGGCCACCACCCTGCCCGGGAATGATCCACATGTACACGTAGGCGAGGCCCGGCGTGCCGACCTTCTTCTCGGGCACGTCGAGCTTGATGCGGTCATCGGGCAGCCAGTCTTCGAAGTGGTAATCATGGGTGACCACCCGCGAACCGGGCCGCAGCTCGGCCAGCAGTTTCGGGCGCGCCATCATGTTCACTTCCGGCAGCAGGTACATGGTGACGACATCGGCCTTGGTCAGGTCGGTCTTGAAGATGTCGCGCTGGAAGAACTGGACACGGTCGGCGACCCCGGCCTGCTTCGCCGTGGCGTTCGCATGGCGGACCAGCTCCGGGTCCAGGTCGACACCGAAGCCACGGATGCCCATGCGCTGTGCCGCAGTGATGATGATGCGGCCATCGCCCGAGCCGAGATCGACGACGAAGTCCCTGGCGCTGACGCGTCCCATGCGCAGCATCTCGTCGACGACCTTCTGCGGCGTGGGTACGTACGGCGATGAATCGAACCGGATGACGACGGCGTCGCGCGCAGCAGGCTGCGCCAGCGCGGCCGGGGCTGTCCCGGCACCGGCGGCACCGGCGATACCGGCACCCAGCGCGCGCAGGACCTTGCGGCGTCCCGAGGGAGGCACGGCTGCAGCCGGCGGGGAAAAGGCATCAAGGCGGTTCATTTGGCGAGTCCGGTCGGTCGGAAGTAGGCCGTGGTACGGGCACGTTCTGCCTGCCACGGATAGGTCACTGTCTTGTACGCCGGGTCATCGCGGTAGATGACCCTGACGCTGCCATCCATCCGGTCGCCGCGCACCTTGCCGGTGAATTCCTGGCGCGTCAGCCCGACCGTGTCGAGCGTGATCTCCATCGCGAAGCTGAGGTCTTCGCCGCGCAGCTTCATGTCGGTGAACACCCCGCGTCGATTGCCGACACGGCAGATGCCCTCGGCCACCTGGAAGCGCTGCTCGAGCATGGCTTCGTAGCGCTGCGCACTGCCGGTCACCGGGAGTTCCCAGTTCCAGAAGCCCTGCACCTGCGCCGGGACGATCCAGACCAGCACGCGGCCGCCCTCGGTGTCGGTGAAGTCGGGCTCCCAGCCGGGCATCTCGAATCCGTTCGACACCAGGCGCGTGCCGGGCCGCGCTTCGGCGAGCAGCTTCGGTCGCAGCAGGCGCATCAGTTCCGGGAACAGCCACATCGTGATCACCGACGCCTTGCTGATGTCGGCGTCGAACACGTTGCGATGGAAGAACTGTGCGCGATCGGCCAGGCCCTGCGCGCGGGCATTGGCGTTCGCCTCGGCGACGAGTTCGGGATTGATGTCCACGCCCCAGCCGCGCACCTTCGGGTTGGCCTTCAGCGCGGTGAGCACGATTCGCCCGTCGCCGGAACCGAGGTCCACGACCACGTCGTCATCGCGCAGCTGCGCCATCCTGACCATGCGCTCGACGGTGAACTGGGGGCTGCCGACGAACAGCGAGAAACGCTCCTGGGCGACTGCAGCCGTTGGAAAAAGTGCCGAACCTGCGAGCAGCGCCAGGCAATCACGGCGCGGCTGCGACACGAGCGATCCGGCAGACGGCTCGGGCCGGTTGCCAGGACGGGTACTGGGGAAAAGCCGTTCGAGGCGCATCGTCTACTTGAAGTCGATGCCGGTCGGACGGAACCAGCCGCTCTTCGCGACGCGACGGGCGGTCCACGGCAGTTCCATCGGCTTGGCCTCGGCCGTCGAGACCTTCACCACGCCCTTGATCGACTCGCCGTTCACCTTGCCGGAGAACTCGTGCTTGGTACGGCCGATGCCGGTCAGAGTCATGTCGAACACGAACGAGAGGTCCTCGCCGCGCAGCCGGACGTCGGTCAGGCTTTCGCGCCGGTTGCCGACGCGGGCAAAGCCCTCCGCCTGCTGGAAGGCCTGGTTCATGATCACGTCGTAGGTCAGGCTGGTGCCGTTGAACGGCAGGTCCCAGGTCCAGTAGCCCTGCACGCGCGCAGGCACGATCCACAGCATGATCGGGCTGGAGCCCTCGCGATCGATCTGGTCGGGCTGCCACAGGCCGAGGATGTTCTCGGTGCCGATCAGCTGCCCGTTGACGATCACGCGCGTGCCCGGCCGCGCCTCGGCGAGGATCTTCGGCTGCAGCAGGCGGGTCAGGTTGGCGAACAGCCACATGTTGATCACGTTGACTTCGCGCAGGTCGACGTCGAACGCGTTGCGCTGGCTGAACTGCGCACGGTCGGACACGCCCTGCTTGGCCGCCTCTTCAGTGGCCGTCTTCACCAGCCATTCCTGCAGGTCGACGCCCCAGCCGCGCACCTTCGGATTGCTCTTCGCCGCGGCGATGATGATCTGCCCGTTGCCCGAACCCAGGTCGGCGACCACGTCGCCATCCCTCAGCGCAGCGAGCTTGATCATGCGGTTGACCGCATCCTGGCTGCTCGGACCGAACGGCGTGGCGTATTCCTGCGCATGCACCGCCCGGATGGATCCGAAGGCACCTGCGACCAGGCCGGCGGCGGCGGCCCCGGCAATGAAGCTGCGACGCGACTGCTGTTCCATCTGTTCTCCCTGTCCCTCGTTGCGTGTCGCCGCCAGCGGCCGTGTTCGACCCTCTGGTGGCGTCTGCCTGCGGCCCGGCCCCCCGGTCCGCAGGCATCTGCGCCTACTTCGTCTCGACCCCCGTCGGACGGAAATAGGCGGTGGTGGTGGTGCGCCGCGCGATCCACGGCAGCTCGACGTTCTTGCCGTCCGGCATCGACACCTTGATCGTGCCCTTGATCTGGTCGCCGTTCACCTTGCCGGCGAAATCGTGGCGGGTGAGGCCGACGCCGTCCAGCGTCATCTCGACCGAGAAGGAGAAATCCTCGCCGCGCAGCCGGACGTTCTGCAGGATGCCGCGACGGTTGCCGGCCCGGGTCACGCCCTCGGCCACCTGGAAGCGCTGCTCGAGGATCGCATCATGCGCGTACGGGATGCCGTTGAGCGTGTACTGCCACGACCAGTAGCCTTCGACCCTGGCCGGCACGATCCACAGGCCGACCGAGGAGCCGGATTCCTTGTCCCATTCATCTGCCTGCCATGAACCCATGTCGAACAGGTGGGTCAGCACGCGGGTGCCGGGCCGCGCCTCGGCGAGGATCTTCGGCCGCAGCAGGCGCATCAGTTCCGGGAACAGCCACATGTTGATCACCGTGACATCGCGGATGTCGGCATCGAACACGTTGCGATGGTAGAACTGGATCCGGTCGGCGACGCCCTGCTTCTTCGCCGCCTCGTTCGACTGGCGCACCAGCGTCTCGTTGATGTCGACGCCCCACCCGCGCACCTTGGGATTGTCACGCGCGGCGGTGAGCACGATGCGCCCGTCACCGGAGCCCAGGTCGACGACCACGTCGTTGTCCTGGATGCGGGCGAGCTTCACCAGCCGCTCGACCGTCGGCTGCGCGCTGGGCACGAACAGCGAGAACCTTTCCTGCGCATTCGCACCCGCGGCGCACAGGAAGACCATCGATGCGCCGAGCAGCGCGCGGGTCGCGTGTTTGATCGAAAAACCAGGGTTCATGTTCATCCTCGGAGCGCCTCTGCCTGTTCAGGAACGTGCTTCACTTGATGTTGACGCCGGTGGGCCGGAACCAGGAAGCCGCCGTCCCTCGGCGCGCAACCCACGGCAACTGCTGCGGCTTGCCCTCGGCCGGCGTGACCGTGACCGAGCCGCGGATCTCGTCGCCCTCGACCCTGCCGGCGAACGCGTGGCGGGCGCGGCCGAATCCTTCGACCGTCACTTCGAGGGCGAACGAGATATCCGCGCCCTGGAGGGTGGCCTCGCCGAGCGATTCCCGGCGGCTGCCGACCCGCGCATGGCCTTCGATCTTCTGGAACTGCTGGCTGAGCAGCAGGTCGTATGTGCGGGCGTCGCCACCCAGCGGCAGTTGCCACGACCAGGCACCTTCCACGCGAGCAGGCACGAACCAGACGAAGATAGGGCTCTGCGAGCCGTCGCCCCGATCGACCCGGTCGGGTTGCCAGTTGCCCATCATGTTCGCGTTGTCGATCAGCGCCCCGTTGACGATCACCCGTGTGCCCGGGCGCGCCTCGGCGAGGATCTTCGACCGCAGCAGCTGGGTCAGGCTGCGGAACAGCCACATGTTGATCACCGTCACTTCGCGCAGGTCGACGTCGAACGCGTTGCGGTGGAAGAACTGTGCGCGGTCGGCGAGGCCTTCCTTCCTTGCGGTCTCGTTTGCAGCCGCAACAAGGTTGGCCTCGATGTCCACGCCCCAGCCACGCACCTTCGGGTTGCTGCGCACGGCGGCGAGCACGATGCGTCCGTCGAACGAGCCGAGGTCGACCACCACGTCGCCGTCGCGCAGGTTCGCGACCTTCACCATCCGGTCGATGACGAACGGGCTGCTGCCGGCGGGAAACGACCATTGTTCCTGCGCGAATGCGAGGGCCGGCAACAGCGCGCCGGCGATGAGGGCGGCGCAGGCGCGCCGCAGGATATTCAGACGCATGTAGCCTCCATCGTCACTTTGCGGCCAGCCCGGTGGGCTGGAAATAGGTCGTGCTGGTGCTGCGTGCCGCTCGCCACGGCAGGTCGACCGGCTTGCCGCCATCGACGGTGACCCGCGCGGTGCCCTCGATCGAACCACCCTTCACCGTGCCCCGGAACTCATGCATCACGGACACGCCGGGATCGAGCGTCATGCGCAGGCCGAACGAAATCTGGTCGCCGCGCAGCTTTAGATCGGACAGGTTGCCGCGCCGGTTGCCGACGCGCACGATGCCCTCGCCGACCTGGAACCGCTGCTCGACGATCGACGAATAGGTCATCGCCTGGCCACCCACCGGCAGCGACCAGTTCCAGAAGCCGTCGATCTTCGCCGGCACGATCCACAGGCTGATACGCGCATCGGCGCCGGCGCCGCCGAACTTGTCCGGCGCGAAGAAGGTGATCTGCTCGTCCGGTTCCCAGGTGCCGAAGCCGAAATCATGGCTGACGATGCGTGTCCCGGGCTGCAGTTCATTGAGCAGTTTCGGGCGCAGCAGGCGCAGCAGCTCCGGGAACAGGTACATGTTGACCACCGTTGCCTTGCGCAGGTCGGTGTCGAAGACGTTCTGGTGCATGAAGCTCACCCGGTCGCCGACGCCGGATTTCTTCGCCAGCGACGTTGCCAGTTCGACCAGTTCAGGGTTGATCTCGACGCCGAACCCCCGCGCCCCATGGAGCCTGGCGGCAGTGGTGACGATCCTGCCGTCGCCCGACCCCAGGTCGACCACCACGTCGGCCTTGCCGACGTTGGCCATCTTGGCCATCGCCTCGGCGACGCTCTGCGGGCTCGGCACGTAGAGCGAGAAGCGTTCCTGTGCCATCGTCGGCGTCGCGCCGGCGAGGAACCCGAGCAGCGCCGCGCCACAGGCCGAGAAAACGACCCGCCGCCGCCACGCGTGCGTCGCGCCGGGACGTCGATCGATCACTGCTCTTCCACTGGCTGGCAATGGGCTGCCGTCCCTCTGGTCGTCTGCCATTTCTGCTCTGCTTCCCGTGCTCTCGTCGTCGTGCGGCATGTTCGAAGTCAAGGTTCGAAGTCAAGGTTCGACGTCAAGGTTCGACGTCCGCGGCCGACGTCTGTGGCCGATGTCCGTGGCCGATGTCGGAAGTCGAAGTCTGCGTTCCCGGGCGGCCGGCCCGGGAACGCGCGGTGCGCAGTTTGCCTGCAACCGCGCAGAAAGTCAGTCCGTCGAGCCCTCCGCGCGCGGCCGCCTCGCCAGACCTGACATCCGGCCGACGCAGGCGTTGCGATCCGGTTCCGCCCGCCCTGCCACGGCGCTCACCGCGCAGCGGTCCGCCGCGCCTGCCAGCGCGACTCCACGCCGCGGTCGTTGCGCGCGATGCCGGACATCGATTCGCCCTCGACACGGCCTTCGAACTGCCAGAGCGAGGCCGGCGGCCCGCCGGCCCGGACTGGAAGTGCGACGGTGAAGCGTACGCGATCACCGGTCACGCGCGCATCACGTGCCTCGAGCACCTGCCGGTCAAAGGTCATTTCGGCGTCGAGTATCTGGTGCGCCTGCAACAACCGGAGCTCGGCCGACGACGACGGCAGGCTGTCGGCCGGCGCGCCGGAAAGCGTGATCGACCAGCGGCCATGGACGACGGCCGGCACCACGTAGAGGAACACCGTGCTGTTACCACCCCGGCCGTCGTTCTTCTCCGGCGCGAAGAAGGTTTCCATCGCGTCGGCCTGCCAGCCTTCGAACGGAAAATCATGGCTCACGATGCGGCTGCCCGGCCGCAACTGGCGCTGCAGCACCGGACGCAGCCCCTGCACGATCGGCGGCAGCAGGTACAGGGTGACCACCGTCGCCTTGCGCACATCGGCAGCGAACACATCGCCGCGCACGAACCGGACACGGTCGCCCACCCCGGCCTCGGCGGCACGCCGGTTGGACAGCTCGACGAGCCGCGCGTCGAGATCCACGCCGCCGCCGCTGGCACCGAACTTCAGGGCGGCGGTGATCGGGATTCGTCCGTCACCGGATCCGAGGTCGATCACATGATCATCCCTGCCCACGGACGCAATCGACAGCATGCGCATCACGGTGTTGTTGGGCGAGGTGATGAACGGCGAGAACGGCCGGTCATCCTGGGCCTGCGCGGTACCAGCCGCCAGCGACAGGCGCAGCGCGGCAGCCGCCGGCAGCAGTGCCAGGACGCAGGCCAGGCGCCGCCGCACGCGGCCAGGCTCGAGGGCGCCCATCTAGCGTGTCCCCGTCGAGGGATCGATCGACGCGGCCTTGCCGCCGCTGCGCTGCGCGGTCCAGGGCGCACTCTGTTCGCCCTTGTCGAACGTGCGCACCGTGCCTTCGATCGTGTCACCGCGCACCCGGCCGACGAAATCATGGCGCAGGGTGCGGCCGTTCAGCTCCACCGCGGCGCTGATGCGCACATCCTCGCCGCGTAACGTGGTCAGCGAGACGTTCATCGGACGGCCGGCTGCGCTGCCGCGCACGTCGAGATCCTGCAGCCGCTGGCGCACGGTCACTTCGACCGGCTGCCCGCCAGGCAGCTTCCACTGCCAGGTGCCGGAGACATTCGCCGGCACGATCCACAGATAGACATAGCTGACGCCCGGATTGCCGACCTGCTTCTCCGGCACCTGCATCGTCACCGATTCCTCGGCCTGCCAGTCGCCCATGTTGTAGTCGTGGGACACGATGCGCGAACCGGGCCGCAGTTCCGCAAGCAGTTTCGGACGCAGCTTCAGGTTGAGCTCGGGCAGCAGGTACAGCGTGATCACGCTGGCGGCGCTGACATCGGTCTCGAACATGTTGCGCCGGATGAAGGCGACACGGTCGGCGACGCCCTGCTTCTTCGCGTTGTCGTTGGCCTGGCGCAGCAGGTCCTCGTCCAGGTCGAAGCCGCGCCCTCCCTTGGCGCCGAACTTCGCCACGGCAGTGATCAGCTGGCGGCCGTCTCCCGAGCCCAGGTCGATCACGAAGTCGGCCGGACCCACCCTGGCCATGGTCATCATGCGGTTCACCACCACCTGCGGCGTGGGTACGTAGACCACGTCGCCGGCACCGGTCTGCGCGCGCAGCAGCGGCGCCAGCGCAGCCGTCGCGCCCCCGGCCGCGACCACCGCGCCAGCGACGAGCAGTTTGCGGCGCGCGGGATCGACAAGCGTTGCGGCGGATGCGGCAACCTTCGAAAACCTGGAATTCATGGGTGTACCTCGGGAAGCCTTCACTGGATCCTGGCCGCGGCGAACGTCGTCGTTGCAGACACCGTCGATTCGATGGTGCCGTCCATCCGGTCGCCATCGACCCGGGCGCGCACGATCGCCCGCCCCGCACGGCCGGCCGGCCCCTCGACCGGCAGCGCGAAGCGCAGGTCGAGCCCCTGGAGCGACGGTGCATCCAGCCGCCGCGCCGCGCGCCCGGCGGCGACCAGCGTACCTTCGAAATCGTTCAGGGCCTGGTGCAGGGAAAGTTCGGAGCGGTCGAGCAGGGGATTGCCCGGCGCACGGACCGTCCACCGACCATGCACCCGCGCAGGCACCAGGTACAGGAAGACTGTCGCGCTGGGCACGCCGGTGATCGCCTCTTTCTCGGGCACGTGGAAGGTCAGGTTGGTCGCCGCGCGCCAGTCCTCGAAATGGTAGTCGTGGGTGACGATGCGCGTGCCCGGCCGCAGGTCGGACAGGAACCTCGGCCGCAGCTTCATCATCATCCAGGGCAGCAGGTAGAGCGTGAGCACGGTCGCATCGCGCACGTCGGTGTCGAAGATGTTCCGTTCCTCGAAACGCACGAGGTGGCCGACGCCGTCCCGCTCGGCGGTATCGTTGGCCAGCCGGACGAGTTCGGCATCGATGTCAACGCCATAGCCGCGCGCGCCATGGCGCTTCGCTGCGGCGATGACCAGCCGGCCATCGCCGCAGCCCAGGTCCATCACCAGATCCTTCGCGCCGATGCCGCCGGCGCTGATCATCTGGTCGACCACCGGCCATGGCGTGGGCACGTACGGGCCGCCGTTGCGGTCGAGCGGCTTCTTCGCCGCCGGCGCCTGCGCGAGCAGCGACATCGCGCCCGCCGCCAGCCCGGCGCCCCCCACGCCCGCGGCCAGCGCAACGAGCCCGCGCCTGCGGGTGCCAGCAAGGGAGCGCACGCCGTCCATCAGCTGCCGCGCACGTAGGTCCAGGCACCCTCCGGCCCGGGCTCGGCGGCCAGGGTGCGGGTCAACCTGAATGGCGATTCGGTGCGCCGGCCTTCGGTCTCGGTACGGAAGTAGCCTTCGATCACGTTGCCCTCGGCGCCGGCCTTGCTGTCCGTGCCACGCACCACGCGACCGAAGAACCGGCGGAAGGTGAACTGCCGCGCGACCTCTTCCATCATGATGAAGGTGAGGCCGTCACCGGCGAGACGGATGTCGCGCAGGCCGACCCTCGCCCCGTCGGCCTTCACCTCGGCGTCGATGTCCTGGAACCGCTGCCGGAAGACGATCTCGTGGTTGCGCATGCCGACACCCGGAAGGTCGAGCCGCGCCGTCCAGGTGCCGGCGATGCGCGCCGGGATCCACCAGAAGTAGACATGGCTGCCGTAATCGCGCAGCCGGATGTGCAGGTCGGGTTTCCAGTCGCCGAGGTCGAAGTCGTGCGACACGATGCGCGTGCCTGGCCGCAGTTCGGCCAGCAGCTTGGGCCGCACCCGCAGGTTCACCTTCACGCCCAGATAGAGCGTGACCACCGTCGCCCTCGACAGGTCGGCGTCGAACAGGTTGCGTTCGGTGAAGCGGACGCGGTCGGAGACGCCAGCGACCTTCGCCAGTTCGATGCTCTCCTGCACCAGCGCCGGATCGATCTCGTAGCCGATGCCGGGCGCGCCCCAGTCGCGCGCCGCTGCGATGTTGATGCGGCCATCGCCCGAGCCGAGGTCGATCACGAAGTCCTTCGGCGTCACGTTCGCGATGCGCAGCATCGTGTCGATCAGCGTGAAGTTGGTCGGCGCGAACGGGACGTCGAGCTTCACCTGTGCAAGG
>JBIITW010000131.1:0-13531 GCA_044340265.1 Burkholderiales bacterium | reverse complement strand
AGGCTCAGGTTCACGCCGTGCGCTTCGGTGTTGCCACCGTTGCGGCTGACCTTGCCGAAGTTGATGTAGCCCAGTTCGATCGCCACCATTTCATTGATGCGGCCACCGGTGTAGGCCTTCCAGGCGAGCTCCTTGTTCTCGCAGCTCAGGCCTGCGATGCAGCTGGCGTCATAGTCGGACTGGCCGAGGTTGACCCCCACGTAGCCGCGGGTGGTGTACGGCAGCAGCGAGTAATCCGGGCGGGCGAACGCGCTGTCCCGGGTCGAGGCGGGCGCGGTGCCGGTCTGTGCGTTCGCGGCGAACGCAACGCCGAGCAGCGAGGCCAGGACGATCGTCGAGGTAGCGATGTTCTTCTTCACTTGGGTGTCTCCTTTGAAATGACGGGCACGGCAGATAGGCTGCCGTGCCTCCGGCCTGGGGTTCGCAACGGCTGTGCCCAGTGCGCAACGAGCTCTGATTCACGTCGACGGGTCGGGCCGGGGCGCGCCGGATCGTCCAGCGCTGGCTGCAGCCACGGCGGCGCCATAGAGGAAGGCCAGCGCGGTGAAATAGACCCACATGATCAGCACGACGAAGGAGCCTGCAGCGCCGTAGGCGGAGGCGAGGCCGCTGCCGCCCAGGTACAGGCCGATCGCCCATTTGCCGAGCGAGAACAGCAGCGCGCTTATCGTGGCGCCCCAGAGCAGCGGTGCCCATGGCAGCCGATCGTCCGGCAGCCAGCGGAAGATGGCCGCGCAAAGCAGCGCCACTGCGGCCAGCGACAGCGATCCGGACGCCAGCTTGAACAGCAGCAACCATCCGCCGAAGGACGGTGCCAGGCGCTCTGTCATCGCCTCCAGGGCGGAACTGACCAGGAGCGAAGCCAGGGCCAGGAAGCCGAGGCCGAGCACCAGCGAGAACGCGAGCACGCGCACGCGCACGAACGCGATCACGATGTTTTCCTCGCGTGCGCGCGCCTGCATCATGCGGTTCAGCGCGTCACGCAGTTCCGAGAACACGCCGGTGGCGCCGATCAGCAGCGTGACGCCGGCCACCACGGCAGCCAGCACGCCCTGGTCGGGGCGGTTCTCCGGTCGGGCGAGCAGTGCCTCGACGGCCTGCGCACCCTGCGGACCGACCAGCCGCGCGAATTGTCCGACCAGTCCCTGGCGCGCCGGATCCGAATCGAACATCAGGGCCATCACCGACACCGCGATCACCAGGATCGGCGCCAGCGAGAAGATCGCGTAGAACGCGGTCGAGGCGCCGAAGCGTACGCCGTCGTCTTTCCAGAAACCGCGCAGTCCCCACCAGAGGGCGTGCAGTGCCGCGCTTGCGCTCATGGTGCGGCGCGGGTGATCGCCATCCGTGCGAGCGAATAGGCGATCGGTCCCACGTAGACGCCAGGTACGCCGAGCGCCAGCGTTCCGCCGATGATGGCAAGGGTCAGCGGCCAGAACGAGAGCGTGGTGTGTGCGTGCATCAGCAGGGGACGCAACGCGTTGTCTGCAGTGCTCACCGCCAGTGCTCCCCAGAGCGCCAGCCCCACGCCCGCGCCGACGTCGCCGGTCAGTGCCAGCCAGGCTGCGGCGGGCACCCAGACCAGGCTGGCCCCAAGAGGGACGATGGCCGCCGGCACCGTGAGCACGGCCAGCAGCATCGGTTGCGGCACGCCTGCGGCCCAGTAGCCGATCCCGGCCAGGGCGCCCTGGACCAGCGCGGTCAGGATCACGCCACGGGTGACGGCAGACGCCGTCTGGCTGCACAGGGTCGCCGCCTCACGGCCTGCCGGGCCGAACGTGGCGGCTGCGGCATCCGAGGCCAGCCGCCACCATGACGGTCCGTCCCGATAGACGAAGAACAGCGTGCCGATGCCGATGGCCAGATGGAACGCCCAGTCCCCCGCGCGCAGCACCACCGCGGTCAGCATGCCCCCGATCGCATTGGCCGACCCGGTTCCCATGCCGATCCAGTCGACCTCGCGGACCGACCGGGGCAGGGCGGATTGCAGCCTGTCTCCAAGGAAGGGCAACGAAGCCGCAAGTGCATGCAGGCGGGCGAGCGCAAGGTCGACGGTGGATGGCAGGGACTCCTGGGCCCAGGTCCACACCAGCTGCGTACTCTCGACCAGCCACATCGTGGGCAGGATCGCCACCGCGACCAGCAGCACGGTGGAGATGCCGGCGGCAGGTCCCGGTCGCAGCCCCGCCGACAGGCGCCGGTGCAGCGGATACGTCCAGTAGCCGATCAACAGCGCCCAGAGCACGCCAGGGAGGATCGGGATCGATACGAACAGGGTCAGTGCCCCGACGCCAGCGAGCCAGAGCGGTGCGCTGCTGCTGCTGCTGCGCGGCAGATCTTCCTGCTCGCGCGTCGTGGTCGCGGGGGGTGCGGATGGCGGGGCTGCCGGCGCCGGCGCTGCTGTCCCGGGCAGCGGACGGCTCACGGCGTGCTCGGCCGGCGCGGTCGAAGGGCGTCCCCCGGCGACCAGTGATGCATCCGGCGCGCCCGCGGGAAGCTTCGCGGGCTGGGGCAGCCGCGATTCCGCCGGCTGTGTCGGGAAGGGCGTGCTCAAGGTGGCGGTGGGGGTCCCGGATGAAGCGTCCTGCGCGCAGCCGGACTGTCCGACCGCGGGCGCTGGACATCCCACCACGCATGCAGCAGGCCCGCGCCAGTCGTCTGTCGCCTGTCGCCTGTCGCCTGTCGTCTGTCGCGCGGGATGAGGGCTGGATGCGAATGCGTTCAGCGCGGCCGGAGCAGTTGCCAGGCGACAGAGGCTGCCGTGGCGGCGACGGCGCAGAGGATCGTGCCCCAGGCCAGGTCCAACAGCACGATCATGGCAGGCCAGTCGCGCAGCGTCGCCCAGTTGGTCAGTTCGTAGGTGCCGTAGGTCACCAGTCCGAACAGCGCGCCGCGCAAGGCGACGCCCCAGGCGTTTTCCCGGTCCGAAGCCTCGACGAACGCGAACCATGCAAGGAACAGCGGGAACAGCAGGTAGAACAGGATGGCGGCGGGAAGGTAGGGTTCGGCAGCCATCAGGTGGCCGATGGCGTCGAGATACAGCTGGCGGGCGATGAACCCCAGCCAGATCGCGTCAAGGATCAGGAAGGTGGCCAGCGTGGCGAGCATGGCCAGCACGGTACGGGTGGCCCGGCGCAGGGGCTTGCGGCCCTGGGGCGTGGCGGGGTCGGGCGTTGCGGATCGGATCATGTCTGACCTCCTTTGGATGCAGCGCGGCGGTGCGCGGTCGCTTGCTGCAAGGGGCGTTCCCGCCCGGCACATCCATTCCAGGGCTGCGCCCGTATATTCGTCCGTGCAGTGATCAACGAGGAGGAAAAATGAAGCGACGTCAGTGGATGGTCCGTCTGTCCGGGTTCCTTGCAGCGGCAGTCGCCGCGCCCGCGTGGGCGACCGCAGGCGCCCCGAAGCTGGTCAAGACCCGCGCGCAGTGGCAGGCCCTGCTGCCTGCGGACAGCTTCCGCGTGCTGTTCGAAGAGGGTACCGAACGTGCAGGCAGCAGTCCGCTCGACCGCGAGAAGCGGGCGGGAACGTTCGTCTGCGCGGCGTGCTTCCTGCCGGTGTTCGACAGCTCGACCAAGTTCGACAGCGGGACGGGATGGCCGAGCTTCTTCGACCACCTTCCGGGCGCGTTCGGCACGAAGCGCGATTTCCGGCTCGTGCTGCCGCGCACCGAGTACCACTGCACGCGCTGTGGTGGCCACCACGGGCATGTGTTCAACGACGGGCCGAAACCGACCGGCCTGCGCTATTGCAACAACGGCGTCGCGCTGCGCTTCGTGCCGCGCGGTGAGCCGCTTCCGGAGCTGCGCACATGAAGGCTTTCAGATGGTTGGCGGGTGGCTTGGGCGTCCTGCTCGCGGCACTGGCGGCGCTCGCGCTGGCGCAGGTCGTGGCGCCCGGCGCAGGCACTTCGGCGTCCGGGGGGCAGGGTGCGCGCGCCAGCGCGATCTTCGCCGGAGGCTGCTTCTGGTGCGTCGAGGCCGACTTCGAGAAGCTGCCCGGCGTGATCTCGGCCGAGTCCGGATACATGCGGGGCAAGACCGAGAAGCCGACCTACAAGCAGGTCAGCGCCGGGGGCACCGGCCATGTCGAGGTGGTGCGCGTGGTGTTCGATCCGTCGCGTGTCACCTACCAGCAGCTGCTCGACCACTTCTGGCGCAACATCGACCCGACGGTGAAGGACCAGCAGTTCTGCGACGTCGGCGACATGTACCGCAGCGGCATCTACTTCCTCGATGCAGCCCAGCAGAAGGCCGCCGAAGCCAGCCGCAGCGCGCTCGTCGCGTCGAAGCGGTTCGCGCAGGTCCATACCGAGGTAGAGCCTGCGACGACCTTCTGGCCGGCCGAGGACTACCACCAGGACTACTACAAGAAGAATCCCGTGCGCTACAAGATCTACCGGTCGGGATGCGGCCGCGATGCGCGGCTTGCCGAGCTCTGGGGAAAACGCTAGCCGATTTCCGGATCGAAGCTGCCGTCGACCAGCACGTACAGCATCCGGCACGGACGGTCCGACCGGTTGCTCCAGGCGTGGTTGGTGCCGCACTGGATGACGACATCCCCGGCCTCGAGTTCGACATCCTCGTCGTCCAGCACCAGCGTCACCCGGCCTTCGAGCACCACCGCGTAGTCGAGGGTCTCGGTCCGGTGCATCATCGGATGGCGCCCGCCACGGCCGAAGGTGGCGGCGCCTTCGTTGCCCATCGCCTTGAACACCTCGCGCGCGGAGGCCGGGTCGAGGTTGCGCACCGCCTCGGGTTCGGGTGCCAGTTCCGAGATGCGGAACACCGTGCCTCCGGGCAGGGGGTGGATCTGCTTCGGGCCGCCCGTGGGGTCATCCATGCGCGCCTTGAGCACCACCGGCGCGGCACCCGTCTTCCAGAGGTCGGTCGACACATGTCCCGGCCGCAAAGGGTTGGTCCGTACCGCCGGCGCCGGCTCGTCGGAGATGACCACGGCCTTGCCCTGCGCGTCATGCCCGGTGATCACTCGGCGGATGCGTCCCTTCATGCTGCCCTCGCGGTTGCTGGTCATTCGGGTTTGAAGCCTGACTGCTTCACCATGTCGGCGAAGCGGGCAAGCGATGCATGGAAGAACCGGGTGAACGCCTCCGGCGTGCTGCCTTCGGGCTCGACGTTGAGCGTGCGCAGCCGCTCGTTCACCGCGGGTTCGCGCACCGCCGTGGCGACTTCCTTCTGCAGGCGGGCGACGATCGCCGCCGGTGTCCGGACCGGTACGAACACGCCATACCAGCTCATCGCGTCCAGTTCCATGCTACTCACGCCGGCCTCCGCCATGGTTGGCAGGTCGGGCAGGAACGGTGCGCGTTTCGAACCCGTGTAGGCCAGCGCGCGCAGTCGGCCAGCGGTGATGTGCGGCATCGACAGGGGCGGCGTGATGAACATGAACTGGATCTCGCCCGAGAGCAGGGCGGTCAGGGCAGGCCCGGTCCCCTTGTACGCGGTGTGCACTGCGTCGCTGCCGGTGCGGGTGGCGAACATCGCGCCGGCGAGTTGTATCGGGCTGCCGACACCGGGCGACCCGTACGCAAGCCTGCTCTCCGGCTTGCGCGCCAGCGCGATGAACTCCTGTGCGGTGCGCACCGGCAGCGACGGGTTGACGGCCAGGATGTAGCCTTCGCCGGAGCCGATGTTGGTCACCGGCGTGAAGTCACGGCGTACGTCGAACGGCTGCTTGCGCTGGGTGCTCGGATTGACGGCGAACGAGGCGGAGGTGACCAGCATCGTGTGCCCGTCCGCCGGTGCGCGCGCGACGATCTCGGCGCCGATGTTGCCGTTTGCACCGGGTCGGTTGTCGACCACGAATGGCTGGCCCAGCTGGCTGGACAGCTGCTGCGCGACGATGCGTGCCACGGTATCGGGCGCACCGGCGCCGAAGCCGACCACGATGCGCGCCGGGCGGGTGGGCCAGCCGGCACCGGGTGCGGCGGCTTCGGCTGCATGGGCGGCAGGCGCAAGGCACGGCAACAGCATGATGCCGGCGGCAAGTGCGGTCGTGGCGAGCCGTGCGTTTGCGGTCGGGCGCGCTGCGCCGGTGCCGTGCCTTTGGGTGGAGGCAAGGGATGCCGGCCGCTCGGTTGCTTCGACAAAAGATGGGTGCGCCATGGTCCTCCTCGATGCGGGATGCCTGCTGCGGGTCGCGGAAGGTCGGTACCGTCGTCCGCCGGGCGCGGCAGTATAGACTCGATGTCCTGTCCATTCGCAAGCGGGGCCGACGTTGATCGATCCGAGGTCGTTGACTGCAGGGCCTGCTGTCCGCCGGCTGCGTGTGTCCTGCCCGCCCGTGGCTTTGCGCCGGGCGCTGGGCCGCGTGGCGGCAGCCCTCGCCATCGCGCTGTCCATTCCCGGAGTGTCGATCGTCGCCCCGGGCCTGGCGCTGGCACAGACGCCGGCACAGACGGCCGCGGCTCCGGCTGCGGGCAAGGGTTCCGGCGGCGCCTTGCAGCTCGAGCGGCGGGTCGTCGCCACCGTGCCCGATGCTGCCAGCAACTTCACGCTCGGACGCGACAACGGCCGCACGCTGCAGGTCGACCTGGCCCGCGCCGCGCCGGGCCTGTCGGGCCAGCGCTTCACGCTCGTTTCGGTGACCCGCAACAACAGCCCGAGCGTGGCGCCGGTGAACCTTTCATTGCACGCGAACGGTGAGCTTCGCTGGGATGACATCACGCCCGGCAGCTTCGGCAACTGGCGCCTCCTGCTGAGGGCTGAAGACGGCACGGGCCGGACGCGAGACGTGGTGCTGCCGGTGGATGTCCGGTTGCCGCCGGACACGCCGGAGATCTGCGAGGCTGCCTCCCGGCCCTGGTGCGCCTTCGCACGCGAGCGCTGGTCGCGCGGCGAGGCCGCCGGCAACCTGGAGGATTTCTACAACAACCGCGACGGGGGCCATGCGGCATTCCCGATCGTGAAGTTCTCCCGGCAGATCCGGCCGCTGGTCGGCGGGCAGGCGACGTTGTTGTCACCATGGCCGACACGCAACGTCATCGGCAATGCGTCGGTGTTCTACCAGGGACCTTTCGCCGCGAACATGGAGCGCTTCCATTCGTTCAGCCAGGCACAGTTCGATGCCAAGGTGCGCATCTTCGAAGCCAACCATGTCTTCTGGTATCCGGCGCACACCGACATCTTCGGCAACGGCGACCTGTTCCACTTCAACGCCGCCTACACCAATACCTCGGTCGGATCGTCCGGCTCGGAGATGGACGAGATCGAGCGCACCTTCGTGGTCTGGGCGCTGCTGCGCCCCGACGTGAAGCAGCGCCTGGTGGATCGCGGCCTGCTCGCGCCGGTGACGCAGCTGCTGCTGCGCCGGAACCGGGTCGACTCCGATGCGGCCTACCTGAGCGGGCTGGCACACCTGACCGGTTTCTTCGATATCCCGGCCGACATCGCCGAACAGCGGCTGCTCGAACTGGCCCAGGCAGCCAATGCGATCACGGTGCGCGACATTCCGCCGTTCGCCAAGCTGCGCGTCACCCGCGAGGACTTCAGCGCCGCCGACCGGGAGCAACTGGCGACCAATGCCTGGGGCGTGCATCGCATCTGGCGCCGTGAGGACCATCCGCGCGAGATGGTGCTGTCGGCGGCCGACAGTTTCGACCTGAATGGTCGTGCGCTCGAGTATCGCTGGGTGGTGCTGCGCGGCCTCAAGCATGCGAAAGTCGAGCCGGTCGAAGGCGATCCACGCAGCGTGCGCGTGGTGTTCACTTATCCGCACCGGTTCCCGGTGGAGTTCGTGCCGCCGGGAGGGCAGGCGCACCAGACCAACCGCATCGACATCGGCCTGTTCGTGCACAACGGCGTGTCGTGGTCTCCGCCGGCGATGGTGACCGTGTTTGCGCTCGATTCGGAAGTGCGCATGTACGACCTCACCAACCGGCTGCTATGGCGCAAGCCTTCGGGGCGGTCGGACCATGGGCGGTTGAAATGAGCGCGAGCCGTCGCGATGAACCGAAACCCCCGCGCGTGCTCGCCCGCATGCTCGCGCTCGACGACTTCGAGCCTGAGGCCGCACGCCTGCTGCCGCGTCCCATCTTCGGCTATGCGTCGGGCGGCGCCGAGACCAACGCCTCGCTGCGCGCCAACCGCAGCGCATTCGACGACTACGCATTCGTGCCACGGGTGATGGTCGATGTGTCGGTGCGATCGCAGCGCCGCGAACTGTTCGGACAGTCCTATGATTGCCCGTTCGGCATCGCGCCGATGGGCGGGACCTCGATGGCCGGATTCGACGGCGATCGCGTGCTGGCCCGGGTCGCCGCGGCCTCGAACATCCCGATGATCCTCAGCGGTGCTTCGCTCACCCGGCTCGAGGACGTGAGGAAGGTCGGCAGCACGGCCTGGTTCCAGGGCTACATTCCGGGGGATGAAGCCGCCATCCGTGCGCTGGTCGAACGGGTCGGCAACGCCGGATACGACACGCTGGTCGTGACCGCAGACGTGCCGGTCGCCGCGAACCGCGAGAACAACGTGCGCAACGGATACTCCGCTCCGTTGAGGCCGACGGCCGCACTCGCCTGGCAGGGCCTCACGCACCCGCGCTGGCTGTTCGGCACGGCGATCCGCACGCTGCTCAGCCAGGGCATGCCGCATACCGAGAACATGGGCAGCGTGCGGCTGCCCCTGGTGTCGCGATCCGGCCTGCGTGAACGCGCAAGCCGCGACCGGTTCAGCTGGCAGCATCTGGCGCTGATCCGCGGCATCTGGCCAGGCCGGCTGGTGGTCAAGGGGCTGCTGTCCGGCGAGGACGCCCACCTTGCCGCCGAAAGCGGCGTGGACGGCGTGATCGTGTCCAACCATGGCGGTCGCCAGCTCGATGGCGCGATCGCGCCGCTGCGTGCGCTGCCGGGCGTGGTGGCGCGGGCCGGTGCGATGACCGTGATGATGGACAGCGGCATCCGCCGCGGCTCCGACGTGCTGAAGGCGCTGGCGCTGGGTGCGCAGTTCGTCTTCGTCGGCCGGCCGTTCCTGTTCGCCCATGCGGTGGCGGGCGAGGCTGGTGTCCGGCATGTCGTACGCCTGCTGCGCGAGGAGATCGACCGTGACCTTGCCCTGCTCGGCGCGCGTTCGCTGGATGGCGTCGGACGGCAGCTGCTTCACGAAGCAGGCCGATGACGCCACGCGGCGGCCGTACCTGGCCGCCGCGTCGCTGGATTTCTACTTGCCGGGAATCCGGATCAACAGCACCGGCACCGATGCGCTTCGCATCACGCCCTCGGCCACGCTGCCGAAGACCATGTGGTCGAAGCCCGAGCGCCCGTGGGTGCCCATGACGATCAGGTCGGCCTTCCACTTGGTGGCGTCATCCACGATCAGCCTGGCGGCCTTGCGCATGCCCGCGTTGATCATCTTGCCGTCGACCTTGGCAACGCCGGCCTTGGTGGCCATCGCCGTGGCCTGCTCGAGGAGGGTCTGCGAGCGCTTCTCGAGGTCCGCCTCGAACTTCTCGAGGGCCTTCACGTTGGGCGCGAGCGACGAGCCAGCCGAGGCCGCCTGCGCGGCATACATCTCGGACAGCACCGACACTTCATGCACATGAAGCAGGCGCAGCGCTGCGCCTTGCTCGGCCGCGAAGACGAGGCCGCGCTTGAGGGCCTGCTGCGAGGTCTTGCTGCCATCGATCGGGATGAGGATGCGCTTGAACATGTGTTCTCCTGGTTGTACGGCAGCAGTCGGTGGATCGCCGCCGGTGGATGGAATCGTCCAGCCCTCGCTGCGGGCTGTGTCCTGCGCTGCTGCGTTCATATTGGAATGCCACGTAACCCGACCTGCCTTGATGTATGTCAATGTCCGGCGCCCGGGTGATTCTCTTCAGGCACCTTATCATCGATCAGTTGCCGCCCGGGCATCCGCCCAGCTTCTCTGCGGCCCAGTCGGCCATCCAGTCGACCACCAGCGGCGTGTTGTCGGCACCGCAATGCTCCGCGCCGCCGTCTGCGAGCCTGAATATCTTCAGTTCCCTCCCGGGACTGTTCACCGCCGCGTCGTAGGTGCTCTGCGCATGCCACAGCGGCACCTGTCGATCGTTCTCGCCATGTACGACCAGCAGCGGGCAGGTGATCCTGTCCGCGACGCCTTCGAGGGTCATCTGCCGCACCACCTTCAGTGATTCCTCGATGGTGTCGCAACCGAACACCCAGTTCACATGCTCGGCATAGCCGGGCACTGACGGCTCGCCCCGGCCGCCGATCCGGTCCGAAACGGTCTTGCCGTAGTCGAAGATCGCACCCCAGGCCACGGCGCACTTGAAGCGCTTCTCGAAGGCTGCCGCGCGCGGTGCGTAGTAGCCGCCCAGCGATATCGCCATGATGCCCACGCGTGAAGCGTCGACATCGGGCCGTGTCTCGAGATAGTCGACGCAGGCGCCGGCCGGCTTCTCGGTGTCGGGGCCGCTCGGCAGACCCTGCAGCCGCAGCGCCTCGCCGGCACCGGGGTGGTCGACGATCAGCATCGACATGCCGCGTCGCCGAAACTCGTCGCCCACCGCGGCGTAGATGATCTCCTTGGTCACGTCGAGGCCGTCGAAATGCACCATGCACGGGTGGGGCCCGTCACCGGGCGCCTTCGAGAAGATTGCCTTCAGGCGATGTTCGCCGAACGGGACCTCGACATACTCGATCGGTTCGCGCCTGAGTTCAAGACCCCGCCGGTAGGTCTGGATGCCGCGCCGGAAGGCATCCAGACGCCGGGGATCGCGATGGCTCGGCATCCGCTCGGCGAGCAGGAAGTAGATTCCCGCACGCAGGTACTTGCGACCCGCCGAGACGGTTCGTCCCAGCGCCTCGTCTGCCTCGCCCTGGCGGCGTACCCGTTCGGCGACCTTCATCCAGCTCTCGAACCATGCCCGCTGCTGGGTCTGGTCGCCCTGCAGGGCCTTGATGCCGGCGACCTCGCGCAGCGGGCGGCACGCTTCGTCGATCTCCGACACCTGGCCGCCGCGGTTGAGGGCGGACATCACGGCCAGGCTCCAGGTGTAGTTGTTCGGAAAGTATTCGAACATCGAGGTCTCCAGTCTGAACGCGAAGCGCCGCGCGACGCGACTGTCGTGGAGAGTACACTGACCGGCCACCCGTCGACGTGCCCGCGCATCGCAGGCATGCCGGCTGCGTATCCAACACGGATCGGTTCTACCGTGGAGGAACGTCATGTCGAAAATCATCCGGGGCGATGCCCCTGCGCGCGCCCGCGTTCGGGCCCACGCGCCGAGCACGCCGCCGAGGACCAACGCAAGCAAGCCGGTGCGTCGAGCGAGATTGTCGGCAGACCCCAAGGTCGAGCGCAGTGCGTGGACGGAAATCGAAGGCCTGCTCGCAGCAGGCTATCGCCGCCTCGAGCAGCAATTCTCCCGGGCTGCGAAGCTCGCTGCCAAGGATGCAGACAGCCTGGCCCAGGCGGGCGAGCGGCTGGTCAGTGGCGTGCGCAGCCATTTCGACCTGAAGGTCGGGACGATCTATCCGGTGCTCTATGAGACGCTGCCCGACTCCGGCGTGATCCTCGAGGCGGAGATCGAGATCGAGGTGGCGCGCGACCTGCTGGGTCGTCTCGGTGCGATGAAGCCGTTCGATGAACGTTATCAGCCGACGATCAACATCCTGGGCGCGTGGCTGGAGCGCCACTTCGAACATGAACGGACGCGGCTGTTCGCAGCTGCGCGACGGACCCTGCCGGCGTTCGCCCGCAGGCTGCCCGATGTGCGCTCGAAGTTCGCGCTGGATGCAGCCGTGCTTGCCGACGTATCTGCAGCCCATGCCAGTGCCGCCGAAAAGCCATCGGGCGGCCGCGTGCTCAGCGGGGCGAAGCCGCCTCGTCGCGAACGTCCGGAGGCAGGCGCGAGCGCGCGTGCAGGATCGCCTGCAGCAGGTTTTGTGCGCTGACCGGCTTGCGCACGACCATGAAGTCGCCCGAACTCACTGCGCGCGAATCGGCGTAGGCAGTCATCAGGACGATCGCCAGGCCGGGATGGCGTGCGGCCGCTTCCTGTGCCAGTCGGTCTCCGCTCATCCCGGGCATGCGCACGTCGCTCAGCAATACGTCGAAGTGGCCGGCCGAAAGCAGGTCAAGCGCCTCTTCCGCACACTGGGCGCCCCGGGGTTTTGCGCCGATGTCGGCCACGCGCTGCATGACCGCCGCGCGGGTTTCGATTTCATCATCGACCACCAGCACATGCAGGCCGTCGAGCAGGACGCCGCCTGCCGGGGCGTCCCGTGCAGCGCCCGAAGGTGGGAACAGCAGCCTGAAGGTGGTCCCTGCACCGAGCGTGCTCTGCACGTCGACGCGGCCGCCGGACTGGGTGACGAAACCATAGACCTGGCTCAGGCCAAGCCCGGTTCCCTGTCCGACCGGCTTGGTGGTGAAGAAGGGGTCGAAGATGTTCTGCAGCGTCTCGGACGGGATGCCGCTGCCGTTGTCGGAAACGGTCAATGCAACCCACGTCGAAGCCAGCGGCTTGCCGTCGACGATCATTCCCGCAGCCAGGTTGCCGGCACGGATCTGCAGTACGCCTCCGCCGGGCGTGGCGTCCCGGGCATTGGTCGCGAGGTTGAGCAATGCCAGCTCGAGTTCTTCCGGATCGACGTCGATCTCCGCCGTGTCCGGGTCGATCACCACCGAGAGCTCGATCCGGTTGCGCAGCGCTGCGCGCAGCAGTTCGGACATCTCGGGCAGGAACGCCGCCAGCGACACGCGCCGCGGCTGCAGGCTCGATCGGCGCGAGAAGGACAGCAGTTGTCGGGTCAGGCGTGCACCCTGGTTGGTCGCGCGATCCATCGCCGCAAGTGGCCGCTCGTGGACGTCGGCATCCGGCAGCATCTTGCCAAGTCGCCTGCGCAGGACCTCGATGTTGACGGCCAGGACCTGCAGCAGGTTGTTGAAGTCATGCGCGATGCCGCCAGTCATCCGTCCGATGGCTTCAAGTCGCTGGGCGCGACGCAGTCCATCCTCGGCCAGCTCGCGCAGTCGCAGTTCCTCTTCGCGCTCCGCGCGCGCGCGAAGCGCCCGTCCGGCATTGCGCCGAGCCAGCTCGGCGGCAAGCAGCAGCATCGCGATGGCGAGCAGGGTGACGATGGAATACAGGGTGAGGGAACGGCGCCATTGCTGCTCCACGCCCTGCATCGACAGTCCGTAGGCGACATACACCGGGTACTCACCTACCCGTGCATAGCCATAGAGCCGATCGACCCCGTCGACTTCGCCCCATGCACGGAACCGACCCGCGGGCGCCGACGCGATCGCCTGCATCAGTCCGGACGTCTTGCTCAGCTGCGACAGACCGGGAGCCTGCGCAGGCTCGCGCACGAGCAACACTCCATCTTCGCGCACGAGGGCCATTGCGTCGCCCGAAGTCTCGCGCAGTCCCCGGTAGAACTGACGGAAGTAGTCGATGTCGCCGGAGACGGCAAAGACGCCGTCGAAGCTGCCACCGGTGCCGATCCTTGCCCGCGTCACCGCGAAGAACTCCTGGCCGGTGAGTCGGGCCTCCCCGGGCGACCCGATGAAGAAGCCGCTCGGCCGGG
>JBIITW010000338.1:0-3484 GCA_044340265.1 Burkholderiales bacterium | reverse complement strand
GACTGGGGGTTTGGCGATTTCCAGTCTCTCAGAACCAGCCCGGATGAACACCGGATACAACCTATTGAAGCTTCACAGCTAGTCCACCTTGATCCCGGATGCCTTGATCACCTTGCCCAGCCGGTCGATCTGCGAGCGGATGAAGCGGTCGAACTCCTCCGGCGTGCTCGACTTGGGGTCGGTACCCAGGTTCTGCAGCCGTTCGCGCACGTCGGGCAACTGCACGATGCGCGCCACTTCCTTCGACACCTGGCTGATCACCGCGCGCGGCGCCCTGGCATTGCCCAGCAGCCCGAACCACTGGTCGAACTCATGGCCCGGCAGGCCCTCGCCCACGGTCGGCAGGTTCGGGAACATCGGCGAGCGCTTCGGCGTGCTCACACCCAGTGCGATCACGCGGCCATCGCGGATGAACGGCGCCGCGACGCCCAGTGAAAGCCAGGTGAATCCGATGCGGCCACTGATCAGGTCGTTCATTGCCTCGAGCGGTCCCTTGTACGGGATGTACGGCGCACTGATGCCTGCCTCGAGGTTGAACATCTCGCCGTTGATGTGGGCGCCGCTGCCGACCCCGGCCGAGCCATAGCTGATCTGTCCGGGCTTCGCCTTCGCGGCAGCGATGAGTTCCTTCACCGACTTCACCCCGAGGTCCTTGCTGGCCGCCAGCACATGCGCGCCGGTGACCACCTGCGAGATGCCGGCGAAATCGCGCACGGTGTCGTAGGGCAGCTTCGAGAACAGCGTCGCGCTGATCGCATGCTGGGCGGAAACCATCAGCATCGTGTGGCCATCCGGGTTCGCATTGATCATCGTCTGCGAGGCCACCACGCCACCGCCGCTCGGACGATTGTCGACCACCACCTGCTGCCCCCAGGTCTCGGTCATCTTCTGGCCGACGGTGCGCGCGAGGATATCGGTCAGGCTGCCCGGCGCAAAGCCGACCAGCATGCGCATCGGTTGCACCGGGAACTTCGCTGCTTCGGCGGCCAGGGCGACGCCGGCATTCATGCAGAGCGCGACCAGCAGGCCGATGCGCATCAGGTCCTTGAAGACCGCAGGGGTAACACCGATCGTGTGCTTGCAGGACATGGGCGGGAACTCCGGAACAGGTTGGGACAGCCGCAGGATGCGCTCGGGCGCCTTCGAGTGTAGCGCCACTGCCCGGCGCGGCGGCGACGGGTCACTGCAACGGGATCTCGATGCCGACACCCCGCTTCGCCGCCTGTTCGAGCAGTACAGCAGCGACGGCGAGATCCTCCAACCCAAGGCCTTGCGATTCGAACAGCGTGATCTCGTCGGCTGCCACGCGGCCCGGCTGGCGACCACCGACCACGTCGGACAGGGGGATCACCCGGCCCCAGTCGAGGTCCGACGCCGCGATCAGGTCGCCGCTTTCGATGCGCGCCACCTCGACGTCGTCGGCGACGATGCGCGTGGCGCGGCTCACGGCCAGCGCGTCCAGTTCGCGCTTCTGCGCGAAGTTGGATCCAGCTGCGTTCACATGCGCGCCGGGCGAAAGCCATGCGCCGTCGAACAACGGCAGCTTGGAACCGGTGATCGTGGTCACCACATCGGCCTCCCGCACCGCCGATTCGATGTCCGCTGCGGCGACCAGTTCAGGGCCTGAACTGCCCAGCACCGTAGCCATGTCGGCAATGAATGACGCAACCCGGTCGGCAGAACGTCCGATCACGTTTACCCGCTCCAGCAAAGGGAGCACCTGGCACACGGCTTCGAGCTGCGCGCGAGCCTGCCATCCGGCACCGAACAGGGTCATTACCCGGCTCTCGGGGCTTGCCATGTACCGCGTCGCAACGCCGCTCGCCGCGCCAGTCCGGATCTGGGCGAGCAGTTCCGCCTCGAGCACGCCAACCAGCGCACCGGTCGAGATGCGCCAGCACAGTACCTGGAAGCTGGAACCGACCGTGATGTCCTGACGCACGATCGGGTACACCTTCATTGCCATGAGGTCCAGGGCGCTGGAGATCGCACCCATCGAATTCACGGTTACGCCCTTGAGCGCGCCCCGGTGCCTAGACACGTTCACCGCATCGCCAGTCGAGACATCCCGGAACGATGCCTCTACTGCCGGCAGCGCGTCCGCCATGGTGAGCAGTTCGCGCACATGCGCTTCCTTCAGCAGCGTCGCCATCGGATGCCTTGTCTCGTTGTAGGCCAAGGCTGAGGATAGCGAAAACGGGCCCGGAAAAGTGGCCCTGAGCCACCTCGATCAGAAGGTGCGCGGCGTCCGGCGTCAGGTATTGAAGAGTTCCTCATCCATCCAGTAGTCGATGCCGAGGCTCGCAAGATCCTGACGATAACGGCTGTACTTGAAGCCGACGTTGCCTGCAAAGCAATCACCATCGAGCAGCCTGAGACGGGTCGCGCCCGCCGGGGTGTCGAGCACGAAGGTGCCCGCGCTGAAACGGAAACTCGGCGCCAGCCCGAGAACTTCCTTTACGGCCAGGTCGAGACACGGCGGCCCCGACACACCCTCAAGGCTGTTCTCGTAGCCGGCCACGAAGCTGGCAGCGAGTATGTTAGCGACCGTGAGTTCGGCGACTCGCTTCATGAACGGATGCTTCGGCGAGTACACCAGCCCCCACTGGTGCAGATCGCCCCGTCCGCCGATGCCGGAAACCACGTCGTCTTCCGGCCCGACAAACCGTCCGAGACGCCCGATGCAGAAGGTATCTATGTCCATGTAGACCCCGCCCCGCTCGTGAACAAGCAGGTAGCGGAACAGGTCGGCCTTGCCCGCACCGGGACGGATCCTGGCAAACGCGCGGGCGAGTTCATGGGCGCCAAACGCAAATCCGCTGCAGTCGAATCGCTCGATGAAACCCGACATGCGTTCATCATCGAAGAACTCGTATGCGTACTCGGGGTTGCGCGCCATCCATGAGCCGGCCGCGTTATACATGCCGATCGGCACCTCACCCGTCCGGCAAGTCTGGTAGATCACGCGCGGTATGCGCGAAGGCGTCCCCGCATCGACACGCGGAAGCACTGACTCCGGAAGCAGGTAACGCCTGCCGCCAGAACGGGACTTCGAATCGGCCATGGAATCTCCTCGAAGCACATACCGGCCAACACTGGGCGTGATGCCCCGATGGCATCGCTGCCCATTCCTCGCAAACGAAGAAAACATGCAGGCGGCGGTCGCCGGCGTGAGTGCGAAGGTGCCCTGCCAGACGCGTGCCGCGCCGCCGCGCAAAAGCCGACCGCGCACACGCTGCCGGTGCGGGTGGGGTGGCTGACGGGACTCGAACCCGCGACAACCGGAATCACAATCCGGGACTCTACCAGCTGAGCTACAGCCACCACTGACCTGCCAAGCCGCTCATTATAGCGACCGTTCCAGCTCGATGCGACCATTCGGCGATGGATTTTGCCCGCGGCATCGAAAGGATGTCACGACGGGGGCGTACGCTGGCATGCCCGGCGCGACTCGAACGCGCAACCGCCGGCTTAGAAGGCCGGT
>JBIITW010000129.1:0-13690 GCA_044340265.1 Burkholderiales bacterium | reverse complement strand
TGCGCGCGGCGCGACGTTCGAGATCGCGTCCGACAGCTGCCGGTTCGAAGTGGTCGGCTGGGTCGACGGGGTCACCTCCAGGGAACATCGCGCCGCCCTGGCACGCGGACGCTTCGAGGCCGTGTACGGACCTGCCGCGCGGGACTGGAAGGTCGAGGTCGCGGAGGGTGGCTATCGACGGGGCGGCCTGGCGGTGGCGCTTCCGGGAATGGTGCTGTCGAGCATCCTGGGCGCATGCAGGCGCGCCGGGGTCCGGGCAGGTCCGGTCCGGCCGGCGGCTGGTGCCTGCATCGACCGCCTGCTGCGCAAGGCCTCGGGCGGCGCTGCCTGGATCGTCGTTTCCGACCGGTCCGACACCTTCATCGGCCTGGTCGATCGCGGCAGCTGGCTTGCAGCCCTGTGCATGCCCCTGCCGACGGACGGTCTGCTCGCCGGGCTGGCAGACGTGCTGGCCCGGGAAGGCGCCCTGGTACCCGACGAGATCTCCGGCGGGCGGGTGCTTATCTGTCCTGCGTCGCGCGACCTCCCGGGTGGCAAGCGCGGACCGCTGGCGGCGACCGGCCAGCGCTTCCTCGAAGTCGGCGACCAGCGCTGGCCACTCGCATGGGTGGATGGCTGAACGATGGCCCGCTTCGACATCGACTTCTCGGGATCCAGGGCGCAGGTACGCCAGCGCTCGGTGCTGCTGCTTGCCACGGGACTTGTAGTGGCGGCCACCGCCGTCTGGTCCGTGATGACCGTGAATGATGAACGGGCATCGATCCGGCAGCAGGCCGAAGCCCTGCGCAACGGGCCCGTGCCGCGCAGCCGGGGCGCGGTCGCGGAAGCGGCGATGCCGCCCGAGCGCCTGCGCGAGGTCGCGCAGGCGAACCGGATCGCTGGGCGCCTGAACCTTCCGTGGTCGGGACTGTTCGATGCGATCGAGCACTCGGCGGCGGCACCGGTCGCCCTGCTGGCGCTGCAACCAGATCCGCAGGATGGCACGGTGCGGTTGTCCGGCGAGGCGAGGTCGCTGCCGGCGGTACTCGCCTACCTGGAACTGCTGCAGCAGCAGCCGGTACTCGCCGCGGTCCGTCTCGAGTCGCACGAGACGATGGTGCAGGAGCCGCAGCGGCCGGTCCGCTTCGTGGCGGTCACGCAATGGCGTCTTCGGCCATGACCGTCGCCATCCTCGATCGGCTGCGTGCCGCCCTGTCCAGCCTGCTGCCCCGCGCATCGTGGCTGGTCGGCGGGCTGGTCCACCAGGTCGGCTGGCCGGGCGTCACCGGCATTTTCCTGCTGGTGGCCGGCAGTGCCGGCCTGCTGTATTCGGGTTTCTGGCTGGAAACGACCCTCGAACGCGAGCGTGCGGTGCTCGAGGAAGCTTCGCGGCTGGCCAAGGCCCGGCCTGCGGCACCGGCGGAAGTCCGGGCGGCGCCATCGGTCCGGCTGGATCAGTTCTATGCCGATTTTCCGGACCTGCAGGAGATCCCGGCCTCGCTTCGTGCGGTGCTGCAGATCGCCACCGACAAGGGCATGGCCCTGGACCAGGGGCAGTACCGGCTGGTGGGCGACGCGGGCGGGCCGATGTTGCGTTACCACCTCACGTTGCCCATGCGCGGAAGCTATCGACAGTTGCGGGCATTCATCGAGCAGGCGATGGCCGAGCTTCCGGCGCTCGCGCTGGACAGTGTCGAGTTCAGGCGCGAGGCCGTCGGTGCGACCGAACTCGAGTCCGTGGTCGAATTCTCCCTGTACGTGCATCCGCGATGAGTGAAGCCTCGACAGGTCCGCGCTGGAAGGTGCTGCTGCCGCTGCTGCTGGCCACGGTCGGGCTGGTCGCGTGGCTGGAGATGACATCGGATTCCGAAGGCGACGAGGTCGCATCGGCCGTAGTCCGGCCTCGGCAAGCGGCGCCAGCGGCCGACAGACCGTCCCCGCGGGCGGCCACGACCGAGGCCAGCGAGGGCGAGCGCGACCTGAAGATCGACCGGGTGGTGCGCACGACGGCTGGGGCAGGCGGGCAGGGCGGCGATCCGTTCGCGCGCATCGACTGGAGCCCGCCGGCGCCCAAGGCGCCACCGCCGCCGCCGCCCGCGGAAGCTGCGCCACCGCCGCGTCCGGTCGCACCGCCGATCCCGTACACCTATTTCGGCATGTCGATCCAGGACGGGCGCACCGTCGTCTTCGTCACCCGCCAGGACCGTACCTTCGTGCTGGCCGTCGGCGAGGTCATCGAGAACCGTTACCGCGTCGAAGAGATTCGCCCGACAGAGGTCGTCCTGACCTACATCCCACTGAACGAACGCCAAGTCATGATGATCGGAACGGCAAAACCATGAACCCTGCCGAGACACGCAACGCTGCAAGGACCCTGGCAGCCGGCCTCCTGATCGGCATCGCGCTGCTGCTCGCCGGCTGCGACGCCGCACGTTCGATGATGCCGTCCGGTGCAGCCGGAATGTTTGCCCGCGGCAAGGAACTGGTCGAGAAGGGCAATGCCGAGGCCGGGCTGGTGGAACTCGAGCGCGCGATCAAGACCGAGCCGCGGAACACCGAATACCGGATCTACCTCACCCGCACGCGCGGCGCACTGATCACCAGCTGGACCACCCAGGCCGATGAAGCGCGCGAGCGAAACGACTTCGATACCGCCAGCGGGCTGTATGCGCGCGTGCTGCGCCTGGAGCCGACGCACGACCGTGCACTGGCAGGAATGGACGAGATCCGGCGCGCGCTGCGCCATGAGGCGCTGGTACGCGAGGCGTCCAGCGCGGCGATGGCCAACCGGCTCGAGGAAGCGGCCGCCCGACTGCGCATCGTGTTGTCGGAGAATCCCGGGCATGTGGAGGCACAGCGGCTGCGCCGGCAACTCGCCGCGCGCGTCGAGAAGACCACGCTCGCCGCCGGCGATGGACTGGGCCCGACGTTCCGCCGCCCGCTGACGCTCGAGTTCCGCGATGCCAACCTGCGCGCGATCTTCGACGTGCTGGCGCGCACCAGCGGCATCAACTTCGTGTTCGATCGCGACGTCCGCCCCGACCTGCGTGCAACAGTGTTCCTGCGCAACACCACGATCGAGGATGCGATGAACATCCTGATCAGGACCAACCAGCTCGACCGGCTGGTGATGAACGAGAACACGGTGCTCATCTACCCGAACACGCCCGGCAAGCAGAAGGAGTACCAGTCGCTGTCGGTGCGCACGTTCTACCTCGCCAACGCCGATGCGAAGACCACCGCGAACATGCTGCGCACCATCGTGCGCACGCGCGATATCTTCATCGACGAGAAGCTGAACATGGTGACCATCCGTGACACGTCGGACGCGATCCGCATCGCGGAGAAGCTGGTCGCCGCGCAGGACCTGCCGGAACCCGAGGTCGTGCTGGAGCTCGAGGTGCTCGAAGTCAACACCTCGCGCCTGCGCGACCTGGGCATCGTGTTCCCGAGCCAGTTCACGGTGCTCAACATCGTGCCCAATCCGACGACCATCACCACGCTGCCCGGCGGGCAGACGGTGACCTCGCCCAACCTGACCACCACGACCACCCAGCTCACCCTCGATCGGCTGCGCGGCATCACGAGTGCCCAGATCGGCATCAACAATCCGCAGCTCAATGCCCGAGCGGAACTGGGCGACAGCAACATCCTCGCCAATCCGCGCATCCGGGTGAAGAACCGGGAGAAGGCGCGGGTGCATATCGGCGACCGCGTGCCGGTTATCACCACCACCTCCACCGCGAACGTGGGCGTGTCGGAAGCCGTCAACTACCTCGATGTCGGCATCAAGCTCGACGTGGAACCCACCATCTTCCTCGATTCCGATGTCTCGATCCGGGTGTCGCTCGAGGTGAGCAGCATCGTTCGCGAGGTGACCAGCCGTACCGGCACGCTCACCTACCAGCTGGGCACCCGAAACGCCTCGACGGTGCTTCGCCTGCGCAACAACGAGACGCAGGTGCTCGCCGGACTGATCAGCGACGAGGACCGGCGCAGCGCCGTGCGCATTCCGCTGATCGGCGAGCTGCCGATGGTCGGCCGCCTGTTCGGCACCAACCGCAGCGACGTGCGCAAGAGCGAGGTGGTGCTGCTGATGACCCCGCGCGTGGTGCGCAACATCCCGGCAGTCGAGTCGAGCGTGCAGGAGTTCCCTGCAGGCACCGAGTCGGCCGTCGGTTCGCGCGCGCTGAGCGTGCGCCCGGGCGCGTCGATCAAGGTGCCGATGAACGCCAAGCCATCGGGGCCGGTCGACAACCGGCCCGCCCAGCCGAACTTCGGTGACTTCAACGCGCCGTCGCTGCAGCCCGAATTGCTGCCCATCCCGGTGCTGCCGACCGAGGTGCCGGTGCCCCCGCCGGGGCCTGCGCTGCCCCAGGTGCCGACTCCGGCGTCCCCCGCGCCAGGGACGGCACCCGGCGTGAAGCCCGCCCCGGGCGCCGCGTCCGAGCCCGCACGCTCACCGCTTCGCTTCACCGACCTGCGCCGGCGCCCGTGACGGCACGCGGCTTCACGTTGATCGAGTTGCTGGTCACGGTGGCGATCCTCTCCGTGCTGGCGGCAGTGACCTTGCCGCTGGCCGAGCGGGCGGTGACGCGCGGCAAGGAGCAGGATCTGCGCGTCGCGCTGCGCCAGATCCGCGAGGGCCTCGATGCCTACAAGCGCGCGCACGACGAGGGGCGCATCGCGCGCAAGGTAGGCGAGAGCGGTTACCCGCCCAGCCTCGAGGTGCTGGTCGAGGGCGTAGCCGATCCGAAGAGTCCGAACCGGGCGATGATCTACTTCATGCGGCGCATGCCGCGCAATCCGATGTGGACCGATGCGTCCACGCCCGCTGCCCGTACATGGGGGCGTCGGAGCTACGCGAGTCCGCCGGACGATCCGCGCGAGGGTGACGACGTGTTCGACGTGTTCGCGCCGTCGGATGCAAAAGGCCTCAATGGGGTCCCTTATCGTGATTGGTGAAACCGGAGCGAGGATGGACGACCGTTCGCGAGCCGCTCGCCGCAGCGCGCTCGTCCGCCAGGCCGGCTTCACGCTGATCGAACTGCTCGTGGTGTTCGCGATCATCGCCCTGCTGCTGTCGCTGGCGCTTCCCCGCTACCAGACGAGCGTGCAGCGTTCAAAGGAAGCGATGCTGAAGCAGAACCTCGCCACGACCCGCGAAGCGATCGACCGCTTCTATGCCGACCGGGGGCGCTACCCGGACGGGCTGGAGGATCTCGTGCGCGAAGGCTACATCCGCGCGTTGCCGCAGGACCCCCTTACCGAGAGCACTGCAACCTGGACGATCGTGCCGCCGCGCGACCTCGCGGCGGCGGGTGGACGCGTGTTCGACCTGCGCAGCGGCGCGACCGGGACGGGACGCGATGGAACCCGTTTCGAGGACTGGTGACATATGACCGTATCGAGACGGACGGGCCCGGTGCTGGTTTTGGACCAGGCACCGCGCAATGAACCGCAGCTGTCCGTCGTCTGCATTCGAAACCCCTCGCGAACCCGTTCGCGACGTGATTCAGAGCGGATCGGAATCTCGCCGCTGCCGTCGGCGACCCTGCGCACGCGGCACGGAGGCTTCACTTATCTCGCGGTACTGTTCCTGCTGGCACTGGCCGCAATCACGGCCACTGCGACCGCAATCGTCTGGCGCATCGAGCACCAGCGCGAACAGGAAGCCGAACTGCTGTTCGCCGGCGCCGAGATTGCCCGCGCCATAGAGTCTTATCGCGCGGTCGCGCCGAATGCGCCGCAACCTTGGCCACGATCCCTGGACGACCTGCTGCGCGATCCGCGCACGCCCGGCGTGCGTCGGCACCTGCGCAAGGTGTATCGCGACCCTGTCAACCGCAGTGGCGAGTGGGGCCTGATCCGCACGCAAGAGGGCGGCATCGTCGGCGTCCACAGCCTGTCGATCCGCACGCCGGTGCGCACCGTGCCTGCGGCGGGACTCACCATGCGCGAGCCAGGCAGGTACGCTGGCTGGTTGTTCACTGCCCGGGGAGCACCGGCGATCGTTCGCGATGCGCGGTCCGGCATGTGGATGGCGTCGGGTCCGCCTTCTGCGGCGAGCGCACCGGACACGAAGTCGCCATTGCCCGGACAGCCGGCGTCCCCCGCTGGCGCAGCGGAGCCCGCCACGCCGCCGGGTCCGGTGCCGGGTGCAACCGGGTCGACCGTCGCGCCCTCGGCGTCCGTTGCGCCGGGTACGGGGACGAGCAAGCCTGAGCCCCGCCCAGATCTCAACCCAGATGTGCGCTGATCGCACGCAACGACCTGTCGGCCTGCACGACGGTGGCCCAACGGTTCGGCAGCATCTTCATCGAGGTCGCCTGCGCCCGAGCTGCAGTACCAGGTAGCCGCCGAGCATGCCGCCCAGGTGCGCGAAGTGCGCGACGCCGGCCTGGGTGCCAGTCACGCCCAGCACCAGTTCCAGCAGCGCGTAGAGCGATACGAACAGCCACGCCGGCATCGGGATCGGCGGGAACAGCAGCAACAGTCGGCGGTACGGGAAGAACAGGCCATAGGCGAGCAGCACGCCGAACACGCCGCCGGAAGCCCCGACGGTCGGGTAGGGCGTGGCGCTGGCATAGGCCACGATCAGTTGCAGCAGCGCGGCGGAAACCACGCAGGCCAGGTAGTAGTACAGGAAACGCTGGCTGCCCAGCACGCGCTCCACGTCGCGGCCGAACATCCACAGCGCGACCATGTTCACCGTCAGGTGCAGGATACCGCCATGCATGAAGCTGTAGGACAGCAGTTGCCATGCCATGAAGCGCGGACCCGCCTCGGGTCCCGGCGGCCAGAGCGCAAACCAGGTGAGCAGGAAATCACCGTAGAAGAGCTGGCACCAGAAACCGGCGATGTTCAGGAAAAAGAGTGTGCGAACCATTGAGCGCTACCATAACCAGGACATGTGACCGGACTCGCCGCCAACCCACATCAGGCCCGTATCAGGCCCAAATCAGGCCCGCATCAGGCGCTGCTTCTGTCGTTCCCACTCGCGGTCTCGCTCGGTAGCCCGCTTGTCGTGCTGCTTCTTGCCCTTGGCGAGACCGATGGAGAGCTTTACCCGGCCCCGTGTCAGGTGCAGGTCGAGCGGCACCAGGGTGTAGCCAGCGCGCTCGACCTTGCCGATCAGCGCGGAAATCTCCTCCGCATGCAGCAGCAGCTTGCGCGTTCGGGTCGGATCGGGAAGCACATGCGTTGAAGCGGAGGTCAGCGGGCTGATATGGCAGCCGATCAGGAACACCTCGCCACTGCGCACGACGACGTAGGCCTCTTTCAATTGCGAACGTCCGGCGCGGATCGCCTTCACTTCCCAACCGGTCAGGACGAGGCCGGCTTCGAACCGCTCCTCGATGAAGTAGTCGTGGCCGGCTTTTCGGTTTTCTGCAAGGCGCATGTCAGCTCCGGAGGTCTTTCTTCGTCGGGATCGGTGCCGGAAGTGGTCCGGATCCTGGCCCGGGCACCGGAATGGCGCCCCCCGGATGTGCGGGGCACTACAAAAGGGGGTGAGAAAATCGTGGAAACCCGTTATTCTACGAGCTTTTGCGCAGCCAACTCCGCAAGCGCCTCGATGTTGCAGCACGACATCCCTGGTCGCACCAGTACAGTGCGGCACGTTGCGCATACCGCAGTCCCGGGCGCGCCGTTCACGGCGCAGCAATACGCGGTCCGATCCCGGGCGCTGGGCAATATCGACGGAAAGCGGGACGGCCGGTCCGACCCGTTGGACATACGGGACAGCGCGATGCCTGGCTGACCGAGCCTCATCGAATTTCGAAGAGGCCGGGCTTGCAAGGCATCGAACAGTCCGTTTCGCGACATGGAATCTTCAGTCCTGGATCGGCTCGATGGCATTGGTGGAAAAGTCGGTGCTGGTTCAATACACACCCGAACAGATGTTCAGGTTGGTTGACCGGGTGGAAGACTACCCGGCATTCCTGCCGTGGTGCGGTGGCAGTACAGTCGCCGATCGCAGTGCAACAAAAATGCGCGCGACGGTGGCGATTGACTATCACGGTGTACGGCAGAGTTTCACAACCGAGAACACCCGGCGTGAGCCGGTATCCATCGACGTGACGTTGGTCGACGGTCCGTTCCGGCAGTTGGACGGGTCGTGGAAGTTCAAGGCCCTGGGTCACCAGGCTTGCAAGATCGAGTTCCGTCTCCATTATGAATTTGCGAGTCGGATTCTCGAAAAGTTGCTTTCACCGGTGTTCAATCACATAGCGAACACCTTCGTCGATGCGTTCGTGAAGCGGGCCGAACAGGTCTACGGCAAACAATGAGTGATTTTCGAGTAGAAGTGGTTTACGCACTGCCGCAACGGCAGACCCTCATCGCCTTGACGGTGGATGAGGGAACGACGGTCGCCCAGGCGATCCGGCGCTCCGGACTGCTGGAGCAGCATCCGGATCTGGACCCGAAGACAGCGCAGGTAGGCGTCTGGGGCAGGGCGGTCGAACTGGATCATCGCCTGCGCGACCGAGACCGGGTCGAGATACATCGCCCCCTCACGGCGGACGTCAAGGAAGTGCGCCGGGAACGTGTACAGGCTGGGCGGACTTCTGCGGCTGCCGGCAAGCGCACTGCCGCGCCGCGACGCAGGGCAAAGGCCTGACGGCCGCGTCGCATCTCCATGCGGCCCCTGCGCGGCCGCCTTGCAACCCTGTGCGCAGTTGACCTGCGCCAGATACTTACTTCGCCGGTGCCTGCGCTGCGCCCGGCGGGGGTGATGCCGCCGGTTTGCACCACGAATCGGCTGAGCGACGCGCCTCGACCAGTTCGCGTTCGCGTTCCTTGTCATCGAGGAACAGCCGTTCGCCGGTCTTCGGGTCGAGCCGGGTCGCGCGCCCGCCCGCCTGCAGATTGCGCAGGTAACCCTGCGCCTGCTCGCATCGCTGCGCGCGCTCGCGTGCTTCGGCGTCCGCCTTTTCCTGCTTGACCCGGTTTTCCTCGCGTTCGATCTGCCGCTTGTTGAAATCGAGCGCCTTTTCGTTCAGCGTCTGTCCCTTGCGCTCGTCTCCCTTGGGCGCCGGCGCACTGGTGCTGGTGCTGGACGGCCCCTGCGCGGCGGGTCGTCCTCCCTTGACCTTCAGGTCCTTGACGTTGCCCTCGGGCGGACGATCCGACACCTGGCGCCGTCCCTGCTCGTCGGTCCAGCTGTAGATCTGGCTGGACGCAGGAGCGGACGCGCCGAGCAGCAGCACAAGCGAGAGGGTAACGGCCGAAACGGCCTGGATCGGTGACATGCCTTCTCCTGAGGGGCGGACATCCCGCCTGGATGTCCGCAAATGCGGTTTTCGCGCGATGCCCAGGGCATAACGGACACGGCGCGCGAATGTTGACCCGCAGATTGACCCGCAGTTGACCACAAATGACGATCATCAGGACAGGTCAACCGGCTCTTCGCTCGTGGTGGGGGGGTAACCGCAAGCTTGCTGCGACAGTAATGTCAGCGCGCCCGTCGGTCAAACCACTGCGTCACGGCAAGGCCGTGCGGGATTGCAGCATTTGTCCCGATCCACGGCCCGGTCGTATAATCGCGGCTTTGGAAGGGGTCATCGCCATGCCCGTCGTGCAACGCGCGCTAACCTTCGACGACGTTTCGCTGCTGCCCGCCCACTCCACCGTCCTGCCCCGCGAGGTAAGCCTCTCGACGCAGTTGACCCGCAGGATCCGGCTCAATGTGCCGGTGCTGTCGGCCGCCATGGATACCGTGACCGAGGCCCGCCTCGCGATCGCGCTGGCGCAGGCTGGTGGCATCGGAATCCTGCACAAGAACATGTCCGCCCGCGATCAGGCGTTGCAGGTGACCAAGGTCAAGCGGTTCGAGTCGGGCGTGGTGAAGGATCCGATCACCATCCCGCCCGACATGACCGTGGGTGAAGTGATGGCGCTCACCCGCCAGCACAAGATCTCCGGCCTGCCGGTGGTCGAAGGCAGCCGGGTGGTGGGCATCGTCACCAACCGCGACCTGCGCTTCGAGACCCGTCTCGACCAGCCGGTGCGCAACATCATGACGCCGCGCGACCGCCTGGTCACCGTGCGGGAAGGCGCCGGCCGGGAAGAGGCGAAGGCACTGATGCACCAGCACCGCCTCGAGCGCGTGCTGGTCGTCGACGACAAGTACAACCTGCGCGGCCTGATCACCGTGAAGGACATCACGAAGTCGGTGGAGCATCCGCTGGCCAGCAAGGACGGCCAGGACCGGCTGCAGGTCGGCGCCGCGATCGGCGTCGGCGACGGCACCCGCGAACGCGCGGCGATGCTGGTCGAGGCTGGCGTCGACGTGATCGTGGTCGACACCGCACATGGCCACGCACAGGGCGTGCTCGACACCGTGAAATGGGTGAAGACGACGTTCCCCGATGTCGAGGTGGTGGGCGGCAACGTCGCCACTGCATCCGGTGCGCTGGCGCTGGTGGAGGCCGGCGCGGATGCGGTGAAGGTCGGCATCGGCCCCGGATCCATCTGCACCACGCGCATCGTGGCCGGTGTCGGCGTGCCGCAGATCACCGCGATCATGAACGTGTCCGAGGCGCTGCGACCGCTCGGCGTGCCGCTGATCGGCGATGGCGGCATCCGCTACTCGGGCGATATCGCGAAGGCGCTGGCCGCCGGCGCGAATACGGTGATGCTGGGCGGACTGTTCGCCGGCACTGCCGAGGCACCTGGCGAGATCGAGCTGTACCAGGGCCGGTCCTACAAGTCGTACCGCGGCATGGGCTCGCTCGGGGCGATGCAGCAGGGCTCCAGCGACCGCTACTTCCAGGATGTCGAGGACGGCATCGAGAAGCTGGTGCCCGAAGGCGTCGAAGGCCGCGTGCCGTACAAGGGCAGCGCGCTGGTGGTGATCCACCAGCTGATGGGCGGCCTGCGTGCGAGCATGGGCTACCTCGGTTGCGAGAGCATCGACGACATCCACCGCAAGGCGCAATTCGTCGAGATCACCGCGGCCGGCGTGCGCGAATCACATGTGCACGACGTCACCATCACCAAGGAAGCGCCGAACTACCGTGTCGAATGACGTGTCGACTGCCGCAAACCATGACTGCATCCTGATCCTCGACTTCGGGTCGCAGGTGACCCAGCTGATCGCACGGCGGGTGCGTGAGGCAAACGTGTACTGCGAGGTCCATCCGTGCGACCTGCCGGATGCGGAGATCCGCCGGATCGCGCCCAAGGGCGTGATCCTTTCCGGCAGCCACATGTCGGCCTATGAGGAATCGACCGACCGGGCACCGCAGGTCGTGTTCGACCTCGGCGTGCCGGTGCTGGGCATCTGCTACGGCATGCAGACCATGGCGCAGCAGCTGGGCGGCAAGGTCGAGAGCGGCGCGAACCGTGAGTTCGGGTTCGCCGAGGTGAGGGCGCGCGGCCATACATGGCTGCTCGACGGCATCGAGGACGCTCGCAATGCCGACGGCCATGGCCTGCTCAAGGTCTGGATGAGCCATGGCGACAAGGTGACCGAACTGCCGCCCGGCTTCAAGCTGATGGCCTCGACCGACAGTTGCCCGATCGCCGGCATGGCGGATTCGGCGCGCAACTTCTACGGCGTGCAGTTCCATCCCGAGGTCACGCACACGGTGCAGGGCGCACGTATCCTGGCGCGATTCGTGATCGACATCTGCGAATGTGCGCCCGACTGGGTGATGAGCGACTATGTCGCCGAGGCGAGCGCGCAGGTGAAGGCGCAGGTGGGCAGCGACGAGGTGATCCTCGGGCTGTCCGGCGGGGTCGATTCGGCCGTGGCCGCGGCGCTGATCCACAAGGCGATCGGCGACCAGCTCACCTGCATCTTCGTCGATACCGGCCTGCTGCGGCTGGGCGAGGGCGACCAGGTGATGGAAACGCTCAACCGCCACCTCGGCGTGAAGGTGATGCGCATCGACGCCGGGCCGCGTTTCCTCGGCGCACTCGAAGGTTGCGCCGACCCGGAGGCCAAGCGCAAGATCATCGGACGCGAGTTCGTGCATGTGTTCCAGGAAGAAGCCGCGAAGCTGCCGAACGCGAAGTGGCTGGCGCAGGGCACGATCTATCCGGACGTGATCGAGTCGGCCGGTGCCAAGACCAAGAAGGCGGCCTCGATCAAGAGCCACCACAACGTCGGTGGCTTGCCGGACACACTGCACCTGAAGCTGCTCGAGCCGCTGCGCGAGCTGTTCAAGGACGAGGTGCGCGAGCTGGGGCTCGCGCTCGGGCTGCCGCGCGAGATGGTGTTCCGGCATCCGTTCCCCGGACCGGGGCTGGGCGTGCGCATCCTGGGGGAAGTGAAGCCGGAGTACGCCGAGCTGCTGCGTCGCGCCGATGCGATCTTCATCGACGAGCTGCGCAAGACGTCACATGAAGGCCGTACCTGGTACGACCTGACCAGCCAGGCCTTCGCCGTGTTCCTGCCGGTGAAGGCGGTCGGCGTGATGGGGGACGGGCGGACCTACGAATACGTGGTCGCGCTGCGGGCGGTGCAGACACAGGATTTCATGACGGCGCACTGGGCGCACCTGCCGCATGAGCTGCTGGGGCGGGTGTCGAACCGCATCATCAATGAGGTGCGCGGGATCAATCGGGTGGTGTACGACATTTCGGGGAAGCCGCCGGCGACGATCGAGTGGGAGTAGGGGACATGTTCCCGGTGGCGACGGCTCCCGGGATACGAGTCTGGGCACCGAGCACGCGGTAACGTGCCGACACCGCAGTGACGCGCTCCTTCCGGAACAGGGTGTGGGAAATCGCAGATGGGTGAAACGCTACTGAAGTTGGTCGTTGTCGGTTTCGGCATCTGGTTTCTCTTGGGTCACGTGTCCGATGCCCTCACGCGAGGTTGCGCGCGCCTGCGCGGAACCAGGGAGTTCACCGTGGCGCAGCCATGGAGGTTCTCAGTCGCCCTGGGGCTGAACATTGCGTTCGGCCTCTTGCTGTTCAGCGTCCCCTTCTTCGCTGACGCCGTGGTTTGGGCCGTTCCGGGTTGGATCATGCACCGTGCAACGACGGCAGGCCTTCCCTGGTTGGCGGTGATGGTCACCGTCACGGTGTATGTCGTCGCTGCCACGCGCATGCTTGTCTTCATGGCCACGCGGAAGTGAGCTCTCCGATGGCTCCGATCGTGTCAAACAGGCCGAAGATGTACTGCAGAGGAAGAAGCGCCGACCGAGCCGATATACTCGACAGCTTCATGCACAGACATCCGGATACTCCCACCCCGATGAATGCACTGCCGCTTCTTGACATGCCATGCCTGCCGAGCCGCCTCACCGCGCGGGCGAGGTTCTCGACGCGGTAAGGCCTGCATGTTCTCGATTACGGAGAGACCACTTTCCTCGGCGGCAAGAAAGGCCCTTGCCAAGTCGGCGTCCTATCACGGTTCCCTGACCAGGCTGCGATTGATCGCCATCGCGAAGATGACTGGGGTCTTCGCCGGGCTGCTCGCCGTCGTCGCCTGCATCGCGCTCGTGGGCTTCTGGTGGTTTGATTCCCTGCCGGATCTGATTCGGCTGGCACCGAGGTTGGCATGGCAAGTCGGTGCGATGTATTGCTTGACCTTGCTCGTGGCGGTGTGGGACAGCCGGGAGCACCACGAGGCTCTTTGCGATCTGAAGGCGCACGCGCAGTCGACCCTGAACGACGGCAAGGAGTCCGAAGCCGTGGTCGAGTTCGACGAGACGAGCTTCGCCGTGCCGCACGAACACGGCGTGCTCTACTTCGT
>JBIITW010000337.1:0-3512 GCA_044340265.1 Burkholderiales bacterium | reverse complement strand
GCATCGAACATGTCGAGGTGCCGTATGAAGGCACCCACCTGCCGGGGGTGATCGTGCACGCCGACCGATCCGGGCGCAACGGACCCTCCGGCCCCGGGCCGGTGATGCTGTTCCTCGATGGCTTCGACGTGACCAAGGAGATCCAGTATTTCCGTGGCGTGCCCGACCTCGTCGCACGCGGGGTGTCGTGCCTGATCCTGGACGGCCCCGGCAACGGCGAGGCGATCCGCTTCCGCGGCCTGCCGCTGCACCACGAGACCGAACGCCATGCCGGCGCCGCGTGGGACTACCTCGCGGCCCGCCCCGAGTTCGATCCGAAGCGCATCGGCATCATGGCACTCAGCCTCGGCGGCTACTACGCGCCGCGGGCCGCCTCGATGGATCCGCGCTTCGCCTGCTGCATCTCGTGGGGCCCCGAGTGGGACTACCACACCAAGTGGCAGCAGCGGCTCGCGCGCATCGAGCGCGGCGAGATCCTGTCGCTGTCGGTGCCCTGGCATCACCTGCTGTGGGTGTTCGGCGTCGAGACGAAGGAGGACGCCTTCCGCAAGCTCGAGGGCTTCAAGCTCGACGGCGTGATCCAGAAGATGCGCTGCCCGTACCTGCTGCTTCATGGAGAAGGGGACCAGCAGGCGCCGCTAGAACATGCGCAGAAGATGATCGCGGCCTGCGGATCGGAGAACAAGGAACTGAAGATCTTCACCCGCGAGGAAGGTGGCTACCACCACTGCCAGATCGACAACGTGAGCATCGGTTCGGCCTACATGTGGGACTGGGCGGCCGAGGTCCTGCAAGCGGGACGCTGAACGCTCGACCGGCGCGGCGGTTGGATCGGCGGTTAAACTCGCACTCCACGAATCAACGGCTGCCCGGCGGGCGGCGCCGGACCGGGCAATGGGCAGGACTCCAGCGTGAACACCGATCGTGCGGCGATGCCGCGCACGCCGCCCTCGCTCGCCTACCTGGTGTTCACGCTCACCTTCAGCCATGCGATGGCGGTGACGTCGCTGATGGTGCTGCCGGCGATCGCACCGGTGGTTGCCGCCGAGTACGGCATCGATCCGTCGCTGGTCGGCTATCACATCAGCGTGGTCAGCATCGGGCTGATCGCCTCGCTCGTGATGTTCTCAGGCCTGAGCCGGCGCATCGGCGGCGCGCGCACCGCGCAGATCGGCCAATGCCTGGTTGCTGCAGGCATGGTGTGCGCGATCCTGCCATCGGCGGCATTCCTGCTGCCCGGGTCGCTGGTGATCGGCATCGGCTTCGGCCTGCTGGCGCCACCCGCTTCCGCATTGATGATGCGCTTCTCGCCACCGGCCCGGCGCAACCTGGTGTTCTCGCTCCAGCAGACCAGCGTGCCGCTCGGTGGCGTGGTCGCCGCGCTGGTCGCGCCACTGGTCGCGGTAAGCGTCGGCTGGCGCTGGGCGTTCATGTACTCGATCGTGATGCTCGGCATGGCGATCGTGCTGCTGCAGATCGGACGCCCGTCCTGGGACGACGATCGAGATCCGACGCATCGCGCGCTGGCGCGCAATCCGTTCGACGGCTTCCGCTCGAACTGGCGCGACCGCAAGTTGCGCCTGCTGTCGTTCGCGGGCATGTCGTTCTGCTGGGCGCAGTTCTGCGTCGGCACCTTCGCGGTGGTCGCCTGCGTCGCCGTGCTCGAGATGACGGTGGTCCATGCCGGCCTGGTGCTGGTCGCGGTCCAGGTCGCGAGCACCATAGGCCGCATGGCCGCTGGCTGGATCGCCGACCGCATCGGCAGCGCCGGGCGCGTGCTGGCCTGGATGTCGTGGTTGATGCTCGTGGTCAGCATCGGCTTCTTCTGGCTGTCGCCCGCGTGGCCGCTCTGGTTCGTGTACGCGATGTTCGCCGCGCTCGGGCTGGCCTCCGGCGCATGGGCGGGCATCCTGATGGCCGAGGTGGGCCAGCAGGCGCCACCGGGCCGTGTCGCCGCGGTGATCGGCGGCACGCTGCTCTACGTGAACATCGGCAAGTTCACCGGGCCGGCGGTGTTCTCGGCCACCTATGCACTGACCCACAGCTACAACATCGCGTTCGCGCTGCTGGCCATCCCGTCACTGGTGGCGATCGGCTGCCTGCGCGCGCAGCAGCGGCACGCGGCAGGCTGATCCCGCTTCAGCCGAACCGGCTCCAGACGACGATCTCTTCGGCCGGCTTGCGGGTGCGTGGCTTGAGGTCCTTCGCCTGCACGTCGGGCGGCAGGTCCTGGATCCGCCCACGATAGCCGGCCACCACCAGCGCGACCGGGCGCATCGGCGCGGGGATCGCGAACGCGTGCGTCACCTTGTCGATGTCCCAGCCGATCATCGCGTGCGTGGTCAGCCCGAGCGCGCAGCCCTGGATCAGCAGGTTCTCGAGCGCGAGGCCGCAGTCGAGCATGTACGACTGCATGCCATTGCGGTCCGGTTGCTCGTCCGGGTTTCCGACCACCACCATCTTCAATGCAGCGGCCGTGGCCCAGGTGCGATTGCCCTCGCTCAGCGCGTCATCGTAGGCTGCGACCGAGGCCGCGTCCTTCGCGATCAGCAGCCGCCAGGGCTGCTTGTTGTTCGACGACGGCGCCCAGCGGAACGCCTCGATCAGCGACTCGACGACCTCAGGCTCGAGCGGCCGGTTCGAGAAGTGGCGCTCGCTGCGGCGGTCGACGAGGGCTTGCAGGATCGTTGGCATCAGGAAAGGTGCTCCGGTTCGGGTGGGTTCTGGATCGAAAGCGTAGCGGGTTTCGTCGCGAACAGGAGGGCTCAATCGATCAGCGTGCGCCCCTCCATGCCGTCGCAGGCCTGCCCGAGGAAACGCAGCAGGGTGGGCGCGATGTCCGGCAGGCTCGTGGCGGCTTCGAGTACTGCGGGGGCGACCTGTGGGTGCAGGAGTACGAGGAAAGGACGTGTTTCATCCGGACCGATCCCGCCGTGGTGGCCGCACCCGATCTCCGGTGTCTTCTCTCCGTCGGCGACCAGCCAGCGGTTGCCCGGCATGCCGCGCGCATTGCCCGCCGTATCGACCGCGGCCACCAGCGCGTCGTCTCCGCCCAGGCCCAGTCTGTGCAGGTCTTCCACGCCGAGGATGCGTCCAGCCCAGGGCTCATGCGCCATGTCGTCCAGGCATCGCAGCAGGGCCGTGCGGGCGTCCGGCGTTGCGTAGATCAGGCCGGCCGTGCCCTGCGAGGCGACAGCGATGCGGCCCTGTTCGATCTGTGCCGACAGCCCTTTCGATGCCAGCCAGCGCCCGATATGGATCGAATCCCCGATCGTCTCGTGGCCATGGTCCGAGCACAGGCCCACGAGGATGTCCGCATGCTCGCGTGCACGCTCGACCGCCCCCAGGGTCTTCGCCACGAGTGTGTCTGCGACGCGCAGCGCCTCGAGATGCTCCGGGCCGCCCAGGGCCGCGTGGTGCAGCGTCAGGTCGGGATTGGCCAGCCAGAGGATGCCGGCCGCGATCCCGTTGTCCGGCACGACCTGGGTGCAGAAACGTTCGGTCATCGCGCG
>JBIITW010000128.1:0-13759 GCA_044340265.1 Burkholderiales bacterium | reverse complement strand
GCAACTATATCGAACGGTTTCGGTGGCTCAGGCTGCCCGCTGACGCGATTCGCGCCACGATTGGAAGCCGACGCGCATCATCAGTGACTTGTTCAGACCTTCCATAGGGAACTTTGGGACGGTAGTATTCGCGCAAGCTCTTTCAAGGGCTCTGTCACCCCCTTTCCTCAGGATTCAACATGCCCCTCGTCGACATCGTTGCGCTGCTCGCGCTCCTCCAGTTCTTCGTGTTCGCTGGCCTGGTCGGGCGCGCACGCGGCAAGTACGGGGTAAACGCGCCCTCTGTCACCGGACATGAGATGTTCGAGCGCGCCTATCGGGTGCAGATGAACACCCTCGAGTTGCTGATGCTTTTCCTGCCTTCACTCTACATCGCAGCCGGCTACTGGCCTGGTGGCTATGTCGCGGCCTGCGGTGCGGTCTACGTGGTCGGGCGCATTGTCTACCAGCAGGCGTACATGTCCGATCCGGCCAGGCGTGGCCCCGGTTTCCTGCTGAGTATCGGGCCTTGTCTCATCCTGCTCATCGCTGGCCTGGTCGGTGCAGCCCTTGCAGTCTCACGCGGCACCGCCTGAAAGAGCGGCGCGCCGCCCATGTATCTGCGTTCTGACAACGGCCCGGAGTTCGTGTGCAATGCAATAGCGATCGGCCACACTCGAGCCTTGGTTATCGCACGCGCTTCGAGTTCAAGCAGCAGTTACAGCAGTTCACCCCACCCAAAACGGATCACGCTATTGTCAACTAATCAGTGGTCGGAAAAAACCCGGCAGGTCAACAGCATCTGCGAGGTGTGCGGCGTGCCAGCGGCGCGACTGCACCTGAAGCGCCGCGAGCGACAGCGCGGGACGTCGCAGTACGAGAAGCTCGATGGCGAGGAGGCCGAAATGTTCGTCGTGGAGGAGGCCGGTCTCCGGTTCGAGGTCAACTTCGATGCCTATCTGGATGCCGGGCTGTTCCTCGACCACCGGCCCATGCGCGCCATGGTGGCCGAGCGTATCGCCGCGCGAGCACGGCACGGCGCCGGCACGCGCTTCCTGAACCTTTTCGCCTATACCGGCAGTTTCACCGTGCATGCCGCGCGCGCAGGCGCTGGCACGTCGACCACGCTGGATCTGTCCAGAACCTACCAGGCATGGACCGCACGCAACCTTGCCCTGAACGGCATCGACGCCCGCCGGCATCAACTGGTGTGTGCCGACGCGCTGGCGTGGCTGGACTCGGCGGTGGCCGCGCGCGAGCGCTTCGACGTCATCGTGCTCGACCCCCCATCGTTCTCGAATTCGAAGAAGATGTCGGGCGTGCTGGATGTGCAGCGTGACCACGTTCGGCTGGTGAGCCAGTGTCATGCCTTGCTGGCCGACGGCGGCGAACTGTTCTTCTCCACCAACCTGCGTTCATTCAAGATCGACGCGGAACTGGTTCAGCAATGCGCGCTGCGCGAGATCACCCGCAAGAGCGTCCCGGAGGATTTTCGTCGTCCGAGCGGTGCGGAGCCGCATCGGGCCTGGCAGGCAGAACGGCGGGGATGATGAACCCTGGTATCCATCCAAGGGCGAGACGCTCCCCTCGGCTTATCGGTCAAGCACCGATTGACTGCTCAATTTCGCGAGCGCTGATGCGTTCATTCTGTCTCTTCATCGCGTGCGTCGCTGTTGCACTCGTTCCTTTTCGTACGGCACATTCGTCAGTGGGCGTTCCCGACCTGACATTGCCATGGGTGACCGACGAGGCCAGAGTGCCGCGCGTCGTATTCCGAATGTTCGACAGCAAGACCATCGGCGGGAAGGTGAGTTATCACGTCTACATTCCGGCGGCCTACGGCAGGTCGGAAGCCCGCTTGCCGGTGCTTTACTGGTTGCACGGGACGGACGGAGGGATTGGTGGCATTCGTCCGAGCGCCAAGGTGTTCGACGACGCGATCGAAGCAGGCAAGGTGCCGGCGATGATCGTGGTGTTCGTGAACGGCTTGCCCCGTCGCCTCTGGGCCGACTCGAAGGACGGGTCGTCGCCGGTCGAGAGGGTGTTCATCACGGAAGTCATCCCCGATGTGGACAAGACCTTCCGTACGATCGCCACGCGCGAGGGCCGGATTCTCGAAGGGTTCAGCATGGGCGGATACGGCGCGGCACGGCTGGGATTCAAGTACCCGAGCCTCTTCGCCGGGATCTCGATCCTGGCGGGTGGGCCGTTCGATCTGGAGTTGCGGGGGCCCCGAGCGCAACGGAACCCGCTACTCCGAGAGCAACTGCTTCGCGAAGTGTGCGGGAATGACCCCTATTACTTCAAGGCAATCAGCCCGTGGTTCATCGCCGAAGGAGCTGCAACAGCCTTGCGCGACCAGAAGACAGCCATCCGGCACGTCGTCGGCGCCCGGGATGACACACGCGATCTCAATCGTCAGTTCCACGAGCGGATGGCCAGCCTGCGAATCCCGCATGATTACACCGAGTTGCCGGATGTCGGTCACGACGCTCGCGCCCTGCTCATGGCGCTTGGCGAAAGGAACGGTGAGTTCTATCGGCGGGCGCTGGGTTACGCCAGATCCGAGACGACGAAATGAACGTTCCCGGATTGGTTCGAACATCAGGCGCACGGAGCGACCCCAGGCGGACAGGTGCGCCTGGACGAGTTTGCGTGTCCAGGGCTCGGCCTGGTTGCTTCGAAGCCAGGGCAACACCCGTGCATCGTCCTCGCTGGTCCCTCGCTGTCTTCCTGTCCCTGTGGCTTCTGGCAGGGCTCCTTCCAGCGGTTGCGCAGGCCTACGACGCATCCGCGGTGTTCGATGCGAAGGCGGGAACGCTGCCGCTGCTGCTCACCGTTCCCCACGACGGCGCGGAGTTCCTCGGGCTGTTTCCGCACCGGACGAAGGGTGTGACGGTTCGTGACGTGGGCACCCGGGAACTGGCCGAGCGGGTCGCTGATCACCTGGAGAAGCAGACCGGCCGTCGTCCGTATCTCGTCATCGCGAAGGTGAGCCGCAGACAGATGGATGTGAATCGTGCCGAGGTCGACGCCGTCGAGTCGGGTGGATTGCTGCCTGCATACCGGGCCTACCACGAGCAGGTGGGTTCTACCCCGTTTCCACGGACGGTTGAATTAAGGCTGAGAACTCCCGGTCACGCCGGGCAACTCTACGACGCATTCGCGGGTTGTGGAACCGCTCGAGGTAATCGAACAGGTCGGCACGTGCCTCGTCGCGAGTGGGGTACTGGCGATGGTTCACCCGCTCGCGCTTGAGCATTCCGAAGAATCCTTCGCACGCCGCGTTGTCGGCGCAGTGGCCGACCGCACTCATGCTCGATACCAGGGCGTTACCGCCGAGGAACTTCTGGTAGGTCCCGCTGATGAACTGGCCGCCGCGATCGGAATGCAAAATCACTTCGTTTTCGCCTTCGCGTTGCCACACCGCCATCTGTACCGCCCGAACGACCATGTGCCGGTCTTGGCGGTGATGCATCGACCAGCCCATCACCAGCTTGCTGTAGAGATCGATCACGACGCAGAGGAACAGCTTCCCCTCCCACGTCAGGATCTCGGTGATGTCGGTGACCCACTTGGTCTCGGGCTCGCTGGCATCGAAATTCCGCTCCAGCAGGTTCTCCACGCCGACAGGCCGGGATCCAGGCTTGCCGCCGAACCGGCGCTTCCTGCGCCGTGGCCAGCCCTGCAGGCCAGCGCTGGCCATCAATCGCGCCACACGGTTGAGGCTGACCGGCTCGCCTTCGTCGACCAGGTCCTCCTGCATGCGCGGTGCGCCGATGACACCCTTGCTGTCCTCGTGGATCTCCCGCATGCGCTCGAGCAGGCGCGCGTTGGCTTGGGCACGCGGCCCCGGCGTGCGACTGGCCCACGCGTAGAACCCGCTTGTCGACACTTCAAGGCAGCGGCACATCATCCCTACGGGATAATCGCTGCGGCAGCGCTCAATCACCGTGTACCGTTCGGTGATTGCTTCGCGAAGTACGCTGCCGCGTCTTTTAAAAAATCCCGCTCCTTGGTGACGCGTGACAGCTCGCGCTTGAGGCGCGCCACTTCCTCGTCGCGGGGTGTCCCACCACCAGGAAATGCCTTGCCGCCACTGCCATCCGCTTCACGGACCCAGCGGGTCAGCATATTCGGATTGACGCCGACTTCGAGGGCGATCTGACGGCAGCTCGACTTCGATCGCCGAACCAGTTCGACGATCTCCCGCTTGTACTCAGGGCTGTAACGCTTGCGCTTCGACATGGACACTCCTTTGACCCAGTATGGGGCTTAGTGAAAGTGTCCGCAGAATCGGGGTAGAACCCCACGACGGCTTCGGCATCTGGTTGTGTGCGCGTCGATTGCACAAGGGCGGCTTCGTCCCGGCGAGCGCGCATGCGATGGCAAACATCGCGATCACGCACGAGCAACTGCGCGCGCTCGTGGTCGGATTGCCCTGGCATCGCGTCGGTGATCAAGCAACGATCCATGTGATGTAGCAGGGCTGTTCCCACGCAATCGGCTATGGCAACATCACATGCATGGCCGATCATGCACAGCTCGAGTCGATGGATACGCAGCAACTGCGCGAGCTGGCCGCCACGCTGATCGAGAAGGTCTCGCGCCAGGATAACGAGCTGCGTTATCGGCAGGCGCGCATCGATCAGCTCACGCACGAGATGGCGGTCCTGCGCCGACTGCAATTCGCCGCACGCAGCGAGCGGCTCGACAGCGGTCAGCGCAGCCTGCTCGAAGAAGCGATCGACGCCGATCTCCAGGCCCTCAGCCACGAGCTCGAGGCGCTGCAGCCGGCCAAGCCCGACGAGGGCCGCAAGGAAACGCCGAAGCGCCAGCCGCTGCCGACGAACCTGCCGCGGATCGAGGTTCGGCACGAGCCTGAGAACACCGTCTGCGGGTGTGGCTGCGCATTGAAGCGCATCGGCGAGGATGTGAGCGAGAAGCTCGATTACACGCCGGGCGTGTTCCACGTCGAGCGCCATATCCGCGGCAAATGGGTGTGTTCCGCGTGCGAGACGCTGATCCAGGCGCCGGTGCCAGCACAGGTTATCGACAAGGGCATCGCCACGGCGGGCCTGCTGGCCCAGGTGCTCGTGGCCAAGTATGCCGATCACCAACCCCTGTACCGGCAGGAAGGCATCTTCGCGCGAGCGGGCGTGGCCATTCCGCGCTCGACGCTTGCGCAGTGGGTGGGCACCTGCGGCGTTCAGCTGCAGCCGCTCGTCGACGCACTCCAGACGATGCTTCTGGAGCGCGGCGTCCTGCACGCCGACGAGACGCCCGTGGCGATGTTGGTTCCGGGCAACGGCAAGACGCGCAAGGCATACATCTGGAGCTACAGCACGAGCCCATACGATCCGCTGCGCGCGGTCATCTACGATTTCGCTGATGGCCGCGCCGGGCACCACGCCAGAGCTTTCCTGGGCAACTGGGAAGGGAAGCTCGTATGCGACGACTATGCCGGATACAAGGCGCTGTTCGAAAAGAACGGCGTCACAGAAGTCGGCTGCCTGGCGCACGCCCGGCGCAAGTTCCATGAGCTGTGGGCCAATCACGGCAGCCAGATCGCCTTCGAAGCGCTGGAGCTCTTCGCGAAGCTCTACGAAGTTGAGCGAGAAATCGGCGAGGGCAGTGCCGATCAACGTCGACGGATTCGGCAACTGAAAGCGAAACCGATCGCCGACACACTCCACGCATGGTTGGTACTGCATCGACAGAAGGTTCCGGACGGAACGGCCATCGCCAAAGCCATCGACTACAGTCTGAAGCGCTGGACGGCGCTGACCCGCTACCTTGACGACGGCGAGCTACCGCCGGACAACAACTGGGTAGAGAACCGGATCCGCCCGATCGCGCTCGGGCGCTCGAACTGGCTGTTCGCCGGATCGTTGCGCGCGGGGAAACGGGCCGCGGCGATCATGAGCCTCATCCAGTCGGCCAAGCTCAACGGGCACGATCCGTACGCCTACTTGAAGGACGTCCTCGAACGGCTGCCGACGCAGCCGGCCCGCGACATCCAGGAACTGCTGCCCCATCGCTGGGGACAGACGGGCTGATCAGCTGGGCGCAAGATGGGTTGCCCGGACGGTTACGGCCGATGCGCAATTCAGGAGCCAGTCCGCCTCCTGGTCCGCCAACCAGCGGTGAAGCGTTAACCGCCGTCGATAAGGGGGCGGTCAGGTTGCCGGCCGTAACGGTGCCGTAACGCGCAGCCACATCCGTTGCACTTGCTCGGTCATGTTGATGGGGACGAGCTCTACTGCGGGGTGGTCGTTTCCATATACGCGGAAAAGTTCGTCTGCAAATGCCTGTCCGATTTCGTTGACGTCTTCGAAGTCGAGCAGAACAACCTTGAAGCGCTCAAAGCGTGCGATTAAGCGCTTGGCTTGAGACCGCGAAACCAGTTGCTCATCGCCAAATCGAGCGAGCTTCATGGGAACGACAGTTTTGGAAAAGTCGTAGTCTTCAGGCGCGTCGGTAAATTTCGCGTAGACGCTTGCAGCGGTGCGTTCGCTGTTCAGCGGGATAGACATATGGACGGCCGTACCTCCAGGAAACAAGTCTGGAGCCTCCCTCAAGATATCGGCTGGATCGCCATCGTAGTGTTTGAAAGCAAGGTTGTTGGCCTGAATCTCGAAGCTATCGAACATGCGGGAAGTGAAGAAAACGCCTTCGCCCGTATGGCGATCAGGGTCAGTAGTGAACTTTCCTTTAGAAAGTTCGAACAGCGCTTGCCGGAGGTCGGGCAGTTGGAGTGCGTCGCCAATTTTCTTGAAGATCCCGATCCCATTGTCGGAGATGATCAAGTTAAGGTGTTCTTCCGACTGGTCCGCGAAGCAGAAAACCGAAGTGCCGGCCGAATGGTCGATAGCGTTGTTGAGCATTTCGGTAAAGCCATGGCTGACCAAGTTCAGGACGTTCGGCTTTAGGCTCAGATAAGGCCGAAAGTCTCGAGTCCAAGCAACGTCCTCAGCAAGTCCCGCTATATCGTAAAGCTTGTGAACTCGTCTCCGGTAGCCGGGGCTAAAGACTGGATGAGTTGAAGGGCCGCTCCGGGCGATCCATCCTTCGTTTTCAAGCTTGCCTATGTAACGCGCGACTCCTGCACGCGATATCCCCAGCTTCTCAGCGTAGAAGCGTGAGAGGTCACGCGGATGCTCAACGACATCACGCGTAACGGTACTTACCAACTCCGCAAATCGAGACGGCTTCGCCATTTCTTTGGCTGCTGCTTGAGAAGTTGTCAACACAACGGGCGGTAATTGTAAACTTAAACCACTCAAGTTGTAAACTTAAACGCTGGGCTGAATAAGTCACCGGTGCGGGGCGACTTCGTGACTTTGCCCGAATCACTTGCGCCCGCAGTGTGCCTTAGTGTGCGCGCGAGCCATCGCCGCACAGCCGCTTGCGCCTCCACGGCGTGGAGGCTGCGACAAAGTTCAGAGGCTCCCCCATTTCCCGCCGCTTGCCGCTCGGCGCGGTGTAGCGGAACACCCATTTTGCGCGGCCTTCATTGACCCGCAGGAGCAGGCCGCCCCCATCGAACAGCTCTCCATCCTCGGCGCACTGTACTTCCCTGTTCGAGAGCCGATTGATCGGCCCCGACGATCGCTTCGTCGCCATGTGCTTAATCCTTGAGCAGGTTTCGCAAAGGCGTCGTCAGCTTCGTCCGCCAGGACGGTCGCTGCCGGTCCGCCAGCTCGTCCGCCAGTAACGTGTGCGTTCACGCGCACCCGGGCGGCTGCATCATGCACTCGCAAGACACCAGGGAAATCTACTTCCCTTTACGGATCAGAGGATTGCTGCACTCCGATGCGTTTCTCGTGCACTTGGGAGGGATCGTACTGGCGCCCCGAAGACGAATCGAACGTCCGACCTGCCCCTTAGGAGGGGGCTGCTCTATCCACTGAGCTACCGGGGCGTGGCCCGGCCAGCACTGCCGGGACGCAGATTCTACCGCGGCTCAGCGCGTGACCGGCACCTTCGCCACCTCGATCGTCCCGATGCCGGACACCGTCGCCCGCCCATTGCGGAAGCCGACATGGCCCTGTGCGCCGTAGTGCGGGGCGCGGCGGTGCAGGTCGATCAGCGCGGCGGTGTCCTCGACCGACACGATGATCCGTGCCGCGCCCCCGGCGGAACGGGCAGCCCAGAGGGCGGCATCGGGCAGGCGTGCCAGGGGCGCCGGCCGGGCCAGTCGGGAGTCCCGACGGGCGAGCCGCTCGATGTCCTCATGCCGGCCGATCACCAGCAGGGCGGATGCGCCATCGAGATCGGTCGCGCGTGCCGACGCCGCACGCGGCGCTTCCAGCATCCGCTTCGCGAGTTCGGCCGCGGCCTGGCGCCAGGCTTCGTCGCCCTCGCTCGCCACGATCACGCGCACGTCGGGTGCCAGCATCGCGTCGCGCAGCAGCGGGGGTGACTCGCCCGGGCCGAGGCGGCGCCAGGCGGCGAAGTCCGGATCGACCTGCAGGGCGTCGGGCACGCGCCCGTCGGGCAGCGGCAGCAGCGCGCTGCGCTCGCCACGGCGCAAGGGAAGGACGGCCGCTTCCATGCGCTCGCCGAACCAGGCCGCGACACTCAGCGGGAATGCATAGGGCATCGGCTCGGCGAAGGTCACGACCAGTGCGCCGCGCGTGGCATCGTGGCGGATCGACTGCGGCACCAGCGAGGGTGCGCCGGTGCCGGAGAGCATCGGTACGAACAGCCCGGCCAGCGGGCGGCCGGCGCGCCGCTCGAAGGCCGCCTGCAGGTCCTTCCAGCCCGCGGCCTGTCCGGCATGGCTGCGCCACAGGTCGCGCAGTGCCTGCTCGAAGCCGGCTTCGCCGATGTCGGCCCGCACCATGTGGAACAGCATCGCCGACTTGCCGTAGCCGACGGCCGAGGCTGCGCCGTGGGTGCGCGAGGTGAAGCGGTCCAGCGGTGTGTCGGTGCCGGGCGGCACGGCGCCGAAATCGCGCAGCCAGCCCCAGCGCATCTGCCGGCCGGCCTCGGGCGACTGGGCCATGCGCAGGGCATGGTCGGCCATCAGCGTGGTCAGTCCTTCGCTCCAGTTGCCGCGGCGCCAGTCGACGCGCACCCCGTTGCCCCACCAGTTGTGCAGCACTTCATGGGCGAGCGACTGCCCGCGCATGAACGGCAGCTTGAGCACGGCCTCGCCGATGTAGGTCGCCCCGGGCAGTCCGAAGCCGGTGGGCAGGGGGGAAGACACGATGCTGAAGCCGTCGAAGGCATAGGCGCCGATCTCGCGGTCGTAGCGTTCGATGTAGCCGGCGGCCGCAGCCAGGTAGTCCGGCGCGAGCGGCTGCAGCGCTTCGGTGAAGTAGGTGCGCAGGCGCACCGTGCGCGCGCCGGGCAGCGGCAGCAGGCGTTCGTCGATCCGGTACGGACCAGCCATCAGCGTCAGTCCTTCGGTCGGCAGCGGCGTCTCGAATGCCGCGCGCGACTCGTTGCCCACCGTCGACTCCGAGACCAGGCGGCCGGGTACCACTGCATGCTGGCCTGCCGGCAGCGTGACCCGGACCTTGAACTGCGCCGCACGATCGGCCTCCGGGTACCAGCCCGAACCGGCCGGCAGGTAGCTGCCCCGGATCGACGCCATCGGCGGCAGTGCGCCGATCACGCCGCGATGGTCGATCCCGCCGTCGAGCGGCGCGAGCTCGCCACGCCAGCGGAAGGTCCACGACTGGCTGCGCGAGGGCCTGGCGGGGATGCTCACCTGCAGGCGCGTGGCGCCCGCCGGGTCGGCGGCGGGGCTGGAGGTGGTGGCGGCAGTGCTGGCAGCGGCGGCAGCGGCGGGCAGGGGCCGCGGTCGTCCGTCGACGCTGATCGACTCGAGCGTGAATCTGCGGTCCAGTGACAGCTCGAGCGCGACACCGGGTGGCACGGTCCAGGTGCCTTCGCCCTGCAGCTGTCGGGTCGCTGGGTCGAGCCGGATCTCCAGCGCGAGGGTGGGCACCGGCTGGGCGCCGATGGCCAGCGGCGGCAGCGATGCCCCGAGCAACAGCATCACCACGGCCGGCAGCAGCCAGCGCAGGACCGTCACGGCGCGCGTGGCGGGAACCGCACCAGCACTTCCAGCTCGCGCCCGTCGCGCTGCACGACGATCGGCAGCACGGTGCCCGGCGGCTGCTCGCGGATGGCGGCGGTGAGGTCTTCGGCATTGCGCACGCCCGTGCCCGCGACGCGCTGCACGCGGTCGCCGGCGCGCAGGCCGCTGCGCTCGGCAAGGCTGTCGGCACCGACCTTCTCGATGCGCACCTGGCTGTCGACCATGCCGAGCGATACGCCGAGCCGCGGGCCGGTCGGCGGCGTGCGGGAGGTCGGTACCGCGAACACCGCATGGGCGAGCGTTGCAGGCGGCTTCGCGCAGGTTTCGCCGGCGGCGAGATCGAACGGGATCATCGTGTAGGTGTCGGGCACGCCCAGCGCACGCAGCTGCTCCGGCACGCCCTGCCCGAACTGCAGGTGGCCGCTGCCCATCACGCCGACCACCAGCGGTGCCGATGGCGCGCGCGCGCGGCGGGCGAGGGCCTCGGCCATCGCGCGGTCCCAGGTCAGCTGCGCCTCGAGGAAGCGATTGAAGCGCGCGTCTGCATCCGCAATGGGTGCGCTGCCGTGTGCGCTGCCGGGTTGGCTGCCGGGTTGGCTACCGGCGGCGCGCGGCATGTGCATCTCGAACGTCTCGCGCAGGCGTGCCGCATAGGCGGCAGCCGGCGGTGCGGGCCGGGTGACGCCTTCACGCTGCGTCTCGGGCACGCTGTCCCAGCCACCAGCCCCGACCTGCCGCACCAGGGTCCGCTCGACATTGAGCGCCACCATCGGGATGCGGTTGATGCGCGCGAAGTGGAACATCGGCAGGTACAGCTGCGGATCGAATCCCCAGACGCGGGACCAGTCGGACAGGCGCAGGAACTCCGCCTCGGACAGTTCGCCCGCCACCCAGCGATCGAGCACCGGCTGCACCCGGCGCGGGAACATCTCGAAGCCGATCACCATGTCGGGGCGCTGGGCATGCAGCGCCGCCAGCACCTGCAGTTGCCATCGGTGATGGTCGGCGTTGTCGTGGTGCTCGCCGAGCAGAACGACCTGGCGTCGCGCTGCGGTGGCGATGACATCGGTCGCCGGCCGCGGCTGGAAGCCGGGGCCCGGTTCGCCCGCCATGCCCGGTCCGGCGGAAAGCCAGTGCCCGGGGCGCATGCAGGCGTCGGCGTCGCGCGGGGGCAGCATCTGCTGCGCACCGGTCGGCGCGGTCGACAGCGACAGCGACGTGGCCACCGCGATCGCGGCAGTCATCGGCAGCAGGAGTGCAATCAGGGCGGCAGGCGACGGCATGACGCTGAGCGTAGCGCAGCCACCCGCGCGGTGCCGGTGCCGCGGTGCTGTTCGCTGCCGGCGGTCAATGCGACCGCGAGAACGACTCCGCCGTGGCGCGCAGCGCCATCACCTGGTTGGACAACCGTTCGCCGATCGATTCGTAGACGTCCGCGTCGAGCGACAGCAGGGAACCGGTGCGCTCCGAGACGCCCTCGAGCATGATCGCGTCGAGCGGGAACGGCGGGTCCACGTCGGCGTACACGGCACCCATCACGGCTTCGGAGCGGGCGAGCTCGTCTGCGACCGCGAGGATCGCCGACAGCGAGTCGGGCTCGATGCTGTCGAAGTCGCGCTCGGCGACCGCGCTGATGATGTCCTCGGGCAGGCTCCACTTCTTCAGCAGCGCGTTGGATACCGCGCGCCGCGCCTTGCCGAGCATCACCGCCTCGACCTGGCCGAGTTTCATGTCGCGGGCGACCGCCGTCTGCAGCAGCAGGTCGAGCGTGCCGGCCTGCAGGCATTCGATCACCAGCGTGCCGATGTCGTAGATCATCCCGGCCAGGTAGGCGTTGGCGCGCTCCTGTGGCGCCACCTTGGTCGCCAGCATGCTCGCGCCGTGGGCGACGGCCATCGCATGCAGCCAGAGGAATTCGCGCCACTGGGTGGACAGGCCCTTGTTCAGTGCCTGGCCGCAGAGCATGCCGAACGCGGTCTGCGCCGCGCGTTCCAGGCCGATGCGGTTGACGGCCTGGTCCAGCGCGTTGAACTTCTTGCCCGGGACGCCGAACGCGACCGAGTTGGCGAGGCCGATCAGGCGGGCGACGCAGATCGGCTCCTGCTCGATGATCGCGCAGAACGACTTTACCGACTCGAGCTCCGACGGGTTGAGCGCAGCCAGCTTGGTGGCGACCGGCGACACCCGGGGCAGTGAAGTCAGGTCGAGTGAATCGAGTCGCTCCGACAGTTTGCCGAGCGCGCCGCCGCTGGCTGATGCGCCTGCGGGTGCGCCTGCGGCGGCCGCGGGCGGCGGTACAGGTTTCGGCGGCGGGGCGGCTACGGCCGGGGCGGTGAAGTCGAGCGAGTCATCCATGGGCCGGCAGGGGTCCTTCGGGGGCGGTCAGCGAATCTGGGCGAACATCGAGGCCATGGCGCGCAGGGCCTGCACCTGGCTGGCGACGCGGGCTTCGATCTTCACGGCCTCGGCGGGCGCCAGCGAGCACGCCGTGTAGAAGGCGTCGGGCAGGGCCTCTTCGGTGCAGATCTGCAGCGGCAGCGGGGGCTCTTCGTCGAGGTAGATGCCTTCGACCAGCTTGCGCGAGCGTGCCATGTGGTCGGCGCACCAGAGCACGGCCGGCATCGTATCCTGGTCCATCGTCGACAGGGATCGGCGGGTGACGGCATCGATGATCGGCGTCGGCATCGACCAGCTGGCGAGCAGCGTGCGCGCCAGCCGGTCGCGCGCCTCGCCGGCGACTTCGTCTTCGACCTCGCGCAGCGGCCGGTCTTCGGCTTCCGCCTTCGTGGCGATCGCATCCAGTGTTCCGGCCTGCACGCATTCGAGCGCCATCAGGCCGATGTCGTATATCAGACCCCCGAGGTAGGCGTCGTTCGGGTCGCAGCTCTCCAGTTCGCGCGCCATCTTGTTCGCCGATGCGGCAGTGCACAGCGCGTGCACCCACAGGACGTTGCGCCAGCGCGGCGCGATCGTGTTGCCGATCGCCTGGTTGCACAGCAGCGCGAAGCAGATCTGGGCCGACTGGTGCAGGCCGATGCGCATCAGCGCCTGCTCGAGGGTGTTGAAGCGCTTGCCCGGCACGCCGAAGGCGACCGAGTTGGCGAGGCCGATCAGCCGGGCGACCAGCACCGGTTCATGCTCGATCAGACGGCAGAACTCACGCGCCGAGCCGATCTCGCTCACGTTCATGCCGGACAGACGCGCGGCAAGCGGCGACAGTCGTGGCAGGCGCGCCGGATCGAAGGCGTCCACGCGGTGCTGGAGGTTCTCGAACAGCTGCCGTTCGATTGCAGGATCGCCGGAGCGATCGTGCGAAGCAGGGGAGAGGGAGACGACGGGATTGACGGCAACTGCCATGGGGGATCGTCCATGAACCGAACGGTAACCCCCGTTTAACGGCCGCCGGGCGCGGACCTTTAGCCCGGCGTTCAGCCAGCCGTGCCCCCGGCCGCCACCGGCGGCGCCTTGGCCTGCGATTCCGGCGCGATGAAGTAGGCTTCTTCCGGCCTGCGTCGATCACCGCCCAGGAACCGGGTGGCGCGGTCCAGGCTGACGAAGAACGTCGGCGTGACATACAGCGTCAGCAGCTGCGAGAACAGCAGCCCGCCGACCACCGCCAGGCCGATCGGCGCCCGCGATTCGGCACCGACCCCGGTCGCCATCGCGATCGGCAGCGTCGCGAACACCGCGGCGAAGCTGGTCATCATGATCGGCCGGTAGCGCACC
>JBIITW010000336.1:0-3540 GCA_044340265.1 Burkholderiales bacterium | reverse complement strand
CCTGCGAGCATGATCACGAACGGTTTGTGGGTACCCACGTCCAGCGGCTGCGCCAGTGGCGCGAGCAGTCCCGCCAGCGCATCGGCCAGCGCCGACTGCAGCTGCGAGGCGTCGGTCAACGCTTCCTTCCGCGCACGCTGGCGCAGGTTGTCGATCAGGACCTGGGTCGCCCCGACGCCGACGTCGGCGGCCAGCAGCGCCGTCTCGAGTTCCTCGAACAGCGCCTCGTCGATCTTGCGGCCCAGGCCGAACAGGCCCGCGATCTGCCCGCCCACTTCGCCGATCGGCGCGCCGAGCGTGCCACCGACGCTGCGGTTGAGCTGTTCGCGCGTCGCGCGCAGGCTTGCCTTGAGCCTTTCGGCCCATCCTGGACGGGAGGCGGCCGCCGGCGTGCCGGCAGCAGCCCTGGCGAGGTCCCCGGACGGGGCATCGCTGGACGCGGGTGCTTCCTTGCCGGACTTCAGGAAACCAAACATACTTCCTCTTGTGCAATCAGAACCGAATGCGGAACGGGCGATGACCCAGTAGGCGATGTTACGAGTTTCCATCCCTCTTCGGTCGGGCGTCCGGTTGATGGGCAGGCTGTCGAAGGCGGCGCTGCTGGTGCTGCTCCTCGGCAGCGCCGCCCTCGCTGCCGGTTCTTCGGCCCGCAGCACCATCGAGCGGGTGCTCGACAACGGCATGAAGGTGGTCGTGCGCGAGGACCGGCGTGCGCCGGTGGTCACCTCGATGGTCTGGTACCGGGTCGGCAGCATCGATGAAGTGAACGGGCTGACCGGGCTGGCGCATGTCACCGAGCACATGATGTTCCGAGGCACCCGGCGACTGGCCGACGGCGAGTTCTCGCGCCGCATCGCCCAGCTCGGCGGGCGCGACAATGCGTTCACCGGTCGCGACTACACCGCCTACCACCAGCAGGTGTCGGCGCGCGAACTCGGCACCGTGATGGAGCTCGAGGCCGAACGGATGTCCAGCCTGGTCATGCAGCCGGAACTGTTCACGCGCGAGATGCAGGTGGTGATGGAGGAGCGCCGCTGGCGCACCGACGACCGGCCGCGCGCCGCGCTGTCCGAGCAGCTCTATGCCACGGCATTCACGGCGCACCCTTACCGCACGCCGGTGATCGGCTGGATGAACGACCTCGAGAACCTGACCCTCGATGATGCGCGCGAGTTCTACCGGCGCTGGTATGCACCGAACAACGCAGTGCTCGTGGTGGTCGGTGACGTCGATGCCGAGCAGGTGTTCCGTCTCGCCAACCGGCACTTCGGGCGGCTTGCGGCGCGGCCCCTGCCGCGGCGCTCGCCACAGGTCGAGCCGGAGCAGCGCGGCATCCGGCGCGTGCTCTTCCAGGGCGCGGCGCAGAGTCCGTTCCTGATGCTCGGCTTCCATGTGCCGGTGCTGCGCGATGCGGAGCGCGACTGGGAGCCCTATGCCCTGGAAGTCCTCGAATCGGTGCTCGATGCGAGCGAAGTGGCGCGGCTGCCGCGCCTGCTGGTCCGCGAGTCGCGGGTCGCCAGTTCCGCCGATGCGTCCTACGAGAAGTTCCAGCGCGGCCCGGGCCTGTTCGTGATCAGCGCCGCGCCGGCCGAAGGTCGCAGCGTCGGCGAACTCGAGGCTGCGCTGCGCGCCGAGATCGGCCGACTTGCGCGTGATGGCATCTCCCCCGAAGAACTGTCGCGTGCCCAGACGCAACTGGTCGCCCAGCACGTGTTCCAGCAGGATTCGATGTTCACCCAGGCGAGCCGGATCGGCCATGCCGAGATGGTCGGCCACTCCGCCCGGGTGTTCGACCGGTTCATCGCACGCATCCGGGCGGTGACGGCAGACCAGGTGCGCGAGGTCGCACGCCGCCACCTGGTCGATGACCGGATGACCGTCGCGGTGCTCGAGCCGCAGCCGGCCGCGCAGCGTAAGCCGTCGCTGCCGCCGAAGGACGCGCGGCATGTCGACTGACGGGCGGGCAGCCCGCGTCGTGCAGCCGGTGCGGCAGCCGCAGTCCGGGCAGCACCTGCTGGCACCGCTCGGGCGGGCCATGGGGCGGTTGTCGTTCATGCTGTTCGCCGCTGCGGCACACGCCTCGGCCAGTGGTCCGGCGGTGCAATCCTGGACCCTCGAAAATGGCGCCCGGGTGCTGTTCGTCGAATCGCGCGCCGTGCCAGTCCTCGATGTCGCGGTGGACTTCCGTGCCGGCTCCGGCTTCGATCCGGCCGATCGCTCCGGGCTGGCGGCGATGACCCAGCATCTCTCCCGCTTCGGCGCCGGTGGCCTGGCCGAGGAGGACATCGCGCGCAGGCTGGGCGATGTCGGCGCCCAGCTTTCCGGGCGCATCGATGTCGACCGCGCCGGTTTCGTGCTGCGCACGCTGTCGTCACGGCCGGAACGCATCCAGGCGCTCGATGTCTTCGCGCGAGTGGTGCAGAGTCCCGACTTCCCGGTGTCGGCGCTGGAGCGCGAGCGCGCGCGCATCGTCACCAACCTGCGCGAAGAGGCGACGCGGCCGGGCATCATTGCCAGCCGGCTGTTCTTCGCCGCCGCCTATGGCAGCCATCCCTACGCGCAGCGCCCGCTGGGTGATGCCGACGGCGTACGCGCGCTGACCCGGGACACGGTGGTCGATTTCCGGCGCCGGTTCTACAGCGGCGTGTCGGCCGTGGTGTCGATCGTCGGCGATGTATCGCGCGCCGAAGCCGGCGACATCGCACGCCAGGTGGCCGGTGCGCTGCCCACCGGCAGCGTCCGCCCGACGCTGCCACCCGTGTCGTCGCTGGCCGCGGCCCAGGTGCGGCGCGTGCCGCATCCGTCGCTGCAGAGCCATATCCTGATCGGCATGCCGGCGGCGAGCCGCAGCGACCCGGACTTCTTCGCATTGCTCGTCGGCAACCATGTGCTCGGCGGCAGCGGCTTTTCTTCGCGGCTGGTCGCCGAGGTCCGCGAGAAGCGCGGCTTCGCCTACAGCGTGTTCAGTTCGATCCAGCCCTGGCTCGATCGGGGACCGTTCCAGATCGTCCTGCAGACGCGCAAGGACCAGACCGACGAGGCACTCGCGGTGGTGCGCAGCGTGCTGTTCGAATTCCTGTCCAAGGGGCCGACCGAACAGGAGATGGCCGGCGCGCGGCGCAATCTGGTCAGCGGTTTCCCGCTGCGCATCGACACCAACAGGGAAGTGCTCGAGCAGGTGTCGATGATCGGTTTCCACGACCTGCCGGTGGACTGGCTTTCGCAGTGGCCGAAGCTGGTCGAGCGGGTCACCCGCGAAGACGTGCTGCGCGCATTCCAGCGGCTCGATCCGCAGCGGCTGGTCACGGTGGTGGTCGGCGCCGACGATGCTGCGGTGGCTGCGCCGTCGCCGACCCCGCAGCAACAGCAGCCCCGGCTGCGCTGAGGCCGAACCATGTCGAATCGTTCCCCGCCACGCGCGCCAGGTCCCGCCACCAGGCCGCGCCGCGTATTGCAGCAGCGCGTGCGGATCATCGGCGGTCACTGGCGCCGGCGGCAGCTGTCCTTCCCGGCTGCCGACGACCTGCGCCCGACGCCGGA
>JBIITW010000335.1:0-3546 GCA_044340265.1 Burkholderiales bacterium | reverse complement strand
GCACGAAGCCCGGCTCCGCCTGCGCCCACCACCACTGCGTCGAAAGTTCGTTTTGCGAGTGCCATCAGCATTTACCCCAGGAGGATCAGGATGGACCAGCCCATATAGACCACTAACGACAGGATCACGCCGATCTGAAGCGCGAGCCTTGCCGAAGCGGGTCCGATGTAGTCCATCAAAACGTCACGAATGCCGACCCAGGCGTGGTACAGCAGCGAGGCGATGAACAGCAAGGTCGCCAGCTGCATGATCCTGCCCGAGAACAGCGCTTTCCACTCGCCGTATCCGTCAGGGGCGTTGAACAGCAGGATCGCCCCGATCGCGACCGTGTACACGGCCATGATCACTGCGGTGACCCGTTGCCCCAGCCAATCCCTTAGACCGTAATGCGCGCCTGTAACGACCCTGCTCACCATAGCTGTACTCCAAGAACCAGGGTAAGCACGAGGCTCACCGCGAGGACGGCATAGCTCGTGCTGCGCGCCTGCTGCAGTTCCTCACCCATGTGCATGTCGAGGGTGAGGTAACGGATGCCGGCGCAGAAATGATGCAGGAATGCCCACAGCAGCCCAAGGAAGATCAGCTTGACGAACCAGTGATCGGCGATCGCTGCGAACTGGGCATAGCCCTGCTCGGAAGCGAGGCTCATCTGGAAGAGGTACAGGCCGAGCGGGATGCCGACGAGGTAGAGGCCGATTCCGCTGGCCCGGTGGAGGATGGACACCAACGCGGCGGTCGGCATCTTTATCTCGGTAAGGTCGAGATACTTGGGACGGCTCTTCTTGATCAACGGGCGATCTTCCTCTCTAGGAAAGTACGGCGCGGCGCAATCGCATGCCGGAGACGCTTCCCGGGCCGCGGGGAAACCGCGGCTGACCTTCCATGCTCGACGACGACGCTGCATGACTACGCTGCAGCCCGGGGTCTGACCCTGGGGTCCGACCCTGGGGTCCGACTCTGGGGTCTGACCCCGGCCTCTGACCGCAAGGTCAGGAGACCGCGCTGCATGGCGGCGCGGTTCGGCCGCTCTCCTGCACATCGGCGCGGGCCTGTTGCAATCCCGCGTTGTGCGAGCGGCCGGCGGAGCATGCGCTCGGGCTGGCTGCAAAGCCGTCGGATTATCGCAGCAGGCGACCGGTTTCACAAGGGAGCGAACGGCCACCGCAACCCTACGGTATCATCGAACGGTTCGGGTACAGGTGCCGGCCAGGCGGTCCGCATGCTGCCGGTATCCGGGCGCGGGTCCATACCGCTGCAACAACCCCGAAACATCCAACCGCCCGTCCGGGTACGCCCGGGTACCTGCCCCGCAGCGGGCCCCGCCCCTACCGGGGCCGGCCTTGCGCATGGGCGCCGCGTATCCCGTACCTCGCAACCGTGCATGTCCGTGCATTCCAAGTCCAAGGGAGCCTCACGATGAAATCGCCCGTTCGCGTCGCCGTCACCGGTGCCGCCGGCCAGATCGGCTACAGCCTGCTGTTTCGCATTGCCAGCGGCGAGATGCTCGGCGCAGACCAGCCGGTAATCCTGCAACTGCTCGAGATTCCCGACGAAAAGGCCCAGAAGGCCCTGCGCGGCGTGATCATGGAACTGGATGACTGCGCCTTCCCGCTGCTGCAGTCGGTGCAGCCCACCGACGACCCGAAGGTCGCGTTCCGCGACGTCAATGTCGCGCTGCTGGTCGGCGCCCGGCCGCGCGGCCCGGGCATGGAGCGCAAGGACCTGCTCGAAGCCAACGGCAAGATCTTCGGCCCCCAGGGTCGTGCGCTCGACGAGTTCGCCAGCCGCGACGTCAAGGTGCTGGTGGTCGGCAACCCGGCCAACACGAACGCGTTGATCGCGATGAAGAACGCGCCCAGCCTGAAGCCGACCCAGTTCACCGCGATGATGCGCCTTGACCACAACCGCGCCCTGACCCAGATCGCGCAGAAGGTCGGCCGCCCGGTGAGCAGCGTGAAGAAGATGACCATCTGGGGCAACCATTCGGCGACCCAGTACCCCGACGTGTTCCGCACCGAGGTCGACGGCAAGGCCGCATGGCCGATGATCAACGACCAGCAGTGGCTCGAGTCGACGTTCATCCCGACCATCCAGAAGCGTGGCGCGGCGATCATCGACGCACGCGGCCTGTCGTCCGCGGCCAGCGCAGCCAACGCCGCGATGGACCACGTGCGCAACTGGGTCAACGGCACGTCCGACGGCGACTGGGTGTCGATGGGCATCCCGTCCGACGGCAGCTACGGCATCCCGGAAGGCCTGATGTACGGCTTCCCCGTCACCTGCAAGGACGGTCAGTACTCGATCGTCAAGGGCATCGACGTGTCCGACTTCAGCCGCTCGAAGATGCAGGCGACGCAGAAGGAACTCGAGGAAGAGCGCGACGGCGTCAAGCACCTGCTCGGTTGAGCCGGGCAGTCGCGACGACTCGATGAACGACGAAAAACGGCCGCCAGCGAAGCGGCCGTTTTTTCGTCCGGCCGCCCTTAGACTGGCCGTTATCGGCCTGACCGCAATGGAGGACAGCGCATGAGCAACACCCCCGGTACGCCGCCACCGACGACATTCAAGCCGAAGAAATCGGTCGCCCTGTCCGGCATTGCTGCCGGCAACACGGCGCTGTGCACCGTCGGCCGCTCGGGCAACGACCTGCACTACCGCGGCTACGACATCATGGAGTTCGCCGACAGCGCGCAGTTCGAGGAGATCGCGCACCTGCTGGTGCACGAACGACTGCCCTCGCGCGCGGAACTGGAACGCTACAAGGTTCGGCTGCGCGCGATGCGCGGCCTGCCGGCACCGCTGAAGGCACTGCTCGAACGCCTGCCGCCGTCGGCGCATCCGATGGACGTGATGCGCACCGGCGCCTCTGCCCTGGGCACGCTGCTGCCCGAGAAGGACGACCACAACACGGCCGGTGCGCGCGAGATCGCCGACCGCTTCATGGCCAGCTTCGGCTCGATGCTGCTCTACTGGTACCACTGGTCGCACAACGGCCGGCGCATCGAGGTCGAGACCGACGACGATTCGATCGGTGGCCACTTCCTGCACCTGCTGCACGGCGAGGCACCGCCCGAGGAATGGGTGCGCGCGATGCATACCTCGCTCATCCTCTATGCCGAGCATGAGTTCAACGCCTCGACCTTCGCCTGCCGGGTCGTCGCCGGCACCGGAGCGGACATGCACGGGGCCATCTGCGGCGGCATCGCCGCGCTGCGCGGGCCGAAGCACGGCGGCGCGAACGAGGTGGCGTTCGAGATCCAGTCGCGCTATGCGACGCCGGACGAGGCGGAAGCCGACATCGTGCGCCGGGTACAGGCGAAGGAGGTCGTGATCGGCTTCGGCCACCCGGTCTACACCACCGGCGACCCGCGCAACGTGGTGATCAAGGAAGTCGCGCGCAGGTTGTCGCAGCGGGCCGGGTCGATGAAGCTGTTCGACATCGCCGAGCGCCTGGAAACGGTGATGTGGCGCGAGAAGAAGATGTTCCCCAACCTGGACTGGTTCAGCGCCGTCTCGTACCACATGATGGGCGTACCCACCGCCATG
>JBIITW010000334.1:0-3547 GCA_044340265.1 Burkholderiales bacterium | reverse complement strand
GCCTGTGCCGAAGTCGTCCAGCGCGATCTTCACGCCGAGCCGCCGCAGGTTGATCAGCGTCTCGCGCACGCCGCTGGTGCCGTTCACGGCGGAGGACTCGAGGATCTCGACTTCGAGCCGCGAGGCTTCCAGGCCATTGCGGGCGAGCAGGCTGCTCACCCGATCGCAGAAGCCGGCGTCGGCCAGGTCGGATGGCGCCACGTTCACCGAGACCGGGATGGGCGGCCATCCGGCGGCATCCCAGGCCGCCATCTGCGCACAGGCCCGCTCTAGCACGAACCCGGTCAGCCAGACGTTCAGGCCGATCCCTTCGAGGACCGGCAGGAACATGGCTGGCGAAACCAGGCCGCGCGTCGGCGATTGCCAGCGGATCAATGCTTCCGCACCTGCGACTTCGCCACTGCCGGCCGAGACCTTGGGCTGGTAGAACAGCAGCAGCTCGTCGTTGGCGATGGCGCGGCGCAGGTCCTGCGCCATGTCGAAGCGTCCGGTCACGGCGCGGTTCATCGACTCCGAGTAGAAATGGAAGCTGGTTGCGCCGGAATCCTTCGCTTCCTGCACCGCAACCTCGGCCAGCTTGATCAGGCCATCGAAGTTGTGCGCGTTGTCGGGATAGAGCGAGACGCCTATCGAGATCCGCTGGACGACTTCCACCCCGCACAGCACCACCGGTTCGTTCAGCGCCTGCGTGACGCGTTCGGCGATGGCATGCAGCGTGGCCATCACCTCGGCGTTGGCGAGATCGTTCACCAGGACGGCGAACTCGTTTCCGCCAATGCGCGCGACCGTGTCGTTCGGTCGACGCAGTGCTTCGAGACGCCGCGCGGTTTCGACCAGGAAGGCGTCGCCCGCGGCGGGGCCGAGGGCCTCGTTGATCTGCTTGAACTCATGCAGGCTGATCAGCAGCAGCGACACGACGGTGCGGTCGCTCTCGGCACGCATCAGCGCTTGCGAGACCCGGTCGCGCAGCAGCATGCGGTTCGGCAGGCTGGTCAGTGCATCGTAGTGCGACTGGCGGTGCAGTCTCTCTTCCAGCTCCAGGCTGGAGCCCGCCACTGCCATGCGGTCGGCAAGGCTGCACCCGGCAGCGCGGATCGCCTCGACGTGTTCGCTGTCACCCGGCAGGGTGAGCACCAGCAGGCTTTCGAGGCGTTCCTGCGCCAGCACTGGAAGCAGCAGTGTATGGTGCGCGGCCGACTCCGTCTGTCCTGCCATGCGTGCATCGAGATCGGTGGCGATCACGCGCAGTTCGCCTTCACCCTGCCGTGCGATCGACTCTGCCAGCTCAGCCGGCACGTCGCGCGCAGGCGGCAGGGACTCGCCCGAGCGGCACGCCTGTCGGTAGGTGGCACGCCCGTCGTCTTCGAAGTGCAGGATGCCGGCGCGTTCGCAGGGTACGGCCGACAGGATCTGCTGCAGGATGGTACTGGTCACCGAGTCGCGTCCACTCGAACTCAGTACGGCGCGATCCAGTTCGGCGAGCAGTCGGAGCAGGTTGAACTGACCTTCCAGGCTGGCCGACATCGCGTTCAGCGTCTTGCCGAACAGTGCCAGCTCGTCATCGCCCTTCACGTCTACGCGCGCGTCGAGTTCGCCTCGCGCCAGGCGCCCGACGCCGCCCATGAGTGCGTCCAGGGGCCGCGTATGCCGCCCGATCTGGTTCGCCGAGAACGCGGCCGCCATTCCGACGGCCAGCAGGAACATGGCACCGAAGGCGAGGCGCAGCCGGTTCAGCGGTGCCGACAGCGTCTGTGCGGGGATGGTCATCAGTACCCTGAACCCGGCTTCACCGAAACTGCCCTCGAGGCGCCCGTACCAGTAACTGCCGAGGTAGCGTTCGTTGCCCACGTCGAGTTCGAACACGTCACGGGTGTCCAGCGCGGACGGTGAAACCGGTGGCGCTACCAGTCCCGCGCTGCAGTAGAACGGGCGATGAAGTCGATCGAGCACGCAGTAGGGCGTATCGATCACGTCGCGCCGCCAGAGTGTCTTCGGGTCCAGACGTCCGGCGACCACGTGCCCGTCGCCAAGCTTCACCATCAGCACCGCGGCGGCGTCGGCGTGTAGCCTGAGCGCCAGGCCGATCTGGGCGAGCGCAGCCAACTCGGCTTCCACCGGGATCGGCGCATCGTCGGCCCCGATCCGGCCCACCCAGGTGAAGGCGCCGGGTATTGAAGCCGGCTCGCCTGAGGCAGTGGTGCGCAGCAACTCGGCGCGGCGGCTGATCTCGCTGACCAGCTCCATGCCCAGGGCCTTGCTTTCCTGGCGCAGGGTGCCGTGCGCGGCATCGACCATCTGCCGGTACAGTTCGTTGTAGGCGAACGCGGCCAGCCCGCCCATCGGCAGCAGCGCCGCAAGCAGTGACAGGCCGAAGATTCTGCGGCCGAAACGGGAGCGCAGGTGGAAGCGGAACATGCGGTCAGTGGTCCGTGGCGACTCCGACGAATCTGCCGTTCCCCGCGCGTACGACATCGTCACGGGATGCAGCGGCCGTGAGCGGCTTCTGCGACTTGCCGTCCCTGCCCTTGCTGTACAGGTCGTAGTCGCTGTTCAGGGGCACCAGGTTCTTGTCCTTTCGTACCGCGCCCTTGTTGGGCGCCGGCTGGGTGTTGATCGGCAGGTAGACATAGGGATTGCCCCAGGGATCCGGGGGGAAGCCGCCGATGTCGGCCAGTGAATCGGGGTACTGGTTCTCGTTCACGAAGAAACTGTCTAGTGTTGCTGCGATCCGGCGGATGTCCTGGATGGCTATCCCGCGGCGGATCTTTTCGATGTATTCCGTGTAGAGCGGCATCGAAAGCGCAGCCAGGGCCCCGATGATCGCGACCACCGCCATCAGTTCGACCAGCGTGAAGCCCGAGCGCCCCGACCGCCTTGCCGCGAAGTACTTCACGCGCTCTGATCCCCTTTTTCCTGCAGCGCAAGACATTTTTGCGCGCGCACGTCTATCGGCAAGGTTTGCTGGTTTCTTTAGGCGAAAGGCTTCATGCTGGCGAGCCCGGGAAAAACGTGTCCGGCACCGTCGGCTTTTTCACGCGTGCGTCGAGACATAGTGCTCGATGCTCTACCATGCGTCATGGTCAAGACCCGAGGCCGGTGGACCTGGAGGCCGGCCTGACATGATTCTCCAGCGCGATCCCCGCCTTTTCCGCAGATTTCCCACCCTGCCGACGATGCGCAGCGCCGCACGCCGGCGCCTGCCCGGCTTTGCCTTCGAATACCTCGATGGCGGCGCCGGCACCGACGCCGGCATCGACCGCAACTGGCGTGCGCTGGATGCCGTCGAGATCGTCCCGCGCTATGGCGTGTGCACGGCGCTGCCACCGGTGGAAACCGGGCTGTTCGGCCGCCGCTATGCGGGCCCGGTCGGCGTGGCCCCGATGGGCAGTCCGTCGATCTGTTTTCCCGGGGCCGATCGCATGCTCGCCGTCGCCGCGCAGGCCGCGCGTTTGCCGTACACGCTGAGTGCCGTCGGAGGCATGACGATCGAGGAGGCTGCCGCGGTCGCGCCGGACGTGTTCTGGTTCCAGTTGCCCCGGCTGTCGCT
>JBIITW010000127.1:0-13893 GCA_044340265.1 Burkholderiales bacterium | reverse complement strand
AGCGGTACGCCCCCGGGCTGGAACTTCCACAAGTATGTGGTCGATCGCAGTGGCAGCCGGGTGCAGAGCTTCCCCACGGCCATGCGGCCCGACGACCCTAATCTGGTGCGCGAGATCGAGCGGCTGCTGGCGCAGGCGCCGGGGGCAGGGCGCTGACACGCGAAGGAAGCCGTCGACTGCGCCCATTGAGGGCGGCGACACGCGGCGGTTGAACCGGGCGCCCCGACAGGGCTACCCTTGGGGATTCCGCCCATGCGTTTTCCCCTCCGAGGAGCTTCAATGGACACCGTGCCCACCCCTGCCTATCCCCCGCTGAGCCTGTACATCGACGGCAGGTTCATCGCTGCCGAAGGCCGGGTGGAACAGGACGTGACGAATCCGGCGACGGGCGAGGTCGTCGGGCGCTTGCCGCATGCGACGCGCGAAGACCTCGACCATGCGCTGGCCGCCGCCGATCGGGCGTTCCAGTCTTGGAAGAAGAGCTCACCGGTCGAGCGCTCGAAGATCCTGCGTCGCGCGGCGGAGCTGTTCCGCGAGCGTGCACCCGAGATGGCTCGCGGCATCACGCTGGACATGGGCAAGCCGTATGCCGAGGCGCTGGCCGAGGTGATGGGCGGTGCCGAGCACTGCGAATGGCATGCCGAGGAATGTCGCCGCATCTATGGGCGTGTCATCCCGCCGCGGATCGACGGCGTGCGCCAGCTGGTGCTGCGCGAGCCGATCGGCGTCTGCGCGGCGTTCACGCCGTGGAACTTTCCGTTCAACCAGGCGATCCGCAAGGTGGTTGCGGCGATCGGTGCAGGCTGCACGTTGGTCCTGAAAGGGCCCGAGGATGCACCGAGCGCGGTGGTGATCATCGCCCAGGTGTTCGCCGACGCCGGACTGCCGGCGGGCTGCCTGAACATCGTCTGGGGCGTCCCGGCCGAAGTGTCCGACTACCTGATCAAGTCGCCGATCGTGCGCAAGATCTCGTTCACCGGGTCGGTGCCGGTGGGCAAGCAGCTGGCGGCCCTGGCCGGCTCGCTGATGAAGCGTTGCACGATGGAACTCGGTGGCCATTCCCCGGCGATCGTGTTCGAAGACGCCGATGTCGACCGTGCAGCCGACCTGCTTGCCAACATGAAGTACCGCAATGCCGGGCAGGTGTGCGTGTCGCCGTCGCGCATGTTCGTGCATGAACTGGCCTACGACCGCTTCGTCGAGAAGTTCGCCGCGGTCGCCTCGTCGCTGAAGGTGGGCAGCGGCCTGGACAAGGACACCCGGATGGGGCCGCTCGCGCACCAGCGCCGGGTGCCGACGATGGAAAGTTTCGTCGATGACGCCGATCGGCGCGGTGGCAAGGTCATCGTCGGCGGCTCGAAGATGGATGGCGCCGGCAATTTCTTCTCGCCGACGGTGATCACCGATGTTCCCGACGACTCCAAGCTGATGACCCAGGAGCCGTTCGGGCCGATCGCACCGATCGTGCGCTTCAGTGATTTCGACGAGGTGGTGCGGCGCGCGAACAGCCTGCCCTATGGCCTGGCATCGTATGCGTTCACCCGCTCGTCGCGCAACGCAACCGCCATCTCGAATGCGATCGAGGCAGGCATGGTCAACATCAACCATTTCGGCATTGCGCTGTCCGAGACGCCGTTCGGCGGCGTGAAGGACAGTGGCTACGGCAGCGAGGGTGGCGCAGAGACATTCGACGGCTACCTGGTCACGAAATTCGTGACCCAGCTCAACTGAACGTCGAGCAGCCATGCACGGAGCAATGCCTTGAACATCGCCATCCTCGACGACTTCCTCGGCGTGGTGCCCACGCTTGCTGCCTACGGCAAGCTCGCCGGGCACCGGGTGACGGTGTTCCGCGAGCCGCTGACCGATGTCGATGAACTCGGCCGTCGCCTGGCGGAGTTCGATGCGCTGGTGCTGTCGCGCGAGCGCACGAAGATCTCCGCCAGCCTGCTGGACCGGTTGCCCAACCTGCGCATCATCAGCCAGACCGGGGTCATCCCGCATATCGACGTGCCTGCCTGCACGCGCCGTGGCGTGCTGGTGTGCTCGAGTCGGACCGGTCCCTCGTACACCACGGCCGAGCTGACCTGGGGGTTGATCCTGGCCTCGATGCGCTACATCCCGCAGGAGGCCCAGGCCCTGCGCGAAGGGCGCTGGCAGACCCGATTCGGGCGCGGGCTGCGCGGCCTCACGCTTGGCGTGTTCGGCTACGGCTGGATCGGTGCGCTGGTCGCATCCTACGGCCGGGCGTTCGACATGAACGTGCTGGTCTGGGGGCGTGAAGGCAGCCTGCAGCGGGCTCGCGACGCCGGATTCGCGACCGCAGCCGACCAGCGTTCGTTCTTTGCCGCGTCCGACATCGTCACGCTGCACCTGCGCATGCTCCCGGAAACCGATGGCATCGTGACGGCGGCAGACCTCGCGGCGATGAAGCCCGATTCGCTGTTCGTCAACACCAGCCGGGCGGCACTGGTCGAACCGGGCGCGTTGCTGGCGGCATTGCGCGCCGGGCGCCCTGGCCATGCGGCACTCGATGTGTATGACGCGGAGCCGGTCACCGGCGCCGCCGATCCGCTGGTCTCGATGGACAACGTGGTCTGTTCGCCGCATGTCGGCTATGTCACCCGTGACCGGTTCGAAACCATGTTCGATTCGGCCTTCGAGCAGGTGCTCGCCTGGTCGCGCGGCGCTCCGGTGAACGTGGTCAACCGGGAACTGCTCGGCGGCTGAGGCAGCCGTGGCTGGCACCGAACCCTTACTCTATACAGGACGAAGATGAAGCTGCTGTTGGCGAATCCGAACACTTCCGATGTGGTGCTCGACGTGATCCTCGCGTCGGCCCGGCGCAGGGCGTTGCCGGGAACGATGATCAGCGGGCTTTCCTCGCCCAACGGGACGCGCAGCATCGATTGTGCGTACGGCGATTACATGAGCGCTCCGCACATGATCGAGGCGGTACGCCGTCGCGTGGCCGAGGAGCCGCCGGACGCGGTGGTGCTCGCCGGCTTCGGCAACGTGGGGATCCATGCGCTGAAGGAGCTGCTCGACATCCCGGTCGTGTCGATCTCGGAGGCGAGCATGGCCATGGCCTGCCTTCTGGGCCATCGGTTCAGCACGCTGACCATGCTCGAGCAGTTCATCCCCTACCAGCAGGACCTGGTGCGTCTCTATGGTTTCGAGGCGAAGTGCGCGTCGGTGCGTGCGATCAACATCAACGTCGAGGACGCCGTCACCCATCGCGAGCGCGCGTTGCGTGACCTGGCGGTGCAGGTCAAGGAACTGGTCAGCCGCGACCAGGCGGAGGTGGTGATCCTCGCCTGCGCCGGGCTCTGCGGCTACGATGAGGCGTTGTCCGAGATGTCCGGCGTACCCGTGATCGACCCGGTGGTCGCGGGCGTGAAGATGGCGGAGGCTTTCGTCGGCATGGGCATCAGCCACTCGAAGGTGCGCAAGTTCCACGCGCCACCGCAGCCGATTGCCGCCTACGGCAGCGAAGTGCTGGCCCCCGGCCTGGCGCAGGTCACTCCTTCTCGCGGGTGATCCGCGCGAGCAGGGCCGGACCCAGGCCGCGTGCAGGCTTCGCTGCGGGGCGTGCGAAGCTGCCGGCCGATGGCGCTGCAGGGTGCAGGCCCACCAGCGCCTCGGCCAGGCGGACCGCGCAGCTCACGCCGTCGATCACCGGCACCGGCAGCAGATGCGCGATCTCGCGCGCGAGCCCGGCCAGCGGACCGCCGCCGACGATCAGGACCTCGGCCTGGTCCTCTTCGACCGCGCGCCGGCACTGGTCGAGCAGCGCGTCTCGCGCGGCGTCCTTCGCAACGGTGATGTCCGCGTCGAGCCTCGGCAGTGCACGCACGCTGGCGAGCCGGCTGTCCAGCCCGACCTCGCGTGCACATTCGATGTACCAGGTGCGCAGTCGGGGCGTCAGGCACACGATGGAGTAGCGGCGCCCGAGCAGCCAGGCCATGTGGAATGCGGCTTCGGAGATGCCGACCACCGGCATGTCGAACAGTTCCCGGGCCGCCTCCACGCCCGGATCGCCGAACGCGGCGACGATCACCGCGTCGCAGCCTTCTCCGTGCGTCGCCACGGCTTCGAGCACTGCGTGCGCAGCGATCGCCGCCTCGGCCCTGTTCTCGACGTATTGTGTGCCGAAGGGGGCAGACACTGCGGTCAGCCGGGTGGCGGGAGCTGCGCTGCGCAGCGCTTCCTCGAGCATGATCTCGGTGACGCGATCGGTGATGTTTGGATTGACGAGCAGGAGCTTCATGGTTTTTCCGGTGCCGTTCTCGCGGGCGACGTGATCACGACGTCTTTAGCGGTTTGGAGATCTGTTTTCACGTTGCACGATTTTCATGATGGACGGATACTCCGCTCGAAGTCGTAGAAAGGGCTCCAAACGGGTTCAAAAAAATTGTTACATCATACGAACGGAGAGATAAATGGGGATGCTTCAGGAATTCAAGGATTTTGCAGTAAAGGGAAACGTCATGGATCTCGCCGTCGGCGTGATCATCGGCGCGGCCTTCGGCAAGATCGTCGACTCGGTGGTCGGTGACCTGATCATGCCGATCGTGGGGCGGGTGATCGGCGGCCTGGATTTCTCGAGCTTCTTCATTGCGCTGAGCACGGTTCCGCCGGACGTCGCGATGAACCTGGAGGCCCTCAAGAAGGCGGGCATCCCGGTGTTCGCCTATGGCAGCTTCATCACGATTCTGTTCAACTTCGTCATCCTCGCATTCATCATCTTCATGCTGGTGAAGTGGATCAACAAGCTCAAGGCCGACGCACCGCCGCCGCCCGCGCCCGCCGATCCGGAAGAAGTGCTGCTGCTGCGCCAGATCCGCGATTCGCTGAAGAAGTAAAGATGTCTCAGGTGAACAGCCTGCGCTCTGGTGGCGCAGGCCGTTCCACCTGCAGCGGTTGTGGTACGTCGCAGCGCAGGTAGTGCCCGGAGCCAGGCAGGGCGTGAAGCTTGCCGTCATCGACGATGATCTCGCCGCGCCGGACAACCGTCACCGGCCATCCGCGCAGTTCGCGGCCCGCATAGGGCGTATAGCCGACATTGTCGTGCAGCATCGACCAGTCGACGGTGGTGCGCCGCTCCGGATCCCAGAGCACGATGTCTGCATCCGATCCGATCGCCAGCGTCCCCTTGCGAGGATGCAGGCCGTACATGCGTGCATGGTTGGTCGCGGTCAGGGCCACGAACTCGTTGACCGTGATCCGGCCGGTCATCACGCCTTCGGAGAACAGCAACGGCATCCGCAACTCGATGCCCGGCACGCCGTTGGCCATTTCCTTGAACGTGGTGTCGGCGCCCAGCGGCAGCTTGCCGCTGGCATCGAACCGATAGGGCGCGTGGTCCGACGAGAAAAGTTGAAGGGTGCCGTTCTGCAAGCCGCGCCAGACGGACTCCTGTGCTGCCGCGTCGCGCGGCGGCGGGCTGCAGCACCACATCGCGCCGTCCATGCCGGGCCGGTCGGTGTCTGCGGCAGTCAGGAAAAGATACTGAGGGCATGTTTCACCGTGCACCCGTACGCCAAGGGTCTGGGCCGCCCGGATGTGTCCGATCGCAGTCGGGTCCGATACATGCACGATCAGCAGAGGCTGCTCGAGCAGCGTCGACAACGCGATGACGCGGTGCGTCGCCTCGGATTCCGCGATCGGTGCGTGCGCGATCGTGTGGAACCTGGGCGCCTTGTGGCCGCGATCGAGCAGCCGGCGCGCGATCCACTGGATCACCTCATGATTCTCGGCGTGCACCATGACCATCGCGCGCTCGCGCTGGGCGACAGACATCACGTCGAGCAACTGGCCATCGTCCAGCTTGAGCCTGTCGTAGGTCATGTAGACCTTGAACGATCGGATGCCGCCCGCGATCAGCGCGGGCAGCTCGCCATCGAGCACCTCGGGTCGCGGATCGGAGATGATCAGGTGGAACGCATAGTCGATGACCGCCTTTGGCGTGGCGCGCGCATGGTAGTCGGCGACGACGTCGCGCAGGCTGTCACCGCGATGCTGCGCCGCAAACGACATGATGGTCGTGGTGCCGCCAAAGGCCGCCGATATCGTCCCTGACCGGAAGTCGTCCGCACACATCACGCCGTTGCTCGAACGCTGTTCGATGTGCGTGTGGCTGTCCACCCCGCCCGGCAGCACCCAGCGACCGCCGGCATCGATGTCGGTCGTGCCTGGCGGCAACCGTTCCGCAAGGGCGGCGATGCGTCCTGCCGTCACGCCTATGTCTGCGCGGAACGTCTCGCTCGCCGTCGACAGGGTGCCATTGCGGATGGTCAGGTCGAACGTGGCCTTCACTTGCAGACCAGCACCGGGATGCGGATATGGGCGAGCACCTTCTTCGTCTCGCTGCCCAGCAGCAGGCTGGCCAGTCCCGTGCGGCCGCCGGACGACATCACGACCAGGTCGCAACCCTGTTCTTCGGCGATCTTGATGATCGTGTCGGCGGTGTGATAACTCGTCACATGCAGGGTCGCCGAAGGCACGCCGGCGGCCTCGGCCGCTTCGGTCACCTGTGACAGGAAGCGGCCCGCTCGATTGACCGCTTCGCGCTCGAAACGCGCTTCGATCTCAGGGTCGAACGGGCCCGAGTCCTCGTACACCGGCGGGTAGTACTCCGGGACGACATGCAGCGCGGTGATCTTCGCGCCGACCGCCCTGGCCAGCCCGATCGCATGCTTCAGCGCGAGCTGGGCGCGCTCGGAGCCATCGGTCGGAAACAGGATGTGCGTGTACATGATTCACCTCCTTCGGCGGTTGGTACTGCCTTGCCTGGGGACTTCACGACGGCGGGCGTGGTGCGCAACGCCGACGCTGTCGATTAACGGCGGAGCGTGCTACGGTCCGGGGATTTTCGCAAGCACGCCCGGCACCGTCCGCCCGCCGGCCACGCGCCACCTCGGCGCCGTGTCGCGACGGGCTCGCGGGTCCGTCATCTGCGTCCGTCCTCCCTGCATCTGCGCCAGCACCGGTCAGCCATGTCGCAATACTTCGTGATCCATCCGGAAAACCCCCAGGTGCGCCTGCTTCGGCAGGCGGCGACCATCGTTCGCGGCGGCGGGCTGATCGCCTATCCGACCGATTCCTGCTATGCGCTGGGATGCCAGCTCGGGAACAAGGATGCCGCCGATCGCATCCGGCGTATCCGGCACCTGGAGCCTCACCATCATTTCACGCTGGTGTGCAAGGACCTGGGTGAGCTGGGCCGCTATGCGCGCGTCGACAACCGGCAGTTCCGGCTGCTGAAGGCGGCGACGCCGGGCAGCTACACGTTCATCCTCGAGGCGTCGCGCGAGGTGCCGCGCAGGATGATGCATCCGAAGCGATCCACCATCGGGCTGCGCGTGCCGGAACACCGGATCGTGGCTGCGCTGCTGGCGGAACTGGATGAACCGCTGCTCAGCTCGACGCTCCTGATGCCGGGCGATGACCTGCCCGTGAACGACGGCAGCGAAATCCGCGAGCGGCTCGAGCGCGAGGTCGACCTGGTGCTGGACGGCGGGCCATGCGGGATCGAGATGACCACCGTGATCGACCTCACCCGCGATCCTCCGGAGATCACGCGGCAGGGCAGGGGCAGCGCAGCGGTGCTCGGCGGCGATCGCTGACCGGCAGGCAGGTTCGGGCGGTGAAGTCCGCTCTGGGGGGCGCCGTCGCCACGCAAACGGTGCCCATGCCCCGGGTTGCTTATACTCGGCGCCTCGCGAGCGCAATTCCGGCGCGCGCCACAGACGGAGTCGAACACGATGTATGCCGATCGCGTGCTGTCGGGGATGCGGCCGACTGGCGCACTTCACCTGGGCCATTACCACGGAGTCCTGAAGAACTGGGTCAAGCTCCAGCATGAACACGAATGCCTGTTCTTCGTGGCCGATTGGCATGCGCTGACGACCCACTATGACACGCCCCAGGTGATCCAGCAGAACGCCTGGGAGATGGTGATCGACTGGCTGGCCGGTGGCATCGACCCGGCGCATGCGACGATCTTCCTGCAATCGAAGGTGCCCGAACATGCTGAACTGCACCTGCTGCTGTCGATGATCACGCCCCTGGGCTGGCTTGAACGTGTGCCCACGTACAAGGACCAGCAGGAGAAACTCACCGAGAAGGACCTGTCGACCTACGGTTTCCTCGGGTATCCGCTGCTGCAGGCGGCCGACATCCTCATCTACCGCGCCAACCAGGTGCCGGTGGGCGAGGACCAGGTGCCTCACATCGAATTCACGCGCGAGATCGCGCGTCGCTTCAACCACATCTTCGGCCGCGAACCGGGTTTCGAGGACAAGGCCGAGGCGGCGATCAAGCGGCTCGGCAGCAAGCGCGCGAATCTCTACCGCGACCTGCGCGCCCGCTATCTCGAGCAGGGCGACGACCAGGCGCTCGAGTCGGCCCGGGCGCTGCTCGAGGAGGTGCAGAACCTCAACCTGTCCGATCGCGAACGGCTGTTCGGCTTCCTCGAGGGGGGCGGCAAGGTGATCCTCGCCGAGCCCGAGGCCCTGCTGACCGAGGCGTCGCGGATGCCCGGGCTGGACGGGCACAAGATGTCGAAGTCCTACAACAACACGATCTCGCTGCGCGAAGACCAGGACAGTGTCGTCAAGAAGATCCGCACGATGCCGACCGATCCGGCACGGGTCCGGCGGAACGACCCCGGGGAGCCGGAACGTTGCCCGGTGTGGACCTTTCACCAGGTCTATTCGCCCGAGCCGGTGCGGCAGTGGGTGCAGGAAGGTTGCCGGACCGCGGGCATCGGCTGCCTTGAATGCAAGCAGCCGGTGATCGACCGGGTACTGGAGGAACAGGCGCCGATGCGGGAGCGCGCGCGGCCTTACCAGGAAGATCCGTCCCTGCTGCGCAGCATCGTGGCCGACGGTTGCGAGAAGGCGAGGGCGCTTGCGGGAGAGACGATGCGCGACGTGCGCGAAGCGATGGGGCTGGATTACGACTAGCAGGCTGCGGGCCGCGGCCGGCCCTGTCGGTCCGGCTGCGGTAAACTGCGCCGTGTCATGAGAACGAATCCCCCGCCCGCGGACGCCGCGACCGAGACCATCGATCCCGCCGTGCCTGCGTCGCCGGGGCTTGCGGATGCAGACGCCGTGGTCCTGCCGGTTGCGGCGGTGGTTGCCGGCGTCGCACGGATACACGGCGAGCCGATGCTGTCCGTTCCGCAGGATCTGTACATCCCGCCGGACGCGCTGCAGATCATCCTCGAGAGCTTCGAGGGGCCGCTCGACCTGCTGCTGTACCTCATCCGCAAGCAGAACCTCAACGTGCTCGACATCCCGATGGCGCAGCTCACGCGCCAGTACCTCGAGTACATCGACGTGATGCATGAAAACCGGCTGGAACTCGCAGCCGAGTACCTGCTGATGGCCGCACTGCTGATCGAGATCAAGTCGCGCATGCTGCTGCCGCGGCCGCCGACGGCTGCCCCGGACGAGGAAGATCCCCGGGCTGAACTGGCGCGTCGCCTGCTCGAATACGAACAGATCAAGCTCGCGGCACAGCAGCTCGCGTCGATGCCGCAGGTGGGGCGCGATTTCGAAGTGGCGCATGTGCTGTTCGAGCGGCTCGACCTGCAGTTGCCGCCCAGGGTCGATCCCGAAGACCTGAAGGCCGTCTGGCTGCGCCTGCTGGCACGCGCGAAGCTCAACCGCCATCACCGGGTGACGCGCGAGCAGCTGTCGGTTCGCGAGCACATGTCGCGCATCCTCCGGCGGTTGAAGGACCACCAGTATGTCGAGTTCTTCAGCCTGTTCGAGCCCAATGCAGGCGTACCGGTGATCGTGGTGAACCTGCTTGCGCTGCTCGAGCTCTGTCGCGAGTCGATGATCCAGATCACCCAGCAGGCGCCGTTCGCACCGATCCATGTGCGCCTTGCAGGGGCTGATCCTGAAATGGAAGAACCCGTTGCCGCCATCGGCTCTCCAGAAACCTGACTGAAAACAGATGACCGACACTGAATCCAGTTCACCCGAGGCCGCTGACGCACCCCAGGGCACGGACGCACCTCAGGTCGCTGACGCACCTCAGGTCGCTGACGCACCTCAGGTCGCGGACGCACCCCAGGTCGCGGACGCACCCCAGTTCGCGGACGCACCCCAGGTCGCGGACGCGGCCGTAGCCTCTGCAGAAGGTGGTGATGTTGCAGGTGACTTGGCGATCGTCGCGGTCGCGGACGACGTGGTGCCGCCGGATGCGGCGACCAGCCCGGCAGTGGCGCGCGAGGGTGTCGAGTCAGGGTTCGATCTCGACCTGGTCAAGCGCGTGCTGGAGACGGCACTGCTGGTTGCCGACGGGCCGTTGTCCGTGCTCGAACTGCGCCGCCTGTTCAACGACGAGCTCGGCGCCGACGCACTGCGCCGCGTGCTCGAGACACTGCGCGCAGACTGGGAAGGGCGGGGCATCGAACTCACTCATGTCGCGAGCGGCTGGCGATTCCGGGCGCGGCCCGACCTGCAGCAGTACCTCGACCGGTTGCGACCGGACAAGCCGCCGCGCTATTCGCGCGCTGTGATGGAAACGCTGGCGATCATCGCCTACCGGCAGCCGGTCACGCGGGGCGAAATCGAGGCGGTGCGCGGTGTGACCGTCTCGGGTGCCCTCGTGAAGACGCTCGAGCAGCGCGGATGGGTGGAAGCGGTCGGCTTCAAGGAAGTTCCGGGCCGCCCCGCGCTCTACGCCACCACCAGCCAGTTCCTGGATGATCTCAACCTGACCTCGCTGGGTGACCTGCCGCCGCTGGAAGACCTCGGCTCCCTGGTGGAGGCTGCGCCGCAACTGCCGTTGGACGAGCCTGCTGCGCTTGTGCCGGATGCGCCGCTTGTGTCGGATGCGCCGGATGCGCCACCGATGCTTGAGGCACCGGCCGAGGCGGTGGATTCCGAATCAGGCGAGGCGCACGAAGCCGCACCGGATGCGGGCGAGGGCAGCGCGTCCGGCGACCCGGAACCCACCCCGTCCGGCGACAAAGGTGCAGATGTTGAGCCTTCGACGAATCAACCAGGTTGATTTCAATCGCGGTCCGGGGTACTATCTCTTCTCTGGCGCGGGGTGGAGCAGTCTGGCAGCTCGTCGGGCTCATAACCCGAAGGTCGTAGGTTCAAATCCTGCCCCCGCAACCAACAGAAAAAGCGCATTGGCCAACCTCAGGGTTGGCCTTTTTGCTTTCTGCGGCACCGTCTCGCCTCAAGTCCGTGAGGCGACGCAAAAAAGGGGTGAAAATCGCGCGTGAATGTGATTGCGCGGCCTGGCCGATGGCGCGCTACTTGCTATTGACGCATTCGCACGTCCGTCCTCGCTCTCAACTACATTCAGGATCACTTCCGATGCGTCTGATATCCGCTTTCTCCGTCGCCACTGCAGCGTTCGCCACCGCGATAGCTCCCTTGTCAGCCGCCTGGGCACAGGCTGATTACCCGACGCGTTCAGTACGCATGATCGTGCCATTCGCGCCGGGCGGAATCTCGGACGTGCTCGGGCGCCTGATCGCCCAGCGCCTGGGTGGTTCCCTGGGGCAGCAGGTGGTGGTCGACAACCGTCCGGGTGCGGGAACGCTCATCGGCGCCGGCATCGTGACCAAGTCCAATCCGGACGGGCACACGATCATGATCCAGGACATGACCACGCATGCCATCAATGCCACGCTCTATGCCCGGCTGCCCTACGACTCCGTGAAGGACTTCACCGGCATCACGCTGGTTGCGCAGACGCCTCTGCTGCTGGTGGTCAACCAGAGCGTGCCTGCAAAGACGGTGGCTGAACTCACCGCGCTGATCCGCTCGCGGGGCGGCAAGTTCAACTACGGTTCATCGGGCAACGGCACCATCCTCCATCTCGCCAGCGAGAGTTACCGGATGGCGGCCAAGCTCGAGATGGCCCACATCCCCTACAACGGCAGCGGCCCTGCGGTGGCGGCGCTGCTCGCCGATCAGGTGGGCCTCGTGTTTTCCACTATGCCAGCAGCCATTTCGCAGGTGAAGGCCGGCAAGCTGCGTGGCCTTGCGGTGACCACTGCGAAGCGCAACGGTACGGTGCCGGACGTGCCCACGATGATCGAAGCGGGAGTGCCGAATTTCGACCTCGTGCTCTACAGCGGCATCATGGGTCCTGCAGGGATGCAGAAACCGGTGGTGAATCGCCTCTACACCGAGCTGGTGAAGATCATGGGCCTGGCGGAGATGCGCGACACGCTTGCGCAGCAGGGGGCTGAGGCCGTGACCCTGCCGCCGGATCAGTTCCCCAAGTTCATCCGCACGGAAATCGCGAAGCTGGGCACGGTCGTAAAGGCTTCTGGCGCACGGATCGATTAACCTTCCGCCGGCAAGGTGGGTGGCAACGGCAGCTGGCACTGCAGTTGCCACCCGGCTTACGCCAAATGGACAACAACCCGTGCCCCGGTCTGGAGGACCCCACTCGATGATTCCGTCGCAACGCATTCCCTATGATCCGATCGTCGGTCGCAAGCCGCTCAAGCTGGACAACGCGCGCCTGATCGTCTGGCCGATCGTCAACGTCGAAGTCTGGCGCATCGAGCGCGCGATGCCGAGACAGGTGCTTCCGCCACCCACCCATGTCACGACCGTTCCCGACGTTCCCCACTGGGGCTGGCACGAGTACGGCATGCGCGTCGGCTTCTGGCGCATCAAGCAGGTGCTGGACAGGCTGAAGATCGGCGCCACGCTCGCGATCAATGGTGCCGTGTGCACCGAGTACCCGCAGGTGGCCAGGGCCGCGCTGGAGTCGAACTGGGAGTTCATGGGCCATGGATACGACCAGCGGCCGACCCACCAGGAACTGGACGAGCGTGCGACGATCGCGCGCACGGTTGAATCGATCAAGGCGTTCACCGGCAAGGCGCCGGTCGGCTGGCTGGCACCCGGCCTCACCGAGACGCTCCAGACCCCGGACTTCCTGGCCGAAGCCGGCATCCGCTATACCGCCGACTGGGTGATCGATGACGAGCCCTGCACGATCCAGACACGCCACGGCCCCCTGGTGACCATGCCGTACACGGTGGAGCTCAACGACATCTCGATGATGATGGTCTCTCGCCACGCGGCGTCCGAGTTCGAGCAGCGTTGCATGGACTACTTCGATTGCGTGTACGCAGAGTCGGCGGAACGGCCAAAGGTGATGGCGATCGCGGTGCATCCGTACATCTCGGGCGTGCCACACCGGATCGGTTACTTCGAACGCGTGTTCAGCCGACTTGCCCAGCAGCCGGGCGTCGTCTTCTGGACTGGCGAGAAGATCATGGACTGGTACCAGAACCAGGCTGGATGAAGCGGCAGGGCGGGTGGACGCACTGCCCGAGCGGGTTCTGGAACCTGCTCGGGCAGTAGTCGCCCGTGACCTCAGGGACGCAAGGCATTGATTGCGCGGTCCTAAAAAATTCGTTGCAGAAAAACATGAAATAACTGCGTCGGAGGTGTTGCATCCCGGGGGTAGTGCAGCTAATATTCGCCTCCCCGTTCACCGCCTCTCTGCAGACCCGCAACGAAGTCGAAGCGAGTCGAAAGCAACAAGCAGTGAGCCGATGAACGAAGCCGGACATGCCGAATACGGCGTGATCGGAAGCGCCCTGGAAGCGCACGCTCTTTAACAAACTACAGCCGATAGGTGTGGGTGCTTGATACAGGCGGGTGGAAAGATTCGTGAGGGTCGCAAGGCCCGAGTGGATCTGGAAGCTTGAAGAGATCGAGTACTTGCACGAAACATGAAGATGGGTGTTTGTCTGGTCTGGGTGAAAGCCTGGGTTGGATGGATGCCTGGCTTCGGAAATTTCTGCGAGCGAAAACTATTTGCATAGGATTTAAACTGAAGAGTTTGATCCTGGCTCAGATTGAACGCTGGCGGCATGCCTTACACATG